>NHDN01000042.1 GCA_002171765.1 Verrucomicrobia bacterium TMED60
TAATTATTATTATTCAAATTTCCCCAAGTCTAATTCGAGCAATGCTCTTCGTTCCATCGTCAAAGATTACAATCTCTTTTACACAGATAATAATGGACATGGACAAAAAATCATTGAAGTCAGGAATAACCAAAAACCCTTAGTTATCCATGAATTTGAAAAAATAGAAACCGCTTCTCTGGAGATTGAAATTCTTTCAACGAATGGCATTGAAAGAGCTCAAATTTTTCAAGTTCGTGTCTTTTAAGCATAATCTTATCAGAATCTACAAAATATTGAGTGGATAATCCTTGCATGAACTGAATTTTTACAAATTATTGATAAATTATGAAAGCCCTTTCCGTCCTCTTTAGATTGCTTAGCTTACTTGGCCTACTTGCTCTTGCCGGGGTGCTCTGGTTGAAATGGGATACTTTGAAAAACCAGTCTCATTCTTTTTTGGATGAGACTGTTGATAATGCTTACACCATTCTTCAGTCTTCCAAAGAAGCCCAATGGAAGGATGTTTCTTCAAAGAAAAGCATCGTCAGTGATGTCTTTGATGCGAATGAACAAATTGATCAAGGAGCGGACAATCCTCTCGAACAAGCTATTTCTGACCTGAGGACTTCTGAAGATGCCTTACTCCGCAACCCTGATTATCGAGATAGTTTAGAAATACTTACTAAAGAATTTGGGCCCGAAGCTTTGCTTTGGGATAAAGACTCTAAAAGATGGATCAGCAACCCTAGTGTAAAATTAGAGGCACCTGCTGGCTTCAAGGATCCATTTGAAGATGAAACCAAATTCCCAAAGAATGATGTCAAGAACGATGATGGCACCATCACAAACGGAGTTTCAAGACAAAATAGACTTAGAACCGTGATTGGGATGTTTTATAAAGATCGCCATGATAAATTTACTGAAATTAATAAACTCAGGACGATGCTGGTTAATCGAGATGTTGAACTTCGAGAATTTCAAAATTTGTTTGCCCGTGAACAAGAAGAAAGAAAAAAATTTGAAGATGAAGTTTCTGATTTAACCGTGCAGGTCAAGGGATTGGAAGCAGATTTGGATAATGAGAAAAAAGAGGCTGCAGCTTTCAAAGAAGCAAGTACAACTAAAATGGGGGTACTCGAGGATCAAGTTTCTAGTTTACAACAGAAAACGCAAGATGACCAAAAGCAACACGAAGTTACCCTGCAGCAGAATAATGAAGATCACAAAAGAGAACTAAGCAAGGCCAACGCCCAATTAGTTAAGGAATACAATCGCGGACGGGAAGAAGCGACCCAAGAGATGCTTGCAAAACAATCCGGCGGGGAAGTCGTGGATGAAAANAAAAAAGAAAANGCAAANCCATTCATTGTAAAATCTGATGCTCCACCAGTACTCTCTCAAGCCGAAATCATTGCAGTCAATCAATCTAAAGAAATCTCTGAAATTGGTGCACCTTCGACCATATCGAGGATCGACAATAGAACTGGAATGATCCTCCTTCCCCTCGGGATTGAAAGAGGGGTTGAGCAGGGTAATGTATTTACCCTATGGAAGGACCAACGAAAAGCCGCTAGGATTAAGGTACAAAGTGCACGGGATGGCTTTTTGCTCGCTTACATTTTACCCCACTTTGGTACTCCGGATAAATTAAGACCAGGAGATAATATTCATGTGGTTCCAGACGAAGAAAAATTGTAATTGGATATGAAATCGCTTATTTTTAAAAGGGTTGCAAAGTTCACGATATTGTTGATCCCTTTTGCAATTACAGGTTGTTTTACTGCATCACCCGATGATGATCGCATGCCCCAAGGTCGCCCTGCAAGTTGGGAATATAGCCTCCCTGGAGGTTTTGATCGTGGTGGCCTTCGATAAACCACTGCTAAATAAGCTAGACCTCCTCTAGGTGATGCCTTCTCATTGCTCACCAGCAAAATTGTTTTTGGTAGCAACTCCAATTGGTAACCTCGATGACTTTTCAAAACGAGCTGAAGTAACTCTCAATCATTGCGACCTTGTAGCTTGTGAGGATACCAGAGTCTCCTCTAAGCTACTCTCTCGATATTCGATTAAAAAGCCATTGGTTTCATATCGTGAAGAGAACGAAAAAAAACAGGCCTCTTTTCTTACGAATCAAATTAAACAGGGAAAGAACATTGCTCTCCTTTCAGACGCAGGTTTGCCAACGATTAGTGACCCTGGTTTCCGCCTAGTTCGAGAATGCCACTTGTCCGGTATTGAAGTCGTTCCGATACCAGGTCCCAATGCCGCAATCACTGCACTTTGTGCATCAGGTCTACCCACGCATCAATTTTTATTTCTCGGATTTCTTCCAAAGAAAAAAGTNGCGGCGAGTAAGCTTTTGCAAAAATGGAGTGACTTCTCTGGATCGATAATCTTATACGAATCAAGGTATAAAATCATTCGCACCATGGGCATTTTTCAAGATTTATTTGAAGAGGAAAGATATATTTGCATTGCTAGAGAACTTACGAAGGTTCACGAAACCATTCTTAGTGGACCGATGGTAGAAGTTATTGATCGTATGAACTCTGGGAGTACAAAAGGAGAATTTACCGTTATCATAGCTCCTAGAGGTTATTCTTTTGAATACAGCGAAACATAAAGTTGCCATTCTTGATCTGGGTTCGAACACCTCGAAACTNCTAGTCGCCAATCGATCGGAAGGTNAAAAAGTGGAAGCTATTTTTCAAAAGAGCCTGCCTTGTAGGATTTTATTGGATAAAAATGATCACCTTTCTGAAACTGGTCTTGATCGGATTATTAAGACGGTAAGCAAACTTCACTTCGAAGCGGTAAAATTTAATCCTGCCCGCTTCTGTATTGTCGGAACTGAAGCTTTAAGAAAGGCTAAAAACTCTGCTATGGTTAGGAAAAAGATATTCGAAAAAACCGGTCTAAAACTGAAAATACTTACTGGAAAAGAAGAAGCGACCGGGATTGCATTTGGAATTTGCTCCGATCCTAAACTCAAAAATCTTGATGAATTTCATGCATTCGATCTTGGAGGGGGCAGTATGGAAATGATTGAATTCAGCAAAAGCAATTTAAGAACTGTAAAGAGTTTACCCCTTGGTGCCGTGACACTGACCAACCAATTTATTTCAAATCCGAAACTCTCCTTAAATGAAGAAGAAACTTCTTCAATTTCNCAGTATATTTCCCAGTGCTTGAAGGAAAATATTACCCGTGAAAACCCATGTAGGATTTTAATCGGGACAGGTGGGTCCGTAGTATACTTGCGAAAATTGCATGAGTTTTGTAACCCATCGGTACCGGATAGTACCACGCTTGCCTTCACATTTAAAAAGTCTTTCATTAAAGACCTTACTGAAACGATCTGCTCCCAAAACATTTTGGAAAGACGCAAAGAATTCCATTTCCTACCAGAGGACAGGTTGGATATTATTCCCTCGGCCTTAATCACCATACTAGAAGTTATGAATTTCATGGAAATTGATGAACTCACCCACTCCTTTCACAACCTGCGGTTTGGCATCGCCTCAAATCCGAAACTGATGGATTAGCTTTCCTCTTTCAAGCCAAAGACCGCGTTGGAATACGGTGGAAATACTGCATTCGAGCGAGCCTGTATCCCGGATAAAAAGCAACGAGAACCAAGCCATTTACCTGGATAAAGAACGGTTCTATTTTGACTGACGAAATTAATTACCAAAAGGAAGCTCTTATGCTTGCGATTATCTTCTATCTCTAAACCTATTGTACCTTCGGGAAAACCCTCACAAACATGATACGAACAATCACCCATTTTTTGAGGTCGTAAGCACATTCCGTCTTCAGACAGCCTAAATTTAATCATTTGTCTAACATCAAGATTGAGTTCCGAATAATAATTTAAATCTTCATATCTTAATACATTAAGATCTCCACGCTTGTAGGTATTCCTAACCCCCTCCTTATTTCTCATGAAATCTTGTCCTGCAGAAAGCATGGGAACCCCAGGGGAGAATAGTATTATGAAAATAGCTAAGCGGTTCATTTTAATTAGATCATCAGCAAATTTGCCTGCATCTTTCTTCTCTCCGTCCAAAATTCGATCCACAAATGAATAATCATCGTGGGATTCAATGTAATTAATCGACTGCCAAGGTTGGGCATGGTAATCTAACTTGCCAGTCAATAATTGAATAATTTCCTGCTGGCCCCGTCCCTCTTTAATCAGAGATAGAACTTGCTCCCTACATTGGTCACTCCAGAAGGCATAAGTCGTTTCATCCATGGTTTTNGGTAGTCTTCCTCGAAAACTCCAGGGCTCAGCAATGAGAATGAAATTCTTTTTAATACTCTTCATTTTTACCTCAATTTCCTGAAGAAGATCGGTGCCTAAAAGTTCTGCCAAATCAAAACGAAAACCATCTAAGTCGAAGGTTTCGACCAGATAAGTCAAACTATCGATCACAAGCTTTCGAACCGGTTCTGATTCGCAGTTTAAATCATTTCCACAGCCGCTGAAGTTTTGTAACCTGCCAAACTCGTCGATTCTGAAATAAAGCTCGCGATCCAGATTCATAAGATGCCCGGGGATGCCGACATGNTTGTAAACCACATCCAAAATTACCGCAATCCCAGCTTCATGAAAAGCTTCCACAACCTGCTTGAATTCTTCGACCGCTGTACCTCTTTTCGGCGAACTGCAATAGCCTGATTCAGGGGAAAAGAAATTTACAGGCATATACCCCCAGTGATATTCATCTGGTGTTCTAGAATCAAATTCTTGCAGAGGTTGAAACTCAACTGCATTNACCCCTAGTTCCCTTAGGTAACAATCCTCTGCAGAAATCCAGATCTTAAGCCGCTCAAACCAAGATTTTCCCNCTGCAGCAGTCCCCAAGTCTGCTTTTTCTAAGAGATCTCGAATATGAGCCTCAGTGATGACCAAATCCCGTAAAGGAGGTATTTGAAACCTCGATTCCTGCCCTATTTTTCTGGGCTCTGGCAAGATAAGCCCTGGACCATTTCTCCCCATGGTCGCACGGGCATATGGATCTAAAATTATTTTTTCAAAACAAGCGTTTCCTCCATCCTCGTACTTTTGAAGGATGGAAAGCATGTAGAAAGTGTTTTCCCATTCTTCCTTTGCTTTCGTGGACCAACTCCCATCCTCTTGCCATTGCATTGGTACTCTTTCAGACGATCTACCATCCGNNGTTTGGTAAATTAACAAATCCACTTGCTTGGCTCGGGGAGCAAAAACTCGAAACCAGCCAATTTCATGGTTATCCTTAAAATAACCAAATTTGCCTTCAGGCCTNTNCTTTAGCCAGCGGTCTAATTCTTCATTTCTCTCNTTATCGACAACTTCGAAACTAAATACATCTCTACCACTTCTGNGGGAATCAAACTGGTAGTTCTTCACACCCTCAGAAGTTGTTAAAATGGAGCCAAATTCATCGAATGGCTCCAGCCATATTCCATCTTCCGTGATGAATTTGAAGCAAAAGGGAGCTTGGATTGAAAGTTCATGCCATGAAAGTCGTAACTCCCACCCCAGTTCGTTCCGGTTCATCTTCCACTTCTCCGGTTTGTTCCTTGGACTCCAATTATTAATGCTCGAAGCAAGGAAGACTACACTTTGCTGATTTAAGATTCCGGGGAATTGATTTTCTTCTATCAAAAATAATGCTTCTTGCCCATCTTTTGCATAGCCTCCAAGACCTGCTCTTTGGCTTATATCCAAAAGACTAAATGAGCCCCCAAGTAAACCGGCTTGTTCGACTAGATCAAGATGCAGACGCCCGCCGTCCCAATCTTTTTCAAGATAAACCCAACCACGACTCTCATCGGACACAAATACTTTTCCACCCCCTTGGTACACGACCTAAAACAAAACCTTACAGTTTCGTTTTAGCCAATCGAAAAATTTTGCTACTCTTAAACTAATGAGGTAAAAAGTACCTACATGAATTCTTCTCCCCATCGTATTTTGATCGCCCTCTCTGGAGGTGTGGATAGTGCGGTTGCAAGCTACTTGTTGAAAGAGAAAGGTTATCAAGTTGAAGCGGTTTATGTAAGAACATGGGAAAATGAAAAGGATGCCCTGGGGGATTGTCCAGGGGCAAAAGACCTCGCAGACGCAAAAGAAGTAGCCAAATTTCTGGAGATTCCTTTTCATGTGGTAAATTTTATCGATTTTTACCATCAGGAAATCGTTCGCCCTATGATTCAAGGATATGCAGACGGAATCACTCCAAATCCAGATATTCTATGCAATCGAAAGATGAAGTTTGGTGCCCTAATGAAATATGCGAAAAATCATGAATTCGAGGCTCTTGCCACCGGGCATTATTGCCGGAAAATTTTGGGAAAAGATGGACAGGCTCAGCTTCTCGAAGGGATCGACAAAAATAAAGATCAGTCTTATTTTTTATCCCAGATCTCGCAGGAACAACTTAACTATGCTCTTTTTCCATTGGGTGAAATGCAAAAGGAAGATGTTCGAATATTAGCCGAAAAAATTCGCCTACCAGTGGCAAAAAAGAAAGACAGCCAAGGTATTTGCTTTTTAGGAAAAGTTAAAGTTCCCCAATTTCTATCTAATTTCATCGATGATCAACCNGGAGAGATTGTTACTACTCNAGGAAAAGTANTGGGNAGGCATCAAGGTCTACATCGCTACACCCTTGGTCAACGNAAAGGGATTGGAGTACCTTCCAACACCGACTTTGAAAATTTTGTCGTCACCGGTAAGAACCAAGAAATGAATCAGCTGGTAGTCGCATTTGAAGACCCCAAAGAATTAACTCTTTGGGGTTATATCTATCGTATTGAATCCGTTTTCTTTTTTAATGACAAGTTTCCAACTGAAAAAATCCAACTTCTTGGGAAAGCGAGATATCGGGACCCAAGTATTCCGATTATTTTCCAACCCCTGGAAGACCAAAAAGCTGAAATACTTTTTAAATCTCCTCAAAGGGCACTTACCCCTGGTCAAATTTTAGCAATCTACAAGGGGGAACGTTTGATTGGTTCTGGAATTTATTCACACTCAGAACTGGGTCGAGCCATGCTTTCCGCTTGATTCGGATCATAAAATAAAGGTAGTTACTTCATCTGCAATGCGTCTACGCCTAACCAAAAAAACTCGAAAGAAACTACCCATTGACGATGAAAAGGTTCCCCTTAAAACAAAGGAAAACCTAGAGTTGTCGCTTCAATCAGCTATTTCTTTTCTTCAAACTCAAGAGGTTGCTCTTCAAAGGTCACTGGAAATTCTTGAGGAAATTCTTCTACTTACCCCGAAGCTCAAAGCGGATGTGATCCGCAAGATTTCGAAAGAGGATGAGACCCAATCGAGAAAAAAATTCAGAGAACTTAAAAAAGAGCTCAAGTCGATTACTAATCTTGCCTTCAATGATCGGGATCTTTTCAGTAAATTAGATACCGATCAGGCATTCAAACTATTCAAGGATGCGAGTCCGAATGCACCGACTATTAGGCAACCCGCTGCACCTCATTACCTTAAAGCCGTGCAGAAACAAAGTGAATCCATGGAATCCAAATCGGTGCAGGAATCCTACCAAGCTCTGCGGGAAATGCTGGGTCAAACGGATGCCATTCAATCAGATCTCAAGACTAGTTTTATTGCCTTAGCCAGCGACCCTGATTCGGATAAAAAACTTCAGTTTATTGAAGAAAGAGTAAAGAGCTGGGTTTCAGAGGTAATTGAAGGCCAAGATGGCATCAGCGTCCAAGCCAATATCGTCAGCCAAAAAGTGGATGGACTGATCGAACAACTGGAAGAAAAAGATTAATGAAGCATGAACCCATCCTCTCCGCAAGGCTCTGAATTTCCAAATCAAGTCAAAAGACCATTCTTGGGAATTCATTATGTAAAATGCGGCACCTACGGTCGCATTTACAGAAATAAAGAAGGAAATGCATATGTCGGGCACTGCCCTCGCTGTATGCATCCTGTACGGGTGAAAATTGGTGCTGAAGGCACTGGTAATCGATTCTTTAAATGCTTCTGTCCTTGATTCAAATCTGTACAGGAAATTCTTGAAAGAAAATAAGGTAATGGCCGAAGTGGTAAGGGGCTATGGAATCGCTTCAGGGAAAAACTTCGATGCTCGGTTCCCNAAAGGAACCATNGCCATGCAATNACCTTTCTTGAAAGATAGAGGACTTGACCTATCGAGCTTTNACCTTGGAACTCTGAATATCGATATCACTCCCTCTTNCTATAAATTAATCAAAGCTTCCTTCTGTTTTGAAAAAGTAAAATGGTCTCATGACTTACCTCCCGAAACCTTTTCTTTTTATCCGTGCAGAATNTCTTTACCGGATGATGATTCTAGGCTCTCAAGTTTGGTATATTGGCCTCACCCTTCCACAAAGCCAGGATTTCATCAAAAAGAAGGAGTTTTAGAAATTTTGGCCCCTCGCTTAAAATCGGTTTCCTATGGGAGTAAAATTATCATTCATGCAGANTCAGAGTATATTTTATTCATTGATCATNNTCAAAAGCCTTAAAATTTCAACTTTTTGGCAGTTTTCCTTGTTATTCTTCAATTTTGGCAATACAGCTGATCTTTTACACAGAAAACATCTATGGAAAACCCTACTTTTGCGACTCGTTGGAACTTAGACGAAATCGACTCAAATTACCTTAAGTGGCTTGAGAACCGCTCATCCGTAGAAACCAAATGGCAATACTTTTTTGAAGGCTTCCATTTAGCGAATGATTCCAATGGTAGTTCGGGGCAGATACCCAGACCTAAAACGGTTTCCAGTGAATCGTCCGATGATGAATCCATTGAGAAACATGCCCGCCTCTACGGAGCAATTTATGCTTTCCGAGATATTGGCCATACCCAAGGCACCTTTGATCCCCTGCGCGACAAGATCGATGAAAACCCACGGCTCTCCATGGACAGACTCGGGTTCACGGAGAAGGATCTTTCTGAAATTCACTTTACCGGAAATTACCTAGAGGGATGCCGGATGTCGATCGGTGAAATTTTCGATCGTTTAAAAAAGACTTATTGCGGGAACATTGGAGTCGAGTACCTACACATACAGGCTACTGAAAAACGTCGTTGGATTCAGTCCAAGATCGAACCCAATCTTAATCAACCCGCATTCGCTCATGAAGAAAAGCTTCGAATCTTACGTAAAATCATTCAAGCAGAAGAATTCGAAAATTTCTTACACACTAGATATGTTGGTCAAAAAAGATTCTCGTTAGAAGGGGGAGAAACTCTTATTACGGCTTTGGATTCCATTTTTCAAAAGTGTCCCGATGAAGGAGTTGAGGAAATTGTAATGGGAATGGCACACCGGGGCCGCCTCAATGTTTTGGCAAATGTGATGGGTAAATCTCATGAATTTATCTTTCGAGAGTTTTCTGAAAANTTTGTTCCNGATGGTGCTCATGGAAGTGGAGATGTTAAATATCATTTGGGATACGAGTCGGTTCGAACCACTTCNAGCGGGCAGCAAGTTGTCATTCACCTATCTCCAAACCCCAGTCATCTCGAAGCCGTCAATGGGGTAGTCGAAGGTAAAGCCCGGGCCCGGCAAAGGCTACGGGGTGATACTCAAAGAAAACGGGTATTGCCGATTTTGATTCATGGAGATGCCGCAATGGCTGGGCAAGGCGTGGTCGCTGAGGTCTTTAATTTCTCAAAACTGCCTGGTTATCGTACCGGAGGAACGGTTCATGTCGTGGTGAACAACCAAATTGGTTTCACCACGGATCCGACCGACGCCCGTTCCAGCCTGTACTGCACCGATGTGGCAAAAGCAATTGAAGCTCCCATCTTCCATGTGAATGGAAATGATCCGCTTGCCGTAGCTATGGTTGCTGAGCTTGCCCTCGCTTACAGACAAAATTTTGGTGAAGATGTNGTCATNGATGTAAATTGCTANCGTAAGCACGGTCACAACGAAGCNGATGATCCTGCATTCACTCAACCCTTACTTTATCAAAAAATAAAGTCGATGCCATCGATTTCCTCGGTTCTTTCTGATCAATTGGTTGATAATGGGGAATTAAAAGATGAAGAGTGCCAAGAAATTCACCAAAGGCTCCGCCGTCAGCTGGATGCTTCTTTGGAAAAAGTCAGAACGGTCAAGAAATCCAGTACCTTTGAGGGATCGATGGCGATCAGGCAAATTCCATATGATTTTTCACCGGTTGAGACTGCGGTGCCTCTGGCTGAATTAGAAAAGGTAATGCGTGCCCTNTCCACTTGGCCTGAAGATTTCAACCTAAATTCGAAAATTAAAAGACAAGTTGAGAACAAAAAAAAGAACTTCAAATCCAAACATGGCATCGATTGGGGATTGGCTGAACAACTCGCTTTTGGCTCACTGATGCTGGAAGGAACACCTGTTAGACTTTCTGGACAGGACAGCGAACGAGGAACTTTCAGTCATCGTCATGCGGTCTGGTATGACTCCAAGGACAGGACTAGGTATGTACCTCTACTAAACATGGAGGACCGGCAGGGACAATTTTGTGTATACAACTCTTTACTCTCCGAGGCTGCCGTCCTTGCCTTTGATTACGGCTACTCCCTGGATTACCCAAGTATGCTTGCAATTTGGGAGGCTCAATTCGGAGATTTTGTAAATGGTGCACAAGTCATAATTGATCAATTTATTATGAGTGCGGAAGACAAGTGGGGAGCCGTCTCTGATCTTGTACTTCTTCTACCCCATGGCTTTGAAGGACAGGGTCCTGAGCACAGTTCCGCCCGCCTTGAAAGATTTCTTCAGGGCTGTGCGGAAGACAACATCGTGGTAGCAAACTTGAGTACTCCAGCTCAGTATTTTCATGCATTGCGCAGACAAAAGAAAAAAGAATATGCTAAACCGCTTGTTCTAATGTCCCCTAAAAGTTTACTTCGTCATAANTCCTGTGTTTCCATGCTCAAGGACCTGACCCATGGTGAATTTCAAGACTTCTTACCTGATCCCACCCCAGCAAAAAAAACCGAGACTCTGGTTCTCTGTTCTGGGAAAGTCTATTACGACCTTATTGAAGCTCGCGAATCGATCAGAACTCCCAAAGCGACTATAATTCGGATTGAACAGTTTTACCCATTCAACCAGTCCCAATTTCTCAAAACCATCGAGCCATTTACTCATGCTAAAAGGATTGTCTGGTGCCAGGAAGAACCTCAAAACATGGGGGCTTGGAGCTTTCTTTCTCCCATCTTTGAAGAATTATTAGGCAAAAAAGTTGAGTATGTAGGTCGTACTTCCACGGCTAGTCCAGCAACCGGATCTTTGACGCTTCACAAAAAAGAACAATTTGAATTAGTGGCAAATGCTCTGGGTCAATCTCTTCCAATCACCGAAAAATAATTTAAAATTCGCTCTATTTAAAATGCCAAAAGACGTCATTATCCCCGCACTCGGCGAGTCCATAGCATCCGGTATCCTTTCCGCCTGGAAAGTGAAAGAAGGATCTTTTGTCGAAATCGATCAACCGATCTATGAACTTGAAACCGATAAGATCACGCAAGAAGGGCTTGCCGAAATCGCCGGAACGATCTCCTTTTTAGCAAAAGAAGGGGATGAAGTGGAAATTGGTTCCAGCATAGCTCAAATTGATGAATCCACAGAAAAACCTTCAGAATCTGAAGCCCCAAGTACAGAAGAAGCCGAGGATACTCCTGCCGCAACTGAATCANCAGAAGCCAAAGAGCCTGAAGAGGAGAACCCTTCCAGTGATGCCCCAAGCCTGGAATTGGAATCCCCTGCTATTGACAAAGAAGAAGTTTCTCCCCCCGATGAAAAAAATAAGATCATGGGCAGAAAGCAGTCCCCTGCAGTCACCAAACTTTTAGCCGAAACCGGAATTAATCCAGAATCACTNAGTGGATCTGGGAAAGACGGAAGAATTACCAAAGCAGATGTCCTNGAAGCAAGTTCCAGAGAGTTGGAGAAGCCTCCTACACCAAAATCCGAAGAAAAAAATCCTGGTGAATCAAAGCTTCTGGACTCTGCAAATCGATCCACAAGACGTCCCCTTTCGCCAATCCGGAAANGGATCGCTCAGAGACTCGTCGAAGCTCAACAAACCGCAGCCATTCTTTCGACTTTCAACGAAGTTGATCTTTCTGCGGTTATGGCCTTACGGAAAGCACACCAAGATTCTTTTGTCAAAGAGCACGGAATAAAACTTGGTTTCATGTCATTTTTCGTAAAAGCAGTGGTTCATGCCCTCAAAGCTGTACCTGCTTTAAATGTTAGAATTGAAGGAAATGAGCTAGTCGAAAACCATTACTATGATGTGAGTGTTGCGGTCGGAACTGAAAAGGGCTTGGTTGTTCCCGTATTGAGAGATTGTGAACAGATGTCTTTTGCCGATATTGAGAAAGCAATCATCCATTATGCTGAAAAAGCAAAAGCTGGTACCATTTCCCTGGAAGATATGCAGGGAGGATGCTTTACGATTACCAACGGTGGTATTTACGGCTCTATGCTTTCAACCCCGATCATCAATCCGCCCCAAAGTGGTATCTTAGGAATGCATGCGATTCAGGAAAGGCCCGTGGCACGAAACGGAGAAATCATCATTAAACCAATGATGTACCTTGCCTTATCCTATGACCATCGGGTGGTGGACGGGAAGGAAGCGGTTACCTTTCTGGTCAAGATTAAAGAGGCCATCGAGGAGCCTGCCCGTTTAGCTCTTGGAATTTAACTAAAAATGAAATCAGAACCTATTTTTGATCTCCTCGTGATCGGGGCTGGCCCCGGTGGTTATGTCTGTGCCATCAGGGCTGCACAACTGGGCTTGAAAGTGGGTATCATTGAAAAAAATAAAAGACTGGGTGGTACCTGCCTCAATGTTGGATGTATTCCCAGTAAAGCACTTCTTCATTCAACCGAAGTCTATCATCAGATAAAAACCGATGCCCAAACGCATGGGGTTGCATGCGAAAAAGTTAGCCTTGACCTGGCAACCATGATGAATCGAAAGGACAAAGTGGTCAGCCAACTAGGGAAAGGCGTCCAGTCCCTCGTTTCCAAAAAAGGGGTTAAGATTTTCGAGGGAANTGCCGAACTCCTAGGCAACCGAAAAGTCCAAGTCTCGAATGGGTCNGAAAGATTTGAGTTGGAAGCCAAAGAAATTGTTCTGGCAACGGGTTCCAAACCGATTGAACTCCCCAACCTTCCCTTTGATGGAAAGAAGATTATAAGTAGCGATCAAGCGATTGCCCTGGATAAAATACCTGAAAGGCTTGTTGTGGTTGGGGCTGGTGCCATCGGGCTGGAATTGGGCTGCGTTTGGTCTAGACTGGGTAGTGAAGTAACGATCCTTGAATTCCTCCCTGAGATTTGCCCACAGCTCGACCCCGAAATTGCCAAAACGACCCGAAAGATTTTTGAAAAACAAGGAATCACCTTTCAACTCTCCACCAAGGTAGAAACCGCAAAAGTCACCCAAAAAGAAGTCTCATTAACGATCACCCAAGATAAGCAAACTTCAAAAATTTCCGCTGATTGTGTCTTAGTTGCCGTGGGGAGAGAACCGTTTGCAAAAGGATTAGGCCTCGAAAGACTCAACTTAGCAAAGGATGAAAAAGGGCGGGTTCAAGTTGACCAAGACTTCTCAACCAATCTTGATGGTATCCGTGCAATTGGAGATCTAATTCATGGTCCTATGCTTGCTCACAAAGCCGAAGAAGATGGAGTAGCCTGTGCTGAAATTTTGGCCGGCCAAGCTGGACATGTTGATTATTCCCTAGTACCCGGAGTAATTTATTCAGATCCAGAAGTTGCAAACATTGGAATGAGTGAAAGCCAAGCGAAGAAAGAAGGCATTCTTACCAAATGTGGAGCTTTTCCCATGGCTGGAAATGGTCGTGCGATTGCGACCAGCTCAACTGATGGGGTGGTAAAACTCGTTGCTGATGCAAAAACCGACCGTATTTTAGGTGCTCAAATTGTAGCCCATAGTGCTTCCGAGCTTATTGCTTCGGTTGTGGCACACATGGAATATGGAGGCTCTGCGGAAGACTTAGCCCGTACNATACATGCACACCCCACCCTATCGGAATCGATCAAAGAAGCAGCACTCTCTGTAGATGGGAGAGGTTTACACAGCCTCTAATTCCCTTCCGGAAATTTAAAAATCTACCTCCAGCCGCTTTTCATCATCGGCAAGACGCCANGCNCTATCCACCACCATTTCATACGCGACTGCCTCTTGCTCTGGCTCTGGCTCTGAAACTGAACGGGAAACACTGGACAGCTTCTGCACCTCACCTTCCAGAAGGTAAATTTTTTCCGTATTATCAGTGATTCTGATCTGATACTTCCCTCGACTTAGAGCAAAACTCCTTTCCTGTATCGGCCAGTCCGCTCTTTGAAACTCTAAGGTATCCGAGGAAAAACCCATCAGCTTAACTCGTCCCAAAGCGTCTCCATTTTCTAGATGCAGAAAGGCAGCTCTCGGAGACCCAAGTAAGGAAGACCAGTTCACGGGTTCTACTTTGGATGGGATGTCCAATTTTTTGGCTTTTAAAAGTGGAGGAGCCGGTTTGATGTCCGGTACCAAAGGCGGAAGGATTTCTTCCCCGGTTGGTTCAATGTTTTCCCCTTGCGGAACTTGTTTAATGGCATTTGCTTGTTTATCTTCTGCCATGGAAAGTTTTGCCCCCGAAGCAAGTTCCAAGCCTTGAGAATCTTCCAAAAGAAATGAATCTTGCTTATTTTCATCACTCTCTTGAGAGGTAGATTGTTCTGCCTGATTTGCAGCATCCCGTTCCTTTAATTGTTCTTTCGCGGCATCTGCTTTCGCCAACATTAGTTCTTCCTTATTTTTTCTTTCCAGAGTACCAAAATAAGCGATCACTAAGGCGGCGGCCGCGACAGCCAAGGGTGCCCAAAAATGCAATTTCCCTTTAGAGCTAGGCCCCTGGTCATCTGCTTTTCCTTGCGGCTCCATATTTTTGAGCTTTTCCAATAATTGAGTTTTCTCCTCCTGGCTAAAGGAAAGCTCCTCACTCATGCCACTACCTAATCGAAACCCATCGATACCAGCATCTTGAAAAAGTGACAGGCTTTGCTGTACTAACTTCTTTTCTGCTCTCCAATCTGCATCCAAATTACAAAGCCTTTCGATTTCAAATTTTTCTTCCGGTTCCACCTCATCCAGAAGATATTTGATCAGCCTATCCCTACGGGTTTCAATATCATCGGATTGCTCACTCATTCCAATATGTTCTCCTCTTTTAGTTCGATCGACAGTTGGTAGATTACCTTGTGTAATTTGAAGCCAACATTTCCAACACTTATCCCAAGCTTCTCCGCCATTTCAAGGTAGCTCATTCTTTGTTCAAATTTCATTTTTAATAAATCCTGAATATCTTCCGGCAAAAGGGAAACTGCATGTTTAACCCGAAAAATTTTTTCTTCCTTCTCCATTTTTTCCCTGGGATGCTCCTGATCTTTTCCACCCGAATCTGAAAAAAAATCAAGTTGCCGATCATCTTTCCCAGTGGTTATCAATCTCTGCTTTTTTCTTAACCTTGAAATACTGAGGTTTCGGGTCGTCGTGTACAACCAAGCCTTGGGAAAGCTAATCGATGCTGTTTCTTGAAAGAAACGAAGAAAAGACTCCTGTACAATCTCCTTGGACTCCTCCACATCCTTGAGGATTCCATGGGCATAAGATAAAAGCGGTTTTNGCAATTGCTCGAACCAGACCAACTTAGAATTTTTATCCTCTTGGCTCATACATCACTCATAGTTTTAGAAAACAAAAGAATTCGTAATTCTTGCTTAATCCTAAGCTTCAAACAGCTCTTTCATTCGAACAAGTCCTAANCGAAGAGTTTCTTCAGGGTCTCTTTTCCACCAATCCGCATTAAAAAGCTCAAGGCTTACAGTTTTATCATAGCCAATTTCCTTGAGGATTTGAATCTCAGCCTTCAAATCAATTTGGCCATCTCCCGGCATAACCCGATCCGGATCCGTTTGAGTGCCTGGCTCTTTATTCAGGCATGCATCGTCGATGTGGTAATGACTAATTTTGGATTGAGGTATTTGCCGAAGGGTTTCAGGGGAAGACTTGCTGTTCCAATTATGAAAAGCATCCAAAATCAGGGTGGCATCTGGATCATTCGCTTTTTCTACGACTTCCCAGGCACCCTCCAGGGTATGAATCGATTGAAAGAAACTTATATATTCAAAAGTGGGGAGAATTCCTTCCTCTCTTCCAACCTGCAATAACTCCTGATATCTTCCAGGTAAATGCCTGGTCTCCTTTTTTTCCAAAGGAGGAGTTGCCACTATAAAAGGGGCACCTAAACGTGCACCCAAAGCAAATCTTCTTCGGGCTTCATCCAAAACTAATGAATGCTCCCATCCTTCAAAATCTCCCCATTGCCGCATTGCGATCACCGACGGGACCATCAATCCATGATCCTGAATCATCCTTTCGACCTCTGAAACTTCACCTCCTCTGGCAACAAATTCCAAGACATCATTGAGCCATAACTCGATACCATCATAACCGGCCTCGCCCACCAGTCTTATCTTTTCCAGTAAGGGAACTGGTTTAATCGTACTTGTATTGAGACAAAATTTCATCNTTTAAATAGATAGATTGGTTTTAATTTCCACAATCATTGCTTTGAATTTTTGCTCTGGTCGAGCAGGAAATTTTGAAACAAGCCTTGAAGTACTCCATTACTCAAAGATTTTCCTCTTTGCTTCAAGCCCCACTCGACCGCCAATTCCCTAAAATCATTCGAAAAATCTCCACTTGGCCAATGATACCACAAACNAAAGCAATCAAATTCATGATAAGCAGCCCACAGGGGAAGCCCACTATCAATCAGTAAAGTATCCGCTTTTGAAGACCCTAGAACTCCACCCAACACCTGAGCACGCCATTTTTTCCTTAATGGATAGATTCCCAGTTTTGTGCGGTTGACCTCAAGCGGGTCCGATGATTCAGGGAAATGGATTGCTTTGAGTTCATCGGGCCAGTGGGGAACTTTTNCTACAATCTGNTGATACTGATGCAATCGGTTTANCGGTTGATTCGCAGGACGCATCCCCTTCTTTTTCCAGGAAGTCATGGGGTGGTAAACTCTATGAACATCCAAGCCTACCCTCCAGTCTTCCAAAGAATAAAGGGTTGCGATTTCATGCATGGGTTTCTTGTTCCTTGGATACCCNAGNACCTCNAGAAACCATTGGTGGCAAGCCTGTTCCCATCCCATNTGATCAATCCNTTTTTTTGCATAAGCTTTCTTTTGGANCCATCTTAAATGGGAANNCCTTANGATCTCATCTTCTACATTTTTTGGTTTAGCTCCCGCTAGNGTATGCAAATTTTGATCTCGACCGCTGAGGGCAGCTAGGGTCCACTCCTCATTATACTCCTCCAGTCCTTGGTAAAGGAAAGGGAGCAGAGATAATTGCGGGATTTCTTTTCCCAGAGAGTTAACGATGCGGNTAGCTGAACTGCTACGGGGGAATAGGCAAACATGTAAGATAACCTGATTATAATTTGGGTCTCGATCATGTCCGTGATTTNTCCAATCCCTTTCATGAAAATGAATTTCAACATCCCCAAATTTTTTCTCCCCTTCTATCCATATAACCGCATTTCGAAAATCAGGTCCTTCCTCCGACCTGTTCCAAGTTCCAGCATTCAGGATCGATAGTTTTTTTCCCTCCTCGCTGACTAAGTTATGGGTAATAAACGCAGACTGGGACCAAATTCTTTGGATCACTTTTTCCTCGACCCGAACTCCGCCGTAGAGCCCGGGAACTTCCTCCACTTTGCTTTCCATGAGGAGCCTAATCTGGAAAGGGAATTTTGTTTTCAAAAGAATCAAACGGCCGGGATGAAGGCTTCGAGTCTTTNCTTATGGATTTTGAACTTTCAATCGCNTAATCCAANCGTTTAGCCACTTCCTCTACCCGCATCGCAGTGGATCCATGTGCATAAGCACAGTTACGAATAAGGCCATCATTGGTAACCACCACGATCCTCTCCGGTTGGGTTGCTCCCATTAACATTCTCTCAATAACCCCGTCTGCCCCCTCTACAGAAGAAGAGTAAATCACGGTGTAACCCTCAATACCACGGTGCTTAGAAACGGACTGCGGACCACCTTTCCCGTCAAAAACAACCGATAAAAGGCATCCACCCATAGCTTGTAGGGGCTCAAGAAAATGTAATAATGACTCCCTCGCACGGGCACGGTCGAGTTTCAATTCCCGAGCAAACTCAGGGATTGCATGAAGGGCATTATTTCCGTCTACAATCAGATGTTCTTGCATTTTGAAACCTTTCGATCAAAGAAAGACACACTATTCAAATAATCAACAAATTCGCAATTTTTAATCTTAATCTTTTATGAGTATCGCTTNTCTTTTTCCCGGTCAAGGATCTCAGCGTGTTGGCATGGGAAATGAACTCTTTCAGCAATTTCCCNCTCTTGTTGAGGAAGCAAATTCCATTCTAGGATACTCCCTCGATGAATTATGTACTCAGGGACCNGAGGATAAGCTCGGTCAAACCCAGTTTACCCAACCTGCTCTTTACCTCGTTTCCTATTTGGCGGGACTGGCGAAACAGGAAGAAAATATGTCCCCTGACATGGCAGCGGGCCATTCCGTGGGAGAATTTGCAGCTCTGGCTGCAGCCAAAGCCTTTTCCTTTGCGGATGGCCTCCGTATGGTTACCAAGCGAGGAGAAATTATGGCGAAAGTAAGAGGTGGAGGTATGGCTGCCGTGATCGGCCTTGAATCCAAAATTATTGTATCCACATTAAAAGATAAAAATTTGCAAAAAATTGATCTCGCTAACTTTAATTCTCCCGGACAAATTGTCATTTCCGGCCCAGCTCTGGAAATCGATTCCTCTATTCCAGTACTCAAGGAAGCAGGGGCGAAATTGGTAGTACCCCTTAAAGTAAGCGGAGCTTTTCATTCAGAGATGATGAAAGAACCATCTGAAGAATTTGCGATTTTCCTGAAGGGATTTTCCTTTGCACTCCCCAGCTTTCCAATTTTTGCGAATGTAACGGGATCCGAATACTCGAATCCAGACGAAATAGGCGGTCTTCTCGTCAAGCAAATGTACTCATCTGTGTTGTGGAGCGAATCGATCCAAAAAATGCGATCTTTGGGTGCGGATGAATTTATAGAATGCGGACCGGGTAATGTCCTGACCAAACTACTTCGTCAAATTCCTTAAATTTATTACATAATCGATTAAGATTTGGGATCCTCCTTATTAGGTAGTTTCTTAATTTTTTACGACATTTGGCTTTTTTTATAAAAATTGCTAAAATTTTACCTTCNGTAATAATTTTTTTCATTAATTAAATTATTGAATTTCAATACTTTACAATATTGCGATTCTTTTTTTATTGTTTTTACGTACAAAAATACATTCGATTGCTAATAGTTAAAGAACCCAATCGATTATTTTCGAATTACAAAAGCCATTTCCTTCAATTCCGAGTTTGCCCTTTAGAACTCGCACNTGGCTTGGTGCCCAGACCATTTCGCACACATGCATCCATCCATTCANATTGAAAAATTTTTCAACCCTAAGTTTCAAATTTTAAGGACTAGATGGAATAAATTTAAACCAGATCACGACCCTTTGCAAACGCCCACTCAAAAAATCATGAGAAAAGCCCAAAACAGCCTGCAACAAAAAAACATCATCCGACATCCAAGTCTCTTCCTGATTATGCTTGNATGCCTTGGCCTTGTACCGCTTCATCAAAGCTTACATGCGACTGTAGAAGGAGGTGCGTTGGTAAAAGGCAGTACTCTCTCTGATGGAACCACCACCATACCGGAAGCAAGCGCAACTTCCAAGGCGATCAAATGGTCCACCGCTGACTTGGATCCCAGCATATTTGAATTCGACGCCTCCAACCCGACCCGCTTGAAGGTAAAAGCAGCGGGTGACTATTTTCTTGCCTTCACCGGACCGATTATGGAGGCAACCAGAACNGCTGATAAGCGTTCCCAGGCACATTTCTTTGTCAAAAAGAACGGAAGCACTACCATCCAAACAGGCACAGCCCGCTCGACTTATGTAAGGCACAGTTCGGATCACACTGAAAGTAGTGGTCACATCCACATTCTACTTTCTAGCCTTTCCGCTGATGACTACATCGAAATCTTTTCCAAAGCCTTTGATAACAGCACCGACAATTCCGTCAAAATCGGTACAGCCACCCTCTTCTTGGAAAAAATTGCTCCTACCAGAACTATATTTTCCGCAACTTCAACCCGCACAGTGGCTGCAACCAACCTAAACCCGGATACAGAATCACCNCTTCAATGGACGCAAGAAGTGGCTGATTCCGGCTTTACCCACAGCAATTCTTCAAATAGTCAAAATATTACCCTAGATGCTGCNGGAAAGTACCTCGTTTACGCCAATTTACCCTTAAGCGGTTCTGCAGGGAGAGCTTCCCCACAAATGATTGTTAAGCTTGGAAATACCCANGTTGAAGGNGGTTTTGCTTCACAAGGTTATTTGCGGAATGCCGATGCCACCTCTAAGTCTTCGATTCATTGGGTGGGGCTTGTTGAAACTTCTTCCACCAATGAAGTTCTAAGCTTCAACATGAGTAAGAGAGCACAAGGGGGCACGGTCACGGTCCCAACCAATGAAAAAGGATCGGTTTTTATCGAAAAGCTTTCCGATGCCAACAACCTCTTCTCCGCCCGAGCCACTCAACTCTCTAGCGGAAATGATTGGAATGCAGTGGGTGAGGTGAAATGGGCGACCCAAGAATCGATTGATTCTTCAAAATTTACCCACTCAGCTTCTTCCAACGCCCATCAAATCACGGTGGATNCAGACGGGGATTATCTGCTGCTTTATTCCGACGGTCTTACATCTGGAATTGTTAGAGCCAGTCCAAAAATGGTCATTCGGGTGAATGGAAACGATGTACTTGGTGCAGAAACTTCAACCCATTATATTCGATTCCATGGTGGTACCACTTCACATGATTACTCATCTGGTGCCTTGACCACCCTCTTGAATGGTCTNAAAGCAAATGATAAAATCTCGGTTGGAGTGAAGCCCGAAGCGGTCACTGGTCTGGTAAATGACCATGTTCCTGCCCGAATTGTTTTGCTTAAAAAACCCACCTTACCTGCTCCAGTTATTACCATTGCCCAGACATCAGGAACATCTCCTATTTCAGCTAGTGTTACTTTCAAACAAGATGATTCCAATGTTTCGGTCACTGGATTTACTGCTTCCGATATTACGGTAAACGACGCTACNATTTCAAACTTCTCTGGNTCCGGACATACCTACACCTTCAATGTGGTACCCACTTCCTACCCGGCAATCATCAACCTCTCCATCGCAGCAGGTGCAGCAACTACCTCTGGAGGAGGCCAAACGGGAAGTGCATCCGCACTTACGCAGTTCCGGGACTTAGTCACAGATGATAGCTCACTGGTTTTATATTTACCTTTCGATGAAGGAACAGGAACCGTTACCAAGGATCGATCCTCCAGTGGTAAGGATGGTACATTAGTCGGAAATCCAACCTGGGTTGCAGGAAAAAAAGGATATGGTCTTGAATTGGACGGAACCGGTGATCAGATCGATGTAAATAATTTCAAAGGTATTACGGGAACCAATCCAATCTCCGTAGCCCTCTGGTTTAAGTCGACCTACAACAATGCCACTTCTCAGCAATCGATCGTAAGCTGGGGAACAAACACAGGAAGCCTCAGGTATACCCTTAATTTTGATGGTGCACTGGTTCGATTGGACAATGGAGGTGGGGCGGCAAAGACCACAAGCTCTTATGCAGACGGGCTCTGGCATCATTTAGTAGCGATCAAGCCAAACAATGGAAATATTCAGTCTGTCCAGTTTTACATGGACGGTTCGCTTGCCGGACGAGACACCGGGACGGGTTCGATTTTCAACCTTGCGGATACTGCGAATTTCAGCATCGGTGCGGATAAAACCAATAACCGAATTAATTTCATTGGTACCCTTGATGATTTTCGACTCTACAATAAGGAATTAAACGCCTCTGCTATTTCCGCAATTTATGCAAATGGTGTGGGCGAAGGATACTACACCCCCACCCTACCTGTTATCACTGTCGATCAATATGTTAACGCTAGTCCAGCCCCGGTTAGCGTAACTTTTAAACGTGGAGGTTCTAACTTTCCTGTAACTGGTTTCACCTCAAGTGATCTGAGTGTAAGCGGTGGTTCCGTTTCCGGTTTCAGTGGATCGGGCGGAGGTGGTCATACTTATAACTTCAATATTACCCCGACAACCTTCCCATCCACGATCACTGTAACGATTCCCAAGGGTGTAGCTAGCGGTGGGGGTGGGGTTTATGAGAATGATATCGTGAGCAAGAGTTTTCAAGCATCCTACTCGGTTTCTTTCGATACATCTGCCCTTACTGGTCTAGAAATGTGGTACGATGCCTCCGATCTCAATGCGGATGGAACCACCGATTCCGCATTCAGTGCCGGAGATGCGGTCAACTCTTGGAGCGACAAGTCGGGTAATGGTTATAACCTGACAAAAGTGGGAGATCCCACTTGGGCATCTCAAAATGGATTGGGTGTGGTTAATTTTGATGGAGATGATGCATATTATTCAAGTAACGAGTGGGGTGGAGGACAAAATTTCACCATCTTGTCAATCGCTCGATATACCCATTCTACCAATAATGGCAGGGTAATTTCAGACCGCCTTAAAAATTGGCTTCACGGTTTCCAAGCGGGACACATGAACAAATGGTATTTCGACGGTTGGTTGACCGATGTCGCAAATGGTAAAGATGCAAAATTCCACCTGCATGTCGCCTCCATGAATGACACGGATCAGGGAAATACCTTCTTTGATGGAAACCGTGTCGGAAGTGTGAATGGAAACGGTGCTCACAACACAAGTTATTTACCTAGACAAATACAGTTTGGAGGATATTTGGGTGCAGCAGAGTATTCGAGATGCGAAGTTGCCGAGTTTATTGCATTTAATCATGTACTTGATAATACCGATCGCTTAGCAGTTGAAGGATACTTAGCTAACAAATGGGGTATTTCTCACCAACTTCCAGTCACTCACGCAAACCGTAATATTATGGCTGGAATCGGATCGGGTTTAAAAGCTGATTTCTCGACAACTAGCCCAACTCAAGCCTATCCCATTCCAGTTACCATTACCTTTAAAAAGAGCAGTTCTAATCATGTCGTCTCTGGGTTCACTTCTTCGGACTTGAATGTAACCGGGGCGACAGTAAGCAGCATGACTGGTTCAGGCGCATCCTACACCGTAAACCTTACTCCTTCTACAAATCCATCCCGAATTTCTATAAAGCTTACGGAAGGTTCGGTTTATTCATCATCTACTGGAGAAAAAAACCAGCGAACGACAACAGAAATTCTTTTCCGCCCACCCGTAATGAAAGAGTCTGACCTAGCTTTATTCTTTCCGTTGGGGGAAGAAGAAAATGCTACTACGGTATATGATTGGGGTACCCATGGCTTAACTGGTGAAGTAACGGGCAGTCTAGGGAGAAACTCTGGGCGAACTGGGTCTGCTTTTCGTTTTGATGGATCTGCGGATAAATCGATCAAGATTGGAAATCATCGAGCCATGCGGATGAATAAATACACGCTTAATGCATGGATGCGGTATGAAGTTGGGACCACTACTTTTTCTGCGATAGTTAATCGATCTGGTAGAAATTACTATTTCTCCTTCGGCGACGCCCACAACGCCAATGGCGGTTATATTCATCACCGATTCAGAATGGGTANCAGTGTTAACAATGGGGTTAGCAACGCCTACCGTGTTTCCCCGGAAGCTTGGACCATGGTAACCTTAACCAACGAAGGAAACCCCGGGCTTGCCAAAACTTACATCAACGCTGGCGTTGTACAAACTAAAGTTATTAATGGGGATATCTTCATCAACCAAGAAAAACCGATCTACATTGGAACCGGTGAAAATGGCTCTGGCAGCTGGTTTAAAGGGGCGCTTCAAAACTTTAGGCTCTACAATTCTGCCTTCAGCGATGCAGAAGTTGCTAGCTTATATGCCGCAACGGATGCGGAATCTGGGGCGGTTGTAATCAATGTTGAAAATGTAATTCCATTCAATGCGGGTGCACCCGCTCTGATTCAACCTGCTTTTTCAGTCCCGGTTGCNGCCTTTACCCCAACTTGGTCAGCGACGGGTCTCCCCGCAGGTTTAAGCCTAGCTTCTAGTACGGGTGCCATAACTGGCACTGCTTCTGGCACACCGGCAAATACCGGTACGGAGCATGCCGTATCCCTCTTCGCCACCAATGGATATGGTAAGACTACCAAGTCTTTGATTATGAAAGCCTATCCCATGCCGACTGCCATAACCGATGGGGGAGCGATAGACCTTGGTATGTATGGTGCCACTCTGACCGGCTCTTTCACTGATAACACCGGTACGGACTGTAAAGTTCACTTTTTTGTAGACACTGCAGATCGGGGAGACAGCAATGTGTCGGCTTGGGCTCAACATTATATTCTGGAAAATCAATCCCCGGGCTCCTTCAGTCGGGTACTCAGTGGACTTACCTTCAATAATACCTACCGGTACCGATTGGCGGTGGCCAATGCTGGAGGAACTCTAAAATGGACGGGTTCCGCCGGTACATTCACCACCTTGGCTGGTTTATCTGCTCCGACCCTGGGCGAGGTCAATGCCAGCAATACCATCAAGGCTTCCCTCACCCCAATTGCCTCCACCGCTACTTTGAACGGGACCATAACCTCAACTGGTGGAGAAAACCCGTCTGTTTATTTTGTATGGGGAGACAATGATGCCGGAACAAATTATGCCAATTTATCCAGCTGGGATAATCAAATCCCAATGGGTGTCATTGGTTCGGGTCCCTTCTCCACCAACCTAACCGGGCTCGAAATTGGAAAGGTATACTATTTTCGAACGGCTGCAAGCAATGGTTCCGGATCGGTAGTATCGGATAGTCTTGGTATCTTTTCCGTTTCCAACCAAGGAGGATTGACCGTCAATGTTGCCAGCATATATCCCAACAACCTAAAACTTTGGTTAGATGCCAACCACTCCTCCGCCTCGGGTGCAACTTGGACGGATCGATCAGGTAGTGGAAACCACGCTACTAAAAATGGTTCGCCTACCGTTGTCTCAAATACCTTAAATGGTCTTCCTGTAATGAGATATGATGGTACCATTGGGAAATATCATTCTTTCACCCGCCTTACTGACATCCGTACCATTTTTTGGGTGGTTAAATACAATGCGGGTGCTTGGTGGCTTCTTGGTGACACCAGTTCCCATCATTTCCATGGAAATGGAGCCAGTAGTATGATTGGTCCAAGCCATACTCACACTGGAGTTTCGAGCAGTAACATGTTTTATCTCAACGGTGCTTTGACTTCGCAGTCTTCCGCTTGGCCCAGTGGATTCCAAATTATTTCCTTCGTTACCACAGCTAATGTACAGGCGAATAACTTTTCCAATGACCGCAACATTAACGAACGTTACGCCAATGGTGACTTAGCAGAACTTATGGTTTTTAACACCGCCTTTACCGAAAGAGAGTTGAAAATGGTTGAAGGTTATTTAGCCCATAAATGGGGTCTGACTGGATCCCTTGCCAACACTCACCCCTTTAAGTCCTCGTTGACCACTCCAGTAAGCAAAGCAATCACCAGTGCCACCAGTGCCAGTGCCACGGTGGGATCTGCTTTTTCTTACACCGTCACAACCACCGTGACCAACCCAGCTTTTGAAGCAGCCAATTTACCACCGGGCTTATCCTGTAACTTGGGAACAGGTGAAATATCCGGAACCCCTACCGCAGGGGGTACCTATGTGGTTACCTTGGCAGCTCAATCATCCACCAGTAATGAATTTGCTTCTGGTACCCTAACCATAACCGTACCAATTTCCGCTCCCCTCTTGGCATCTGAAGTACCTGGTAATTTGGTTATGAACGGAGCAAAATTGAAAGGTTCCGTACTTAATACGGGTGGGCGGGATGCAAATGTCACCGTTTACTGGGGGGATAACAACGCCACTACCAATGCAGGAAGCTGGGATAATAACTATAACATTGGGGTTAAAGGTGCAGTTGCCCTTGCTCATGATGTTTCTGGTCTCAGCGGTGGCACCACTTATTTCTTTACCTTCAAGGGGGTTAATACCTCCGGCGGTAATGGAGGTACCGGCTGGTCTCCAGTCCAAAGCTTTACCACTCCCACTTCAGTTAGTGCTCCCATTCTGGGAACCTTACACTCCGTTTCCGACATCACCTCTTCAGCGGCAAAACTTAATGTCAATCTGCAAAGCACTGGGGGGGATACCACCACCGTAAAATTCTTCTGGGGGGATAATGATGGAGGTACCAATTCTGCAAGTTGGGACAATGCGATCACCATCAGCAATGCCCAACCGGGTAATTTGGTTGGGGAAATCACCTCCGGCTTATCTTCTCCTACGATTTATTATTTCCGAGCGATGGCATACAATACCTTTGCCAATCTTGGAGAAACTTGGGCGAGTTCCACCAGTACCTTCACTCCGAGTGCCGTACAGACTAGTCCCACTCGGAGTAATAATCTAATTGGTTGGTGGAAATTCGATGATGATACCAATGCCACAGTCCGGGACTCTTCCGGCAACAATAACCATGGTACCTTACGTAATAGCTCGCATGCACTGGTTACAACGCAGCATAAGACGGATACTCCTTTCGGAACCGGTAAAGCCGCTGACTTGAACGGAAATCATTATGTGGTGGTTTCAACTTCAGGTCAGGATACTTTTGATGGAGGCAACCAATTTACTTTAGCCTTTTGGACCAAGGAATTTCCTGATGGCGGATGGGAGCCCTTTATCTCCAAACGAGGGGAAAGCTCACAAGGCTGGCAAGTTCGTCGTTATGGCGGAGATCAAAAGGTCTCATTCACTCTTCGTGGTCCTGGGGGTGACGATGCTTTGCGNCCNACNATNAATGTNTCNAATTGGACCCATATTGCNGCAGTTTGGGGTGGTGGATCCCGAAAAATATTTGTCAATGGTGCTCTGAAAGCTAGTGAAAGTAGAAATGGTGGGGTAAATGTCACCAATTCAGCCCTTATTTTCGGAGCCAAGGACAATTCCGGAGATTATAACNCNGCNTCNCCNAATATNGGNAATTATGCCAGNATTTGGCTCGATGATGTTCGCTTNTATAATGCTTATCTATCTGACACNGAAGTCGAACAAATCTACGGTGGCGGAATGGGNGATNTNGGNCAGCCATGGATCGTGGTAAATAGCCCAACTGCTGCCACCGCTGCTACCGGTATGGTNTTTACTTATCAAATTACTGCAACCAACGGCCCNACCAGTTTTTCTCTNGGNGATGCACCAAGTTGGATGAATGTTAATTCCTCAACCGGTGANGTTTCGGGTACNCCNACNGNNGGTGGAGTGATTACCTTTAAGGTGGGTGCTACNAATGCCAATGGAACCGACTTTAAGCAAGTGGCAGTTACCATCGGNGACAATGCCCCTTTTGAATANTCNATGGAACTAACCACCGACTACACCGGGGTTTCCCGTTCGGCCACTACGGCGGAGGCATCGATCAGTTCNTCCACNCCCGGGCATGCNTCTTACAATTTGTCCAAAGTGTTCGACCAGGATAAGANTACCAATGGGGATAATCGCTGGCTCGCNAACCANAGTTCCTTNCCNAATNTTCATGTGATTTGGACTTTNACTCACCCTTTCCGNGTAACCAGTTATAAAATATTCGGTCAAAATACGNATTTCGCANACAGAGGACCCAAGGCATTCCTTCTCTATGGTTCCAATGATGCCACCAATTGGTCCGTTGTGGATGACATGAATACTTCATCCGCTAATCATCAATCCACATGGGCATCCAATGAAGAAAAAACTTTCACTGCGGATACCCCTGGAGATTACAAGTATTACAAATTACAGATCACCCAAGCTTCAGGTACTAATAACTATGTTTCTATGCGTGAAGTTGATCTGATTGGAGTGGATTACTCCCCAGTTACAGACTTCAACATGGCGGTCATTCTCGACGAAAATAATGCAACTTTTAAGGCTGCTGGATTCCGTCACTCTCTTTGC
>NHDN01000043.1 GCA_002171765.1 Verrucomicrobia bacterium TMED60
CTTGAATGAAAGGCAGAAAGGAAGTAGTTTTCGAGAATCATCCAAAACAATACTTTGAAAAACATATTTAACGAAGTACAGTTCGAACTTACCCGAAAAATCGCCGAGGGCGGAATGGGATTGGTATATGAAGCGGTACAAAGCGGAATTGGCGGGTTTCGTAAAGTGGTAGCTATCAAATTGATCCGCGAAGAATATTCATCCATTGAAGAATTTAGAAATAATTTTATTGGAGAAGCTAAGCTTGTAGCCGACCTCATCCATACCAATATTGTTCAAACCTATCATCTTGGTCGTATTAACGAACAATACTTCATGACCATGGAATTTGTGACGGGGTGGAACCTGGAGGAGTTTCTAGACCGACATATAGAAACCGAACAGTATGTCCCTGCCGATCTTGCTGTTTTTATTGTCTCTCGCATTTGTCGCGGTTTAGGCTACGCCCATCGTAAAAGAGATGAGCATGGTAGGTTGCTGGGAATCGTCCACCGTGATGTCAACCCAAAGAATATCATGGTGGCCAAGGAGGGGGATGTAAAACTTACGGACTTCGGAATCGCGAAAGCCCTAGACCTTATGTACAACAAGGAGGGTGAGGTCATTGCCGGTAAGGATGAATATCTTTCTCCGGAACAAGCCCGCTGTGAAATAACCGACCACCGGGCAGATTTGTTTTGTTGCGGTATTGTAATGTCCGAACTTTTACTTGGATACAACCTTTTCGAGACTGCAGACTCCAACCAAACCATCCAGAATATTCTGGAAATGGAGCTCCCAAATTTTACTGATTTGAGACCTGATGTGGATCAAAGGCTAAATCATATCCTTCACCGCGCCATGGAAAGATCTCGAGATGGTCGGTTTCAATCAGCGGAGGAAATGCTTACTGGGCTTGAAAATTTCATTTACGGGGATGGTTATGGACCGACCAACGAAAAACTCGCCGCCTATTGTAGTGATTTGTTTGGTGCAGATGGGCAAAACGCTGCCCTTCGTTGGTTCAATGGTGAAACTCAACTGGTCGAATCCTAAACTTGTAACCTGAACAGCCATGCAGTCTCAAGGACTACGACAAGTACAAAAACAGACTCAGAATCTTGTCCTGGCACCACAGCTCAGGCAATCCTTGAAGATTTTACAAGTTCCTGCCTTGGAATTACGCTCTGCCATTCTTGAAGAATTGCAAACCAATCCGCTACTTGAGGAATTCGGGACAAATGACGACAGTTTAGATGCTGATACCCATGAACCTTCTCCAGATGAGATCGAGAGCGAAGAGGTTGAAGAATTTCCAGAAGAAGAGAAGGAAAAACCGGATTCCAAGGAGGAAACCGAGGATGATGCAGATCTTGAGCAAAAGGATGGAGAGGATCTGAACGACATGGATTTTTCCGATGAATTTTCAATTCTCAATGAAATGGAAGAGGATCTTAGGGAACATTTTGAAAGTGAATATGAAGGAGAGGCGAAATTAGGGAATTCGGAAGCGGATGAAAAAAGAAAATTCTTTTTTGATTCCTTGGTTACCGAAACTTCTCTTCAAGAACATCTTCTTGATCAATTAAAGCTCATTGAAACCACGGATGGCCAACGGGAAGCGTGTGAGTATCTAATTGGAAGCCTAGATGAGAATGGATTCATGTCCGCGAACCTTTCGGACATCGGATTGCTTTCTGGCATTGCCTTGAAAGACTTGCAGTCGGGCCTAGAAATTCTTCAAACTTTTGAACCGGTGGGAATTGCTTCCGTAGATCTGCGGGATTGTCTGCTCAAACAAATGGATGCCCGTGGCTGGGAAGATTGTACTGCCTATTTGATTGTAGAGCATCACTTTCCACTACTCGTCCGCCGCAGGGTTCCTGAACTCTCCAGAAAACTTGCCGAATCGACGGAGGAAATCCATTCAGCCTTAGAAAAAATTTCTGAATTAGATCCCTCTCCGGGCCGTCGATTTTCCGAGGACAACAACCAATCAGTTTCTGCAGATGCAACCGTTGAAAAGGTTGGTGGTGAATGGGTGATTAGTCTGAATAATGACTACATCCCACGACTTAAGATTAATAAAACCTATAAAGAGCTCATCACCAAAGGTACCCTTTCTGGTAAGGAAAAAGAATATGTCCGGAACCAGATGCGGGCCGGAAAATTTCTGATCAACTCCATTGACCAGCGTCAAAATACCATTGAAAGAATTACCAGACAAATCCTTCAAAGACAGGCTGACTTTTTTGATGTGGGGGTTTCCAAATTGCACCCCATGACCATGTCTGAGGTAGCAGAGACCATTGATGTTCACGAAACAACAGTTTCTCGAGCCATCGCAAATAAATTTCTTAGCACTCCCCATGGAATGTTCCCCTTCAAATATTTCTTTACGCCAGGATATTCTGGCAAGGATGGAGATACCGTTTCGAACACAAGTGTCAAAGAAATCATCGGTTCGATTATAGAGCAGGAAGATTCCTCCAAGCCATTGAGCGACCGCAAAATTGTTGACTTGCTTGCTGAAAAAGAAATCAAACTGGCACGCAGAACGGTTGCCAAATACAGGGAAGAGCTTGGAATTCCTCCGACTAACCTTCGCCGAAGATACTAATCCAAATTCAGGATCGTTTCTAAATTACCACTTTGGAAGACTACGCCATATCCGAGCAATTTGATGCAAAGCTCTCGCTTCTAGTCGATGCATCCACTCCAATTCTTCAAGTTGGGGTACTGGGAAAAANTNACTGGAAAAGTTTTCATNCTTCTGAAAAACAAGCGTTGGAAGGCTTGTTCTTTGCCNCCAAGCAAACTTTGGAAGAAGTTGGGCAGCCGCTCTCATCCNTGGATGCNATTTTCTTTTGCGAGGGCCCAGGNTCAACCCTTGGTCTTCGGATAAGCTGTGCTTTTATCCGAACGCTCCAATGGGCCAACCACCCTACNCCTCGAGTTTACATGTATAACGCACTCGATTTAGGAAAGGTCATGTGCGGAACTGAAGCTTCNATCCAGGCCCCATTTCGGAAGGGATTTCGATTTGTCCGTACTGGTAAGAATGCAGTTGGAAAAAAGGAAATCCTAAGTACTGAGGATGCACTTTCGCACTTTCCTGAGAGCATGCATTTACCGGACCCGAGAAGCTTGGTGGAAGATCTTCCAGAAACCCAAAAGATTCCCTACTCTTTAAAAGATCAAGTAAGGGGCTTGGATGACTTACTTCCGGTTTCAAAACTTTGTGAGCTTGCGACTCCCTATGCCCCAAGACCNGCAGAATTCCAAAAATGGCGACCCAACCCAAGAGCAACTTGATGGGCGTCTTCTCAAAGGCAATATTAACACCATGAGGTCCTGGGCTGAAATCGACCTTGCGGCTTTGGAAAGAAATCTCAATTTGATTCGAAGTGCCCTGCCCCAACCCATGAAATATGTATCTGTGGTGAAGGCGGATGCATATGGCCACGGTATCCTGCCAACCGCGGCTCGTTTAATGCAGAGTGGGGTGGATCTTTTTGCAGTAGCAAATATCAAAGAAGCTGCAGAAATTCGTGAAATGGCCTCCGGTTGGCCCATTCTGGTCCTCGGACCGCTTCTGGAAGAGGAGGATTCCGCACTTTTGGAATATGATTTAATTGCTACATTATCCTCGGCTTCAGAGCTTCAAAGATTTGCCGCTCTTGCCCAAAAAAGAAAGCAAAAGATAAAAATTCATCTTAAAATTGACTCGGGCATGGGCCGACTAGGTGCATGGTGGGAAGAGGCAGGGGAATTGATTGCACAAACACTCGCAACCCAAGAGATCGAATTATGTGGCTTATTGACTCATTTTGCANATCCGAGCGATCTTGCATTNACAGACTTACAAAGAAATAGGTTTCAGAAAATCCATGATGCTTTGCCAGCAGTAACGAGGGAGAATTTGATGGTACACGCTGATAATTCATCCTCACTCCTGAACTTGCAAAAAGATTCAATTTTCAATGCGGTCCGAATCGGGCTTCTTCAATTTGGAGTTTCTCCGCAAAAAGAGAGCTTATTTTCCCAGCTTCAAGTCGAACCAGTTCTTTCCTTTCACTCCAAGCTAGCGATTATAAAAAAGCTACCAGCCCAGACCACATTGAGCTATGGCAGGCAGCATCAATTGCAAAGNAGTACAAATATNGGGATTATCAGTGCGGGCTATGGGGATGCCATTCCATTACACTGTGGAAACCGAGCAGATGCCTTAATTCGTGGAAATCGATATCCTATTGTGGGCAGGGTAACGATGGACCAAACCTTGGTTGATTTGACCGANGCACCAGACAACCTTGAAGTGGGAGAAACTGTCACCTTGATTGGAAAACAGGGGGACCAGGAAATCTTGCTCACAAAACTCGCCGAGGATGCTGATACCATTCCCTGGGAACTACTCTGCTCTATNACCAAGCGNGTGCCNAGGGTTTACACAACCAATCGTGAATGAAGCGAGGATTTTTAGAAATCAAAATTNGATTGAATCCCGGCGATCATGCTCTTCAATTTTTCAATAGATTGATTTCGATTTTCATAAGCNTGCTGCCCATCTTCCGGACATCCATAAGGGGANACCCAACCCATACCATTCTTTTCGTGTGCAACATGGACATTTTCCAGCCAAGTAAGAATTTGTTCCAGGTTNGCCAGCAAACGATTGCCGGGTCGGGGCTTCTCCAATGAGTCCCCGTAAGGTACTCTCTGCACCACATTTCCTTCTTCGTCTTTGGTCTCTTCCCAAGCCACTTCAGCAGTCTCACAGGCTTCCCAAAATCGAACTTTNGAGTAATCAACACAACCGTCGAGNACCGCATTGGCCATGGCTTCGATTTCAGGCATGGCCGCTTCTGCGAANGTTTCATCTTCCACGGGCTGNTAACCTTTTTCGGCTTCAATTAAAATCTGAGCTTTTTCATTGAGTGCATTCGCAATCGCCTTGACCAGCGAATAATTGATTTGGCCTTGCAAGTTCCCGTCTAACATCAGGTCAACGGCATCGAAAGCGAGTTCTTCATTCTCAGTGGATGAATCTTCCAGTTTTTTTTCTTCAGTCATAAATATCCTAAAGTTTTATTGAAGCAGATTTTAGACTTGAGACAATGGGAATATAACAATTGGGAAAGATTATTCGAGTAAATGAACATAGGATTGAATCTAATANCGCATAAAATTTNGATTTAGATATTGTCCTAATTTGATCCTAATTTACTATTACTACACATAACCTCTCACTTTTGAAAACCTTCCGCCTAAAAGTATAGAAATCTTCTTCCCATTACCTCTTCTTTACTAGCAATCTCTCTTTTTTTCACCCTGACGCTTGGTGCATTCAGTCAGGCCGAAACGATTCAATTTAATCGCGACATTCGCCCAATCCTTTCGAGCAAATGTTTTTTTTGCCATGGACCCTCGGAAAAATCACGCGAGGCAAATCTGCGACTTGACTTGGAGGAGGAAGCATTCAAAGAGAAAGAAGGAATGGCTGCATTTGTCCGAAATAGCTTGGACGACAGCGAAGCATGGCACCGGGTCACTTCCGATGATCCTGATGAGGTTATGCCTCCACCTGAGTTTAAAAAGGAACTGACCGAGTCTGAAATCAAAACAATAAAAGCATGGATTGAGCAGGGAGCGAAATGGGAAGGACATTGGGCATTTATGCCCCTCTCCAAGCAGAAGGAACCCAAGACTGACCTCCCCCATTGGGTTCGCAACCCGATTGATTCTTTTGTTTTAAAAACTCTCAAGAATAATGACCTTTATCCTTCCCCGGAAGCCGATCGTAGGACCTTACTCCGAAGAATTTATTTGGATCTCACGGGATTACCCCCCACTCCTTCTGAAATTCAGGACTTCCTACTCAATCATTCACCGGATGCTTACGAAAAAGTGGTCGATCATTTACTTGCCTCCGATGCTTATGCTGAACGCATGACCCTTGTATGGATGGATGCGGCCCGTTACGGAGACACTTCCGTCTTTCATGATGATGGNCCCAGAGATATGTGGCCCTGGCGGGACTGGATCCTGAACGCATACAAGAACAATATGCCCTTCGACCAGTTTTCGATCGAGCAATTGGCCGGAGATCTTCTCCCTGATGCCACGGATGATCAAAAAATCGCCTCCGGTTTTAATCGTAACCATGCCACCACCGATGAGGGGGGGGTTATTGCCGAGGAATTCCGGGTTGAATATGTGGTGGATCGGGTAAAAACCACCGGGAATGTCTGGATGGGGCTGACTATGGAATGTGCCCAGTGCCATGATCATAAATATGACCCTATTTCACAGGAAGAATACTTCAAGTTTTATGCCTTCTACAACAACAATGCGGATCCTGGCATGCAAACGAGAAAGGGTAATACCGCTCCCATGATTGAAGTCATAACTCCGGAACGAAAAAAGCAACTTAAAGAGGCAACTAAAGCGGTGAAAATTGCCAATACTTCTAGTCAGAACCGAAGGGAGGAATCTCTCAAGTCATTTGACCAATGGATGAAAAAAACGCAGAACGAATTAAAGCAAAACCCCGACTTTCTCGATCCAGCAGGCTTGATTGCCTACCTTCCATTTGACCGGCTGAATTTTGAAAATAATACCACCACTCTGGCTAATATGCNGGGGAATGCTTGTACGCTGCATCAGTCTCCAAAACCCGTTCAAAAAGCAAAATTTTCGGGGGGGATTAAAATTGAAAATAATGCCTTTGCCGAGTTGCCTGAGTTTGGAGACTTCGAACACGATCAGGCGTTCACATTGAGTGCATGGATCAAGACCTCGGTAAAAAACCTCGGAGGTGCCATCTTAAGCAAAATGAACGAAGCAAATAAACACCGGGGATATGATCTTTGGATGGATGCTGGAAGAGTGGGTACTCACATTGTTCATGCCTGGCCAAATAACGCCCTGAAAATAGTCTCAAAAAAAACCATCCCGGTGAATAAATGGGTCCATCTTTGCATATCCTATAATGGCAACAGGAATCCTGATGCAGTCGGTATTTATATAGACGGAGTAAAACAGGAAAAAATAATTGCCCAAAACAGCCTNAAAGCAGACACGATCAAAACGGATAACCCTTTTCGAATCGGTCGCCGTTTTAACTCGGGGCAGGTAAACGGAACGGAAATTGATGAAGTAAGNGTTTACAATCGCGCTCTCTCCAAAGATGAGGTTCAGACTATCATGTNCTTACCCNATAAAAATGCCCCTGAGCCCAAGGGATTAAATTTCGGATTAAATTTCGATTCNTTCAAAGAAAACAAAACCCAGGGCATGGCCAATCCGGANAGAGTTTTCGCTCTTCATGGACAGGCAAAACAAACCCAAATTGGAAAATTAGGCGGCGGTTTCAAAATCGAAAAAAACGGGTTTCTTGAATCAAAGGATGTTGGTAAGCTTGAACATAACCAAGCTTTCTCCTGGTCGGTCTGGATCAAGATGCCTAAGAAACTGACCGGAGCGATTCTTAGTAAAATGGATGAATCCCAAAAACACCGAGGTTACGATATTTGGCTCGAAGGTGGAAAAATTGGTATGCACCTAGTAAACGAATTCCCTAATAATGCTCTAAAGGCGGTTACTACCAAGCCAATTCCTCTCAATCAATGGCATCACTTGACCATTACCTACAACGGAAAAAGGAAAGGAAGTGGTCTCAAGGTTTACCTCAANGGAAAAAACCAACCCATGNTGGTAACTCATGACTCTCTTTCAAAAACGATTTCTACAACCAAAACATTTCGTATNGGCCGNCGTTTTAATGGTGCAGCAACCAATGGTNTAGAAATCGATGAATTAAGAATGTATTCTCGGGTGCTCCANAGCGATGAGATTGAGCGNCTCGGTTACATCGAGCCAATCCGACCCCTCCTTCAGGAAGAGTCCAAAAAGCTAAATCCCGCTCAACGCAANCTGCTGGTTGACTATTATCTAAATAGACATGATCCCAGCTACAAGAAAGTTCAAGCTGTGCTCGCGGGGAAAAGAAAGGCTCTCAATGATTTAAAGAATCAAAAGCTCACATCAATGGTCATGGGTGACAATCCTGCAAACAAAATGCGGAAAACTTATGTTCTGATGAGAGGCCAATACTCAGCCCCAGACAAATCCAAAGAAATTCANCCGGACACACCTTCTTTCCTCCCTCCCATGAACAAGGATTTACCTAAAAATCGTCTTGGACTCGCCAAGTGGCTCATGGATAAGNANCATCCNTTGACTGCACGGGTAACCGTGAACCGATACTGGCAGACTATTTTTGGCCGGCCCTTNGTCACCACTCCAGGTGATTTTGGATCTCANGGTAGTTGGCCTTCCCATCCANACCTGCTCAGCTGGCTTGCGGATGACTTTATNAGCAATGGATGGAATGTAAAAAGAACGNTCAAGCAAATGGTAATGAGCTCGACTTACCGGCAGGCGTCCGTGACCCGACCAGAACATAGGGAGAAAGACCCGTTGAACCTTTACCATGCCAGAGCACCAAGATTTCGTCTGATGGGAGAATTTGTCCGCGACAATGCCCTGGCGATCAGTGGTCTTCTCAACCGTACATTTGGCGGACCCGGGGTCANGCCCTATCAACCGCCGGGGCTTTGGAATGAGGTTTCCCTAAATGGAGGCCGCAGGTTTGTCCGTGATCAGGGTGAAAAACTTTACCGCAGAAGTATGTACACTTATTGGAAACGCTCCGCACCCCATCCCGGACTGATGGCCTTTGANACNCCNACCCGTGAAACNTGCACCCTGCAAAGGCAACGAACCAACACCCCAATGCAGGCNTTGGTCACTCTCAATGATGANCAATTTGTGGAAGCATCCAGGGTTTTTGCTGAACGAATCTTAAAAAGTCCTGCCAAATCTTTCCAAGAGCGTTTANAATGGGCATTCGAATTGGCCACCGGNCACCCCGCNGACGCCTTCAGGCAGAAAGTGATCAAGGATTCCTACCATTCGCAGCTAAAGGTTTTCGAGCAGGAACCAAGCCGGGCGGTAGACCTCCTCAAAATTGGTGAATCCCCACGGGACGAATCCTTAGATAAAAACCAGCACGCTACCTGGACCATCCTTTGCTCCATGATACTGAATCTGGACGAAGCCATGAACCGCGAATAAACTTGTACCTAACCTCCTCATGAATCCCTTCGAATTACACCAAGCTTACACCCGCAGACAAATGATCGGACTTGGAGCCCGTGGACTTGGAGCCTTGGGTGCTGCCAGTTTACTCAACCCCTCGCTCCTCAATGCCGCCACCAACCAAGCCAAAGACGGGTTTCCCGGTACCTTGGATGGTCCGCATTTCAAGCCGACAGCAAAGCGGGTGATTTATCTTTTTCTTTCAGGCGGACCATCCCATATCGATCTGTATGACTACCACCCTGAAATGCGAAAATTTCACGGTACTGAATTGCCCGACAGTATNCGGAACGGTCAGAGNATCACAGGTATGACATCAAAACAGGACTCCTTTCCCTGCGTTGCTCCCATGTTTGAATTTTCCAAACATGGCCAGAATGGTTCCTGGTTCAGCGAGGTCATTCCTAATATTGCCAGTATTGCCGATGATATTACCTTGGTTAAATCGGTCCACACCGAGGCGATTAACCATGACCCGGCAATTACTGCCATCAACACGGGTTCCCAGCAACCTGGGAAACCATCGATGGGGGCTTGGCTCGATTGGGGGCTGGGTAGCACCAATCATAACCTTCCCGGATATGTGGTGATGATCTCAAAAGGGAAAGGCAATGCCCAGGCACTTTACGACCGCTTATGGGGTAGCGGTTTTTTACCCTCCAAGCATCAAGGTGTTAAATTTAGATCAGCTGGAGATCCCGTGCTCTACCTTTCCAACCCCAATGGAATCTCTAGGGACATGCGGCGAAATATGCTCGATGGTATCGCCAAAATCAACCNNGCTAAAAAACAAGAAACCGGGGACTTGGAAATTGATGCCCGTATTGCCCAGTACGAAATGGCTTACCGCATGCAGACCAGTGTCCCCGAACTTGTGGACTTGAAGGACGAACCGAAGCATGTGCTCGATATGTANGGAGAGGATGCGATGAAAAAGGGCACTTTCGCACACAACTGCCTGATTGCTCGCCGTCTTTCCGAGCGTGGCGTTCCTTTTGTACAGCTCTTTCACCGAGGATGGGACCAGCACAATAATTTACCCAAGCAAATCCGAGGGCAATGCGAGGATGTGGATCAACCCGCTGCCGCTTTGGTCAAGGATCTGAAACAACGCGGTTTGCTCAAGGATACCATCGTGGTGTGCGGGGGGGAGTTTGGAAGAACTATTTACTCACAGGGCAAACTGACCAAGGACAATTACGGTCGCGATCACCATGGACGAAGCTTTTCCATGTGGATGGCCGGAGGCGGTTTCAAGGCCGGGTTCGAATATGGTAAAACCGATGACTATGCCTATAATATTGTTGAAAATCCGGTCCATGTGAATGACCTTAACGCCACGGTCCTGAAGGCACTGGGTATCGACCATGAACGCTTCACCTACAAGTACCTTGGGCTTGATCAAAGACTCACCGGTGTCGAACACCCCAAGGTCATCGCTGACTTACTTGCCTGATACCGACGATCAAAACCAAAATACTTATAATTAAAAGTATTTTGGTTTTGACCCATTTGATTCGCTCAATCACAACTTAGCTGTGATTTCGGTGGTGGACGAAAGAAGAGCCTTGCTGGCTGATTGGTTGGAAAAAAAGACTTCCTTTCGCGGGGGTGTTCTAAGTATTGCTTCTGCAGATGCTAGTTTTCGTCGTTATTTCCGGCTCTTACAGGGTGGAAAATCCTACATCGTGATGGATGCCCCACCCGATCTCGAACCTTCACTCGCTTTTGTAGAAATTGGTACTTGGATGAAANAAGCAGGTATTCTGGTTCCTGAAATTTTTGCATATGACCTCGACTTGGGATTCCTCGTTCTTTCGGATTTTGGAGATCATCATTTTCAGGATGCTTTGGAAGATGAATCATGGAATTCACTATACCATCTTGCGACGAATGAATTAGTCAACTTCCAGAAATCCCTTAGTTCAGCCGAGGAAAAACTGCCAACCTTTAGTAAAACATGGCAATGGAAAGAACTCGATATCTTCCGCGAATGGTGCTTGCCCGATGTATCGAATGAGGAATTTCAGGAAACTTTCAACGCTTTGGTTGAATCAATCGACCAGATCCCCAAGGCTTTTATGCACCGGGACTTTCATTGTAGGAATCTTTTATTGTGCTCAAATGATGATTTGGGAGTAATCGACTTTCAAGGAGCAATGTTTGGCCCCGTAACTTATGATTTGGTATCCTTGCTTCGGGATTGCTATGTCGAAAACGAAGAAGCTTGGGTTTCTCATGAGGTTTCCTCATTCCAGCAAAAGCTCATTTCTGCTGGCCTAGCATTTGCAAGGGTAGAGACTAAGGAATTCATGCGTTGGTTTGATTTAGCCGGGCTTCAAAGACACCTGAAATGCATCGGTATTTTCAACCGTCTTAAGATTCGGGATNANAAACCGGATTATATGAATGATGTGCCNAGNGTTCGGGCATATGTTGAAACTGTTCTCCACCGTTATCCCGAACTAAAGAGTGCAAAAACATTGTTCCAAAAAGCAAATATTCAAATATAAGAATTTATGAAAGCTATGATTTTAGCCGCTGGATATGGCAAGAGATTGCGCCCTCTTACCGACCATACTCCTAAGCCCCTTATCACCATAGACGGGAAACCACTCATCGTACACCACCTTGAAAAAATTGCAGAAGCTGGAATCAATGAAGTGGTGATCAATCTTGGTCACCTTGGCTACAAAATCCCTGAAGTATTAGGGGACGGATCAAACTGGAAACTCAGTATAGCCTACTCCGATGAAGGCCCGGATCCTCTCGAAACCGGGGGGGGTATGACCAAGGCACTCCCCTTACTGGGAACGGACCCTTTTCTGCTGGTCAACGGAGATGTTTGGTCGGACTTTGATTTTTCTCGGCAGGAAATGAAGCTGGAAGCCCAAGACCTGGCAAAACTCGTCCTGGTCAATAAGCCAAGCTGGAGAGAAGGAGGAGACTTCGATCTGGAACATGGCAGGGTGCGGGTGACCAACGATCCCTCCCTCCTTTACTCAGGAATTGCATTGTATCATCCCTCGATTTTGCATGGGGCAAGCGTTGAAAAGTTTTCCATTGTACCACGCCTCAAAATAGCAATGGAGCANAANCGGGTAAGNGGAATCTTTCATNATGGTGCCTGGGATGATGTNGGNACCCCCGAACGNCTTGAANTANTCAGAAGTCAATTTGGAGAGTANTCAAAAAGGCTTGGGAGATGGATCGGNCTTGGTCAATTCTACTTCAGGCAACCCAAAAGCNTCNACNCAATACGCNACAAGGTTTTTAATATCATANTCCGATAATTCTTTGGATGCCGCTGACATCACTCTACCACCTTCATCTCTGGGATGATAGCCTCTTTTACCTTCCCTGAATTTTCTCATTTGTTGGTAGAAGTACCAGCCTTCCAAATGAGTCAAGGAAGGGGAAATTAATTTTTGATTACCTTCCCCATTTTCCCCATGACAGGAAACGCACCTTCGTTGGTATAAATCTTTTCCAAGCTCAAAGTCTCCTCGAATGGTGCGAATGGCAGGCACCGGTTCTTTACTTGAAAACCAATAGGCTAAATAAGGAACATCCAAATCTTCCGTAATACTTCTAGCCCCTATCCCCATAAGATGCTCCGATCGGTTTTCGGGATTGTTCCCTCTGATTCCACTTTTAAATTTATTGATCTGATCTCTCAGGTACCAATTCTCCATACCATTTAAAATNGGACCTCGCTGAGCTTCCTGTACCCCATGACAAACNATGCAACTTGCTACTAATGCTTCACGTTTTTCTGAAGATTGCACTTTCACCTCTTTGAATTTTTCCTGATTCGATTGTTGGCAGCCAACTAGGGTAAAGAAGATGGCAATCAAGAAGGAAAAGGCTGTTTGAGTTGGAAGCATGAAAATCGGATATTAATTAAACAAAGGAAATGCCTCAAGCGATTTAGGACAAGCTCTTGGCTTTACCCAANTGTTTAAATAGTTCATNTTAACATCCATTATGCCTTCCATTGAATTCACAAACCTGAGCAAAACTTTTTCGAATGGATTCTGTGCTTTAAAAGAGATCAATTTCTCTGTGCAAAAGGAAGAGTTTCTAGCACTTGTCGGGCCTTCTGGTTGCGGCAAAACTACCNTGCTCAGAATTTTGGCCGGCTTGGAAACTCCCACTGCGGGTTCCATTTCCGTNGATGGTATCAGCATAAATGACCAAGAGCCNAAAGANAGAAATATCGGGATGGTTTTTCAAAACTATGCTTTATTTCCTCACTTATCGACTTTTGATAATATGGCTTTTGGCCTTAAATCGCAGAAGATTTCGAAGGATGAAATCAAGCAGCGAGTACTTCGGTCTGCCCAAAGGCTTGAGCTCATTGAATTATTGGACCGGAAACCCCACCAATTATCCGGTGGACAAAAACAAAGAGTGGCTCTTGGCCGTCTTCTTTCAAAAAATCCTAAAATCCACTTGCTAGACGAGCCTTTGAGCAACCTCGATGCCCACCTTCGAAATTCAATGCGAGGAGAATTAAAAAAACTCCACAAGGAGCATAAAAGCACCACTTTATTTGTTACCCATGACCAAGTAGAAGCCATGACCTTGGGCCATAGAATTTGTGTAATGAAAAAAGGTAGGATTGAACAAATTGGAACTCCGAAAGAAATTTACCAGTCCCCGTTCAATCAATTCGTGGCCCAATTTTTTGGCTCCCCTCCAATCAATCTAATCAAGGGTAACTTGAGTTCCGCTGAAAATAATGAAGTGGATTTTACTGGAGATGGTTTCGCCTTTAAAATCCCCGCTCATCTTGTCCCTACCAAAGCAGGAGAAGTAGTGCTTGGAATTCGAGCAGAGGATATCATGCTCCCTTCTGAAACTGAAAGTTCTTCGAGCTCTCTACCGGAAGCAGAAATCTTGAGTGTGGATGATCTAGGAGACTCAAAAGTGATTCATCTAAGGCAGGACAATCTTGAGATTTCGATGAAATCCTCAGCAGAATTTAAAATTCCAAAGAATAAAATTAAATTTGTTCCAAACTGGGGAAAAATTCATTGGTTTGATGCAGAGGGAGGCCATAGGCTCAAGAAAGGGTAACCTCTCTTAGGGCCGTTTTCATTTTTCCAAAAACCAGAGAAAAAATAATAAGGATGGGTACAAGCGATAAGGTAGCAGCGGCCATCCCAACAGATTCTGGTATTCGATGACTGCTGTCTTTTAATGTAGCAAGGGCAAGAGGCAGGGTCATATTTTCATCATCCAAGAGGAGCAAGGGGAGAAGATGTTCTTGAAAGGAGAGCACGAAATGCAAAAAGAAAAAGGTCATCAATCCGGGGAGAACCAAGGGGAGCAAGCTGATATAAGTTCTGAAAGGACTGATCCCTTCTATCCTTGCCAAGTCAATCCATTCTTGAGGAAAACGGCGAAAGACTTGTAAAAAAAATAATACCCCGATTCCTGAAACCGCACCCGGAAGTAATAGAGAGAATAAACTACCCCGCCATCCCAACCATGAAATCCAGTCAAAGGTAGGCACGGCAAGAGTTTGCTTGGGAATAAGGACCAGAAAAATCGCCAAAAAAAGAACCAGCCCCCTCCCACGAAATTTATATTTTGCCAGACAAAAACCTGCACCCGCAGATATTAATGTGGCAAGAAAAGCTTGGCCAAAGGAAAGGACAAGCGAATTGGAAAAAATCCGCAAAAACGGTAAATAACTTGCGTTAAATAAGGAAATAAATGCGTCCCATTTGTAATCGGATGGTAGAAATAAAGTTGGCTTGTAAATTTCATTGTTAGTTTTGAAAGAAGATAAAAACATCCACGCAAACGGATAAGTCGCTATCACAACCGAAAACAAAAGAATAATGAGGGAAGCAAACTTTTTCATCGAGATAGAGGACCCACGCGAACGCNAAGAATTAAATAGAGTCCCAATGCCACGATGGGAGCCACCGAAAAACACATGGCGGCAGCCGTAGGAAAATCAAATCGACCACTGCCTCCTGGAAAAGCAACTTGATAAACATAGGTAATAAATAATAATCCTGAGTCCAGAATTCCCCCGGAGCCTCCAAGCAGCACATAGGCACCCGAAAAAGAAGCGATCCCTTCAACTGCTAAAAAGACCCCAGCAAATAGGATTAAATTTCGTATTGCTGGAAACCAGAGGTAACGAATTTTGGACCACGCCCCAAGGCCTTCCATTCTCGCCACCTCCAATTGCCAATGGGGCACACCCGCCAAGCCACATAGGAAAAACATAGTCACCAATCCAGTCCAACGCCAAACCGACTGCATGATCATGGAAGGCATAATAAAGTCCGGATCCATCATCCAATTAATCGGTTCGAATCCTAAAGGCATGATCAAATATTGGTTTAGAGCACCTTCCTTTCCATGAAAAAATAGATAAAACAAGGTGGAAAGCACACTTGGCATGGCAAGACCGGGGATGATCAAGCAAAAAAGCAATGGGGTTTGCCAGAACCGGGGAAGACTCTGCAAGTTTACCGCGAGCATAAAGGAAAGGGAAAGAATAAGGAGAAGCGAACCTAGTACATAATGAAAGGAGTTCGAAAGAGATTTCCAAAACCTTGGGTCATCGAAAGCCCTTCGATAATTCTCTAAGCCTACAAAGCTTTCTCGTTTTTCAGGGGAATCAAATAAAGTAGTGGATTTCTGACTAAGCTCTAAGTCTGGGGAACGGAAGGATAAATCTAGTCCTAATCCAGTTGGTACCATCCAGAATAAAACCCATAAAGACAGAAACGGACCGAGCAAAAAAAAGAATGATACGAAATTCTTCTTCGATTTTGAATCAAACATTTATTGGTATCAATTCCGTCCCCACGATTGCTTCATCGCTTCCTTATACTGGTCAATGGCTTCCCTTGGTGTCAAAGCTCCAAACATGACCGAGCCAAAATAATTTTCCTGCATCAAAAAGATTGCCTGTGGTCTTCTCGGGTCCACCACTACTGGTGGAATTTCATCAGCCAGTTCAACGAGTAACTGACCCATTGACTGCTCGAAATATTCATGATCCTTGAGCAAGCGTTTATCTTTCCATGAGGGTAAGAAAGCTGGGAAGCTATTTCCCTGCAAAAATCGCTCCGCGTTCGATTCTTTATTCTTCATCACAAATTCGACAAAATTCCACGCTTCCTTTTTGTTTTTACTCGACTCGCAAATCATCAGTCCTTGTCCGGCAAATGTAGCCGTTCTTGGACCCAGTTTCCCGGTATCATCAATCCAAGCAGGTAAAGGCATCATACCCCAGAGCCCTTCCATACCAGGTGCAAACTGTTGAAAAAGATCCAATCCATACCAGTCAGCACCGGCAACGCACAAAACTTCACCGGTCTCCAGATCTCCGCTAAAAAAGACAGGATCAAAAATAGAACCCCGGTCAGGCATCACCGTGATCTGGGCTTGGGACATTTCCGCAAATTCAGTTAAAATTTCAACCGCAACATCTTCATCCGGTAAAAAGGTACCGTCCTTGGAAAACAAATCACTTCCCTTCTGCCTTAAGAATACATCAAAGAGTGTGCCATCTAGAGCTAAGAATCTTTGGGCATGTTCATCCATAAGTTTTTCTCCTACCAGTCGAAAATCTTCCCAAGTCTTTAAATCTTTGGGTTCGATTCCAAACTCCTCAAACAAGTCCTTTCTGTAATACAGCATCATCGCACTCAAAGATTGGGGTAAACCAAGAAGTTTATCTTCATATGTAAAAACTTCTAACCTTCTTGAATGTAATTTTTTTAGGAGTCCGGATTTTTTTGCCAACTTTTTCAAATCCATGAATGGGCTTGGGCCATTCAAAAAGACTCCAAAAAAAGTCTCATCTAATTGAACAATATCAGGGATTCCTTGACCACTTCTCAAGGCAACTCCAAGTTTATCCGGCATCTCTCGAAAACCATAAGCTTTTATCTTAAATTTGAGTTTGGTTTTAGCTTCATCATTGAAAAGCTTTGCCATCTTTTCATAGTAAACCTGGTCCTGAAAGGAGCTGATCCACATCTCAATTTCCTTACTGCTAGCAGAGAAACAAAATATAAAAATCGTAAGTAGGAGTGTTACTTTTCGCATACTGAACTGCAAGTATTGAACCAATAGCGAATTTCGCAAGAATATACCTCGTGAAAAAACTATATTTAAAACTTTTAGTGCCGTCAAAATAAGCGAAAAAAATATTTATTTCGGGTTTTAGAACAGTAAATAAATTCGGTTGAAATGTATCTCCCTGAATTAAAGTTATTTCTTATTTAAAAGGGTTGTATCAAATTGGATTCATTTGCTAATATATAATAACCAATCCTCCGAACCAATTCCGCTATGAAATATCTACCTTGCTCACCTAAACTTTTCATAACCCTTTCTCTTTGTATATTTTCTCAAATCTTGATCGGACAGGATTACCGCGGGCAGGACATATCAGCGATGAATATGTCCGGTACTGACCTTTCAGCAGCCCAGTTCGATCAAACCACGATTTTTTCCTCCCTTAATCCAAACACCGGGCAACAACAAGGCGTCAANCTNTCGGGCACCAATGTNNTTCTNAGNGGAATGGCAGGTNCGCTCGACTTTAGAGCGGTNAATCTTGCCGGCGTCTCCTTTATCTATTCCGACCTCTCCGCCGCCCANTTTGATCANACTACCATATTTTCCTTNNTTNANCCAAACACGGGGCAACAACAAGGCGTNAANNTNAGCGGCACCAATGCCACGCTTACCGGTCTGACCGGTATGATTGACTTCCGCGGCGTCAACCTCGCTGGGGTATCCTTCAGTGCCTCCGATCTCTCAATCGCTCAATTTGATCAAACTACCATATTTTCCTTCCTTGACCCATTCACCGGTCAACAACAAGGGGTCAACCTAAGCGGCACCAATGCGGTCCTCGATTGGATCAGTGGTCCCACCGACTTCCGCGGCGTCAACCTCGCAGGGGTTTCTTTCACGAATTCCGAGCTCTCCTCCGCTCAGTTTGATCAAACTACGGTATTTTCCTTCCTTGACCCATACTCCGGGCAGCAACAAGGGGCCAACCTGAGCGGCACCAATGCCATGCTCGACGGCATTTCCGGTGCGGTGGACTTCCGGGGCGTCAATCTGGCAGGTGTCTCCTTCATGAATTCCGATCTTTCCGCCGCGATGTTTGACGCCAACACCGTATTCTCCTTCCAGAACCCCAACACTTTTCAGCAAGAAGGTGTAAACCTGAGTGGGACCAATGCGATTCTAGGCGGAATTTCAGGACCGGTCGACTTCCGCGGCGTAAATCTTGCTGGGGTTTCCTTTAGTGGATCCGATCTCTCCTCCGCTCAATTTGATCAAACTACCATATTTTCCTTTCTTGATCCAAACTCCGGTCAGCAACAAGGGGTCAACCTAAGCGGCACCAATGCGGTCCTCGATTGGATCAGTGGTCCCACCGACTTCCGCGGAGTCAATCTTGCAGGGGTTTCTTTCACGAATTCCGAGCTCTCATCCGCTCAGTTTGATCAAACTACGGTATTTTCCTTCCTTGACCCATACTCCGGGCAACAGCAAGGCGTCAATCTTTCAGGCACCAACGCCATGCTAACCGGCCTCTCCGGCAATACTGACTTCCGCGGCGTCAACCTCGCAGGGGTTTCCTTCAGTGCCTCCGATCTCTCCGGTGCCCAGTTTGATCAAACCACGATTTTTTCCTTTTTTGATCCGAACTCCGGGCAACAACAAGGCGTTAACTTTAGCGGGACCAATGCCGTGATCTTCGGTATTTCAGGTCCGGTCGACTTACGTGGTGTTAACCTAGCTGGGGTCTCCTTCAGTGCCTCCGATCTCTCATCCGCTCAATTTGATCAAACTACCATATTTTCTTTCCAAGACCCACAAACCGGACAACAACAAGGGGTCAACCTCAGCGGCACCAATGCGATGCTCACCGGATTGTCCGGCAATATTGACTTCCGCGGCGTCAACCTCACTGGGGTCTCTTTCAGTGCCTCCGAGCTTTCCTCCGCTCAATTTGATCAAACTACGGTGTTCTCAGATGGTGCAAACGGAGTAAATCTTTCGGGAACCAATGCTGTTCTTTCTAATCTTTCTGGAACGGTAATGTTTGGGGGTGCAAACCTCTCTGGAGTTTCTTTTCAGAATTCTGATCTTTCAGGTGCAATGTTTACCATTGATACAATTTTCTCCCAAGCAGACCCAGTCACAGGTCAAATTAGCGCAGTTGATTTATCCGGCACCAATGCATTGATTGCTTTGTTGGGTGCAATTGATTTTCGGGAAGTTGACCTGTCCGGAGCGAATTTAACCAACTCGGACCTTTCTTCTGCCCTCTTGACTGGAGCACTATTTAACAACTCAACTACCTGGCCCAGTGGCTTTGACCCGATTTCTGCCGGTGCAATTAATACCGATGCTAATAGTGGGCCTACCGGTGGTAGCAGTGGGACTGACGACAATAACACAATTTTTGTGGTTTCGGGTGGTGATTTCAATGCTCCTTTCTACAACTTCACTTATGAATCGAATGGATCTAGCGTAGACTTTCAGAGCACCAGCCTCAAAAAAGGGAATACCTATATTTTCAAAGGAAATAATATCTCTCCCTCCCACCCCTTTAATATTGGTGAAGCTTTTCAAGTAACTTCTCCATTCGCTACAGGTGGACCTCTCGATCAAAATTCGGCAGCCAATAATCAAAGCATAACCGTCTCCATTCCATCTAATTACCAAGGAGTGCTTTCTTACTACTGCACTGCACACTCCAATATGGTGAGTCAGTTTAATTTATCGGAGCCTGCCATCTCTACCAGTGACGGAAATCAGTCCAGTTTTATTGCAGTCTATCAATTAGATGCTTCCCATATTGGTGAACTAACCACAGGTTTGAACCCTATCACCGGAAACTTTTCCATTGTCGAAGAATTAAATGCCAACAATGAAATGGAAATTCGAATTCGCCTCATGGTCGATACAGGCGGAGGTAATTGGGAAAATTTAGGTGCCAATCAGTTTTACTACACCAAACCCGCTTATTCAACAATGGCTTCGATCGATTCCTATTTGGCATCGCAAAGTATTCAGGCTATTAATTCAGTAGATAACAATAACAGCGGTGCAGGAGGTGGAGCTGTTGCCATCGACTTCAATGCCAGCAACGGATTGCCGGTATTTAATCTGTCTGACGCCCAAGCTCAGTATCTGACCAATGGCATGACACCCGTCGGTGGATTCTACGCCGTTGAGGTCTGGATTGATCCCACAACTGCGACTGAGAACCGAACTCTAATTGACGCAGTCGACGAGCTCGGGGACGGAAATTGGTCCGAGATTCTCGACGCCTACGGATATCCTGTATCCAACCCCATTGATCCCACCTTCTTCCCCACCACCAACGAACTGCAATCCTACTTTGCCCAGGAAAGTCTGCAACCTGTCGGAACCCTTCATATTCAAACCGTCGACAATGGCGGGATCGGAGCGGGATCTCAGGCTTATAAGGTTTATGAATTGTCCCACGGTGAATTTCTCAGCCTCAAAAATCCCGGGGCTCCAGACCCTGGACCCGCAGGCTTTCCCAAGTTCATGGCCCTCTTATTTGAAGGACAATGGAGAATGAAAGAGGTCACTGGTTCCGGACCCGGACCGGATGGTACTCCCAACACCCCCGATGATGAGTATTCCGATGTTCCGTCGGGCTATGTCGAGTCGATGGATCCAGCAACCTTTCCTGTAAGCATGTCCGAGGCCGATTTCAACAACCATTTTGCAACCATTGGTATGCCGGTCAAAGGAACTTATCAGCAAAGTTCGGGCGGACCCGGGGGTGGAGCCGGCATGACTTGGAAGGTGTATCAAGTAAGCAGCCAGGCAGATCTCGACCTGATCAAGGATCCCGGACATGTGGAGATGAATGGGTTTGGCCCCTTTCCGATTCAGGTTGCCCTCTTCC
>NHDN01000044.1 GCA_002171765.1 Verrucomicrobia bacterium TMED60
GACGAGCTTTCAATACCGATACATCATTTCGTAATATTGATAACTTGGATGGAAGGAGGTCGGGGAGTTCATGGAAAAAATGGTGAGAAACATGATGCGTTTTTCGATCGAAGAGGAGCAGGCGTGATTGATCGCGGCGTTCAGTCGGAGACTGGGCGATAGATTCTGCTGGTAATGGATAATCAAGTTCGGAACTTAGCATTGGAAGGATCCATTAAAAGCACATCGACAAGCGTTGGGCAATTTCCTAACTTCAAATATCCCTAAAATCATAACCTCAATGTTTGTATTATGAATAATTTCAAAGATCTGATCCAGCCTCCAGCCTCTGCATCTCAACATGCCCACATTCAAAATTTCGCAGACTATGAAGCGATGTACCAAGAAAGCATTGAAAATCCACTGGTTTTTTGGGCNAAAATCGCTACTGAATTTCACTGGTTTTCAAGATGGAAAGAAGTTTGCNGGTATAATTATGACCGGAGAGAGGGAGCGATTTCGATCGAATGGTTCAAAGGTGCCAAGACCAATGTTTGNTACAATTGCNTAGATCGTCACCTTGACATCCGTGGTGANAAGACNGCGATTATCTGGGAAGGAAATGAGCCNGGAGAGGATGATACTATTTCTTACCGCGATCTGCACCAGANGGTATGCAAATTTGCCAATGTTTTGAAGGNAAGGGGAGTGGGAAAAGGCGATCNNGTNTCGATATACATGCCAATGGTTCCAGAAGCGGTGATTGCTATGCTGGCTTGTGCAAGGATTGGAGCGGTTCATTCCGTTGTTTTCGGTGGATTTTCCGCCGAAGCTTTGGCGGACCGAATTGTAGACTCTGATTGTAAGACTTTGATCACCGCAAATGGTACTTTTAGAGGGGCGAAGGCAATACCGATGAAACCTAATGCGGATCGAGCCATGGCAAGAGCCTCAGAGGAAATGGAAGCAAAAGTTGAGACCTGTATTGTGGTTCGAAGAGTAGGGGAAGATTCAGGGATTGAATGTACTATGGAGTCAGGACGAGACATCTGGTGGGATCAAGTCATGGATGATGCCAGCCCTGATTGTCCATGTGAGGAAATGGATGCGGAAGATCCACTTTTCGTGCTTTATACCTCAGGCTCTACTGGAAAGCCGAAGGGTGTTCTTCACACCACTGCAGGTTACATGGTATATACCGCAACTACCCATAAGTATGTTTTCGATTACCATGAAGAAGATATCTATTTTTGTGCTGCTGATATCGGCTGGATTACCGGGCACTCCTACATTGTGTATGGTCCCTTGGCGAATGGAGCAACCACCACTATGTTCGAGAGCGTACCAACTTATCCAAACCCAGATCGATATTGGCAAGTCATTGAAAAATGGAAAATAAATCAATTTTACACTGCTCCAACTGCTATCCGTGCAATTGCTGCAGCGGGCGAGGAATGGCCCTCTAAATACGATATGGATAGCTTGCGAGTTTTGGGTAGTGTGGGCGAACCCATCAACCCAGAAGCTTGGCGGTGGTATTACAAGAATACGGGTAAGGAGCGTTGTCCAATTGTGGACACTTGGTGGCAAACGGAAACCGGTGGCATCCTAATAACTCCCTTGCCCGGAGCAACCCCTTTGAAACCAGGGTCGGCTACTTTTCCTTTTTTTGGGGTCAAGCCAGTCATTCTTGATCCCCAATCGGGAACAGTNATCGAAGGGAATGATGTNAGTGGAGTTTTGGCCATGGAGGCACCTTGGCCTGGGCAAATGCGTACAATTTATGGAGATCATAAGAGGTTTGAGGAGACTTATTTCGATCAATACAATGGATATTATTTTACGGGGGATGGATGTAGGCGCGATGAGGATGGTTATTATTGGATAACGGGTCGTGTAGATGATGTAATTAATGTTTCCGGCCATCGAATGGGTACGGCAGAGGTTGAAAGTGCTTTAGTTGCTCATGATTCGGTTGCGGAATCAGCAGTCGTTGGATTTCCGCATGAAGTCAAAGGAGAAGGGATTTATGCCTATGTTACCTTAAACCGTGGAGTTGAATACACCGAAGAGTTACGGAGAGAATTAAGGCAACAAGTACGGTCAGTAATCGGACCCATCGCCACACCTGATGTTATTCACTGGGCTCCAGCTTTGCCTAAAACCCGCTCCGGGAAAATCATGCGTAGAATATTGCGCAAGATTGCCACAAATGAAGCAGACCAGATTGGGGACACTTCCACATTGGCGGATCCAGCAGTCGTCGACCATCTAATTGCGAATAGGTGAATAAAAGTTTCTCTTGGCACTCGCCAACCTGTTTAAATTCATGCATAGATTGTTGCAGGGTATGAAAATTTATTTGAATGGAGAGTTTGTCGAAAAGGCGGATGCCAAGATATCCGTTTTCGATCATGGATTATTGTACGGAGATGGAGTTTTCGAGGGTATCCGTCTTTACGACGGTTGCGTTTACAAACTCGATGATCACCTTGAACGCCTTGAGTTCTCGGCAAAAGCAATTCTGTTAGACTTACCAATGGAGAGAGGCGAGTTTGCCCAAGCCNTATGTGATACTTGTCGGGAAAATGGATTGACCAATGGGTATATCCGCTTGGTGGTAACACGAGGAGCGGGTCATCTTGGATTGAGTCCAGATGGCTGTGGTCCCCCAAGTGTTATAATCATTGCTGACGAAATCCAGCTTTATCCAGAAGAATTGTATGAAAATGGACTGAAAATTATCTCTGTTCCAACCAGACGCATAAACGCATCTGCACTCCCGCCAGCTGTAAAAAGTCTTAACTATTTAAATAATATTTTAGCTAAAATCGAAGCCAAGCGGGTGGGGTTTCAAGAAGCATTGATGCTTAATGACAAAGGAGAAATTGCTGAGTGTACTGGAGATAATGTTTTCATTTTAAGCAAAGGGATCGTGTACACTCCTCCCTTGGATGCTGGTTCTCTGAGGGGAATTACCCGAGCCGCGGTTATGGATTTAGCACAAGAATTAGGCTTTAAGGTTAAGGAACAAGCTTTGACTAGGTATGATCTATGGACTGCGGAAGAATGCTTTCTTACCGGAACTGCTGCAGAGGTGATTCCATGCGTTGAAGTCGATCATCGATCGGTTGGTAACGGAGTGCCTGGGCCAGTTAGCAAATCCCTGATCGAGAAGTTTCGGGAAAAAGTCAAGGTGGACGGAGTTCTCTTAGATTGAGTTAAAATGATCTCAGTCTGTCATTTTTTTCGATTGGCGCGTCATATGCGTTGAGAATTTACAACTATTACTTTAATATATTATTAATTATTAATAATGAAATGTCANCANTGCGATAAACAAGCTACTGTTCACTTGACNCAGATTCTAAANGGTCAAATGCACAAAATGGATTTGTGTGAAAGTTGTGCCCAAGCTAAAGGTGTAACCAATCCCGAAAATTTGTCTATTGGCAGTTTGATGGAAAATGTGCCTGATTCNTCAGATGACGCTGCATCTCCTATGACCTGTGAGAGTTGTGGTACCACGCACAATGAATTCAAAAAAGGGGGGAGATTAGGATGCGAAGCTTGTTACCATGTATTCAGACCTGTTCTCGATCCTCTCCTGGATGGNATGCANGCAGGAATTAANCATCTTGGCAAAATTCCTGCCGGGTCCAAGGTTCGNGTNCAGTTCGAACAATCTATGAGNCAGTTGCAATCAAAGNTGCAGGATTCNATTGAACAAGAGGATTATGAAGAAGCGGCTCGAATTAGAGATCAATTGAAAGATCTCGAGAAAAAAGCCAAGGCAAAAGTATGAGGTGGTAGNGATGTTTCATGACATTTTGAACGAAGNTTCATCNCCACAAAAAGGNCCCAANTCAATACCAGTTACCCTGAGTACTCGGATTCGATTGGCTCGAAACCTCCGGGAATTTCCNTTCCCNGGGCGAGCCGAAACGTCACAANGGCGTGCCGTTTTGACCAGATGCCTCGATGCAATGACCGAAATTAAGGATCTAGATAGTTCATTCGCCGTCGAAGTAGATGATCTTAGTGAACTAGAACGACAAATATTGGTTGAAAAACATTTGATCAGTCGGGAACTATCGGATGTCGAGGAAGCTTCCGGAATTATTTTGTCCAAGGATCGGAATTGTTGCATAATGATCAACGAAGAAGATCATTTACGCATACAAGTCTTACAACCTGGCCTTGATTTTAATAAAGTTTGGCGGAGGGTTGATAAACTTGACTCCAGCATAGAGAATGAAATTTCTTATGCTTATGACGGAGAATTAGGATTTTTAACAGCATGCCCGACAAATTTAGGCACTGGAATGCGAGCCTCTGCAATGATGCATCTGCCGGGTTTGGTGATGTCCAAGAACATGGACAAAGTCGTCAATGCAGTGAATCAACTTGGNTTTGCAGTCAGGGGACTTTTTGGGGAAGGTTCGGACGCAAGCGGAAGCATCTTTCAAATCTCAAATCAGCAAACCTTGGGCGAATCAGAGGGTGCTATCATCGAGCGACTTGATAAGACTTTGCAAAATCTGGTCAGGCAGGAAGAATTTGCACGCCGCAAGCTACTTGAAGACGATGGTCGCAGATTAATCGACAAAATGAGTCGGGCAGTCGGAGGATTAAAGTCTTGCCATCTCATACAAAGCTCAGAAGCGATGGATTTATTATCTTTGATTCGATTAGCAGCGGATTTCAAAATGCTTCCTGACTCTTACCGATCGCTTGCGGATCGCATGTTTATCGAGATTCAGCCTGGTCATGTNCAGTTATCTGCTGGAAAGCCANTTGAACCNGGNGATCGGGATTACCTNAGAGCCAAATTACTTCGGCAAAAATTCACTAAAACTCCCATGATCAAAGTTGATGGGTAAGTTGACTTTGCTTTCATAACCCATTATAAAATAATCATGTCTGAACCAATGAGTAACTTTACCCCTCGCGCTCAACAAGTCCTCGCACTTGCCCGCAAGGAAGCTGATCGATTTCATCATAATTATGTAGGCACCGAGCATCTTCTTCTTGGTTTGATCAATTTGGGCCAAGGAGTTGCGGTTAATGTTCTTCAAAAAATGGGACTGGATTTGGACACCGTTCGTCAAGCAGTNGATGAGCAAGTCGGTCTTGGACCAGAAGCAAAACCTTCTGGAAATGTTCCATACACTCCGAGAGTAAAAAAAGTTCTCGCCTTAGCTGGTAAGGAGGCAAAAGGTCTCAATCACAGTTATGTCGGAACGGAACACATCCTTCTAGGTCTTCTTCGTGAAGGTGAAGGCGTAGCCGCTAGGGTCTTGAAGTCTTTAGATGTTGACGCAGATCGTTGCCGAAATGAAATCCTTTCTGAATTAGATCCAAACTTTTCATCTTCTGACGAAGCAGAATCTTCAGTTGTAGGTGGTGGTGAAGGGGAAGAAAAATCCAAAGATCTTAAAACGCCTGCTCTNAAAGCTTTTGGTCGTGANCTTACCGAGATTGCAAAAGCTGGAGAACTGGACCCAGTCGTGGGAAGAGAAGAAGAGATACGCCGTGTCACACAGGTTCTTTGCCGAAGGACTAAAAATAANCCNGTACTTATNGGTGAAGCTGGTGTCGGAAAAACTGCTATCGTTGAAGGTTTGGCACAACAAATTGCAAGTGGGATGGTGCCTGAGAATTTAGTCGATAAAAAAGTGGTAACTCTGGACCTTGCTCTGATGGTTGCGGGTACCAAGTATCGCGGTCAATTTGAAGAGAGAATTAAGGCCGTAATGGACGAGCTGAAAAAGGCTAAAAATATCATCATTTTTATCGACGAATTGCATACCATTGTAGGAGCAGGTGCTGCTGAAGGGGCAATGGANGCTTCCAATATTTTCAAACCAGCTTTGAGCAGNGGAGAGTTACAATGNATCGGTGCNACAACCCTTGCNGAANATCGNAAATATATTGAAAAGGATTCAGCCNTNGATCGAAGATTTCAGTCAGTTAAAGTNGAGGCTCCTTCGGTGGATGATACTATTNTGATCCTNAAAGGTATCAGACCGAAGTACGAAGAACATCACAATGTTAAGTTCACTGATAAATCTTTGATCGCAGCGGCCAAATTGACGGATCGTTATGTCACTGGCAAACACTTGCCCGATAAGGCAATAGATGCCATTGATGAAGCTGGCGCAAGATCCAGAATGGAATCGCTTAAAAGACCCCCGGAAATCGAAGATTTATCTGAGGAGATCAAGGAAATTTGTAGCCTTAAAGAGTCTGCAATTTCAGATCAAAATTTTGAGGAAGCAGCCGAGGCAAGGGATAAAGAAAAAAAGTTACGGGCTAAGCGTGACCGGGTCTTAGAAGAGTGGAAAAAGTCGCGAGAAGAAACAACGGCTGAGGTGAATGAAGATGATATGCTTCAAGTTGTTGCGGATTGGACTGGAATTCCTTTGAACCGGATGGAGGCGAAAGAGTCTAAGAGGTTGCTCAAGTTAGAGTCCGAGTTGCGTGGCCAAGTCGTTGGTCAAAATTTCGCCACTGAAGTAATCTCGAAAGCTTTACGCCGCTCTCGTGCAGATCTTAAAGACCCTAAAAGGCCAATTGGTTCCTTTATGTTCCTTGGACCCACAGGGGTTGGTAAGACACATTTGGCAAAAGTTTTAGCGGAAAGAATTTTTGGAGATCAAGATTCCTTGATTCAAATCGATATGTCTGAATANATGGAGAAACACGCGGTTTCGCGCATGATTGGTTCTCCCCCAGGCTATGTNGGATATGAAGAGGGCGGGCAACTTACTGANGCCATNCGNAGAAAGCCNTATGCNGTTATCTTNTTTGATGANATNGAGAAAGCTCATCCNGANGTNNCCCANATNTTACTACAGATTCTTGAAGATGGTAGACTTACCGACAGNCTNGGCAGGAAAGTAGATTTNAGAAATACCATTCTCATCATGACNTCAAACATCGGNGCTCATATTCTNCAGAAAAATACCTCTATGGGATTTTCTATGNGAGANNCAGATCANGACTTTGATAACACCAAAGACAAGATNATGGATGAGGCAAANAAATCNTTTAAGCCNGAGTTTTTGAANCGGCTNACNGAAATTGTAATCTTCCGNCCTTTNGCNAAAGAGAGTATGCATGAAATCGTTGAGCTTGAACTGGAAAAAGTNTCNGAAAGACTCAAGGATAAGAAGTTGTTNTTAGATGTTTCCAGNGAAGCCAAAGAATTCTTGATTGATAAAGGATATGATGAAAANTTTGGAGCTCGCCCCNTGCGCAGGGCAGTTGAAAGGTATTTAGAAGATAATCTCGCAGAAGCTCTTCTNTCCGGANATCTTCGNAAGAANAAACCTATANNAGTNCTNATTTCTGAAAATGAAGANGTAGGNTTNTGTTTTGAGCAATCNTCTGGNAANGATAANGTTGCGGTTCCAAGTTCACCNNATAAAGANAAGTCNCCNCCNAAGGATACCTGAATTTTCTTTTATCGCATTGATTTGCATTTTGAGTATGATCTGACTCATGCAAAAATCATTGATTTTATTAAAACCTGACTGTTTAGAAAAGAAACTTGTAGGCGAGGTCATTTCCCGTTTTGAAGCTAAGGGATATTCGATCACTGCCAGCAAAATGATCCAATTAGATAGTTCTTTACTTCAGGAACATTATTCTCATGTGGCGCATCTNCCATTCTTTCCTGAAATTGCTTCTTTTATGAGCTCCCGTCCNGTNATGGCACTTATACTCGANGGGGATGATGTTATTTCAGGGGTTCGNGACTTACTTGGACCAACAGATTCNACTACTGCNCCTGCCGGTACCATTCGNGGAGANTTGGGAACCGATCGGATGAAAAATGTTGTTCATGCATCAGATAGTGAAGATTCTGCNGCTGCNGAGATCCAAAGGTTTTTTGGATAAGAAGCATTTTACGGTAAATTTAATTATTTTTTTCAAGGAGAGTCACGGCATGGCAAGAAATTGCCTCNTCTCTTCCNATGTAGCCAAGGCCCTCATTGGTTGTNGCTTTGATTCCNATTTGAGAATTTGAAATTCCAAGAATTTGAGCAATGCAATCTTTCATCTNATNGANATGAGGTGCCATTTTGGGTTCTTCGGCTATNATNGTAAGATCNGAGTTNGCTATNGTATAGCCAGCCTTAAGGCATTCTTGATGTGCTTTAATTAGAATCTCTTTCGAATTGATATCCTTGTTCTTGGGGTCGGAATCTGGGAAGAAATATCCTATGTCAGGGAGTGCGAGGGCACCGAGAATTGAATCCGCTAAGGCATGAATTAAGCAATCGGCATCTGAATGACCGAGTAAACCTTTGGGGTGCCCGATTTCGATACCTCCTAAAATCAGTTTTCTTCCATCAACTAAACGATGTAAGTCAAAACCATGTCCAATTCTCATAGTATATTCCTTTCTTTTTTTAAAAGATATTCGACCAGCTTTAGATCGTCTATATTGGTGATTTTAGGATTAGGATAGTCCAAACAGAAAAAAGCAGTTTTACGATCGTCTAACTCAAGTGCGGAAACTTCATCTGTAATCAAGATATTTCTTTCTTTAGCCCTGTTTAATGCTTGAGTAAGCCAACTTTTATGGGTGGCTTGGGGGGTTTCCATAAGCCATAGGGATTGTCGGTTCAAAGTTTGAGTCTTTTGTGGTTGATCNGNGGAAAGCTCAGTCTCAAGGGTTTGGCGAATGGTGTCCGATGCAGGCCTGCAGGCTACAATAACTCCTTTGTCTTCAACCTCATGAATCATTTGGGTAATGGTTGAANTACGAATCATTGGTCTCGCACAATCATGTACTTGAACAAAAGAACATTCCTTGGGAAGCGCCTCCAACCCTTTTCTGACTGAATCCTCTCTCCTGCTCCCTCCAGCTATATAGATGGGGTCAAGGCTCCCATGAAATGTCTTTCTTGAAACGTCATATTCATTTTCTAGAAGCTTTTGTTGACCTTCTTCACGATAAACGATTACAAGCGAAGAAATTTCTTTGATACCGACATAGGCATTACAACATAAGCGAAAGGCATTAGTTTCTAAAATGGGATGTAAGAGCTTATCTTTAACATCGCTTCCCATTCGATCACCACTTCCTCCAGCTAGTAAAATTATCCCATGCATGTGTGTGAAAGACTAAGTAGAAAGTTCGGATTGAATTTTCGCTAAGGAATCGGCTGGGTTCATTGCTGCCAAGATAGGGCGACCGATAACAAGATAGTTGGCCCCAGCAATTTGGGCTTCCTTGGGAGTCATGATTCTTTTCTGATCCCCTTTTTCCGAACCCACGGGTCGAATGCCAGGAGTTACCAATTTTATTTCTTGGGGAAGTCTCGGGCGTAAAAGTGGAAGTTCTAAGGGAGAACAGACAACGCCTCCGAGACCTGAAATCTGGGCCAATTCGGCAAGGGCAATAACCTGTTGCTCGGTCGTATTTATTACCCCAATGGAACGAAGATTTTCTTGATTCATGGAAGTGAGTACAGTCACACCAAGCAATNTAGTTTCGGGCATGCATTTTCCAGCCGTTTTAGCACAAAGGGCAAGAGCTTCAGGTCCNGAGCAAGTGTGGATTGTGAGCATGCTTATGGGCAAACTGGATAGGCTTTCAATTGCTTTNGACATCGTGTTTGGAATATCGTGGAGCTTTAGATCAAGAAAGACTTTCTTGTCCCGTTCAATGCACTGTTTTATGATTTTATACCCATCGCGGAGGTANCTCTGTAAGCCGATCTTTACCCAAGTTAATTGATCACCCACTTGATCCAGAATAACATTGGCTTGATCTTGTGTTTCAACATCTAAGGCAAGGATAACTTCAGTTTTTGATTTGGTCACGAGTTCAGATAATGTATGATTAGAAGGGTGAGCCAAATCAATTCTTACTTTTTAAAATTTGGAGCTAATTTCAAAGGACTTCTTNAATAATGTCTCTCCAAAATGCGATTCAGCAAGTAAGCGTACCTGCACCGGCAAAGGTAAATTTATATCTTGCTGTTCTGGGTAAGCGAAAGGATGATTATCATGATATCGTATCCGTTTTAGCGAAATTAAATCTTTATGATATTGTAACCGTTGANCAATATGGAGAGGANAATTTTTTANGNTGTNATTGCTTGTCCTCNCCAAGTTTGAAAAGTGTCAGGAATCTTGCTGAGGATGCGGTTATGATTTGGAGGAAATTTACCGGAGAAAAAACTGGGATTCGAATCGTTATTAATAAAAAANTTCCTCTTGAAGCTGGTCTTGGAGGTGGTAGTTCAGATGCCGTGGCTACACTACTCGGTCTAAATGCAATGATGAAAGTTCCCCTTTCTCAAGAGGATTTGATTCACATTGCTGCTCAAATTGGTTCAGATTGTCCTAGTTTTTTACTTTCTGGCTTGTGTGTTGCTACNGGGAGGGGAGAGGACATTCGTACNGCAACTTCAGCTCGAATAAGNGAAATCAAAGGTAGAAATCTGTTGTTGTTCAAGCCACCAGTAGGTTTTTCTACGCAGNCTGTATATGANGATTTAGCCAAAAAGAAAAAATATTCACAAAGAAATCTTGTGCATGACCACCTTAATGCGTGGGAAACAGGAGAAATTATGAACGAGCAACTTCTTTCAAATGATTTGGAAGCACCTGTTTTTCTAAAACATCCTTACATCCCTGAATTATTTCGGATCCTTGTCGACAAGTTTAATCTGCAACCGATGCTTTCTGGCAGTGGNTCCTGTTGCTTTTGTTTGGCTNGTGAGAACACTTCATGGGATGAGATTATCGCAGTAATCAGAGATGNCTGGGGGGAGGAAGCNTTTNTTCAGNCCGCTTNCTTTATCTGAATTTTGAAAGAAAGATTTTGTTTTCCCTTTGGGAGGAATGATACATAGTGAANGGCTATTTATTTTNATGAAAGCCGAAAAAACAAAGGATCCCAAAGAAGAAGTTATTTTCTACGGTTTGCCTGCTTCCCCCGGAGTTGTGCATGGTCCCGCTTTTCGNTTTTTACATAATGATGTCGANGTCTTGAAATATCAGGTTNAGGAAAGTGACCATGAATCTGAAATTGAAAGATTCCAAGANGCTCTCAAAATTACTCAGTCCCAAATTCTTCAAATCCGCGACGATGTAGCNAAAAACCTGAGTGAAAAGGAAGCCTCNATCTTCGATGCTCATTTATTGGTTCTTGAAGATAAAGCNTTGCTCGACGATGTCGTAAACGAGATTAAAAAAAGTGGACAGAATGTTGAGCAATGCGTGGATCGTGTGACTCGTAAATACATGGATTTCTTCAACAAACTTGAAGATGAGTACCTGCGAGAGCGATCCGCTGACCTGAATGATATTTCCAAGAGGTTACTGCGTAATTTAATTGGCGAGACCGCTGCTGGTACCGCTTTTTTGGAACAACCCAAAGTATTGGTATCCGAAGATTTGACTCCTTCAGATACCGCGTCTTTGGATCGTTCAAAACTTTTAGGTATCGCAACGGATACAGGTGGTATGACAAGCCATGCGGTTATTATGGCAAGAGCCAGTAGTGTTCCTGCGGTGGTTGGATTGCGGGGGTTTTCTGATAAGGTTCAAAACGGTGATTTTGTTCTAATTGATGGCTTTGATGGGGTCGCGATCATAAACCCAAGAGAATCCACTCTTTTTCGATACGGAAAGGTAAAGATACGTCGAAAGAAGATAAAAGACCTTCTGGAAGAAGAGGCAGCTTTACCTGCACAAACTAAAGATCTTCAAAAGCTTACCCTTTTGGCCAATGCGGATTCTCCCGAAGAAGTCGCAAAAGGAATAGAAAATGATTGTGTAGGCATTGGTCTTTTCCGAACCGAATCAATATTCCTTCGCAAGAATCAAATACCAAGTGAGGATGAACAATTCGAAGAATATGTTAAAATTGTAGAAGCTGCAAAAGGGAGATTTGTTACCATTCGAACTTTAGATATTGGTGGNGATAAAAATGTAACCGGTGTTTCTCATGACAACGAACAAAACCCTTTCATGGGGTTTCGTGCCATTCGTTATTGCCTCCGTAATCCGGATGTATTTCTCGATCAGCTTCGGGCAATTTTGCGAGCCAGTGCTCACGGACCAGTACGCTTGATGTTTCCCATGATTAGTGGCGTGGGCGAGATTGTCCGAGCAAAAGAGTTTCTTTTTACTGCGAAGAGGCAACTGGAAGAGAAGGGGATTAAGTTTGATCAAGATATTTCGATCGGATGTATGATTGAGACCCCATCTGCAGTTATGATTGCTGACTTTTTAGCGGATGAGGTAGATTTCTTCAGTGTCGGGACAAATGATCTGGTGCAGTACTTGTTGGCGGTGGACCGCGTTAATAATCAAATTGCATATTTGTATGAACCGCAACACCCAGCGATNATTCGATCTTTGAGGAAGATCTTCGAAGTTGGGCGTTCAAAGAAAATTCCGGTTACGGTCTGTGGCGAGATTGCTGGTGACCCCCATTTCCTTCCATTACTTCTTGGATTGGGAGTGGATTGTTTGAGTGCAAGTTCACCACTCTTAGCCGAACTTAAATTTTTTGCCCGAAGATTTTCAATGGAAGAAGCAAATTCCTTAGTTCGAGAAATAGAACAGCTTAAAAGGCCCTATGAGATTAAGCAGGTTATGAATTCTTTCTACGAAGATAGGGTATCTGATTTAACTGAATAATTATTCGTCCTGAAATTTAGAAGCAAACACTTCACTCATCTCATTCTCGAATTCCATTGCATTTTCAATCGTACACTCAAAGAGCAACTCAGTCCCTTTTGCCGCGGCAAGCATCATGATTCCCATAATGCTTTTGGCATTTACTTTCTCCTCGTCTTTAGNAACCCAAATTTCACCAGAATATCGAGATGCAATTCGAACAATCATAGCAGCGGGTCTGGCATGTACTCCCATTTTGTTTGAAACCGTAAGCATAAAGCTATGGGTTTCAGTACCATCATTTTCATTGGAATTACTCACTTTTTAAATAAGAGTGAGATTTCAAAGAAAAGACAAAGAAAAAGTTTGAATAATACCCAGCAGGCATGCACTTATGAAAGCAGCTGCAAAATCATCAGTCATAACTCCCCAACCCCTTGGGAGATTTTGTAATTTATTGATTCCAATAGGCTTAAGTATATCAAAGAGTCGGAAAAGAAGGAATCCAAGGCCAAGAAAAAAGAGAAAATGAGAATCTGAATGGCGTAGATCAGAATCTTTTAAAAAAAGGAAAATGAAGGGAATCACACTAAACTCGTCCCAGATTACGGATTTTGGGTCCGATTCTCCTAATATTCGCTCGGCATGAGTACAAATTGGAACTCCNAGTAAGACTAGAGGTACCGATATNGCAATAATCCATAATATTTGNAGTTCACAATAGTAATGTAAAAAGCCAAACAAAAAAATCCCCACGATTGAACCAACAGTACCTGGAGCGGGTAATTTTCTCCCCAAAGGTCCGAGAGTGGAAAGTTGCAAAATGATAAAATCGAACATTTACTTTTCTTCGTCCAGAAAGAAACGCCAATATTTTGTTAAATAAACTACGCCAGATAATACCGTGATTAAAGTAGCCAAAATTAAGGTCGAAGCGGTGGAAAGATCAAGAATGCTTAGGGTCAGCTCAAGGCTATCCTGTGACATAATAGAAGTAAAATCAGATTCTACTGACAATTTCGCTAGGCTCAGGGAAATACAAGTTAACTGAATCACAGTTTTGAGCTTCCCGATTTTTTCGGCTTCCAAGGTTTTTCCCTTGCCTGCAGCAACCAATCTTAAGCCGGTGATGAGTAGTTCTCTAGACAAGATTAAAAGAATGGGGAAAAGAGCCCAAATCGGAAGGGCTCCTAAAGCAAGTAAACTAGTAAACATTCCTAAAGTCAGAACCTTATCTGCGAGTGCATCCATAAATTTACCAAAATCAGAAACTTGTCCAAATTTTCGAGCTAGCCAACCATCGAGCCAGTCCGTTAGGGCTGCGAAAAGAAAAAGAAAAAGAGCTAAACTCTTGGACCATCGAAAACTTGATTCTGNTTCNGGGTANAANAGNGCAATGATAAGNAGCATGAGCGGNATNCTAGAAAGCGTCAGTAAGTTCGGTAAGTTCATGNATTGAANNTTTTCTAATAGTTCTTTTGTTNCATCTTGGCAATCTCAACGGTNGATTGCTTGAGGGTGGACGTATTAAAAACCCATGNTATCTTNGNTNTCCTTATGGTCATTGCATTGTATCCNGGCACTTTTGATCCNGTTACNAACGGTCATCTAGATNTTCTTTCNCGAGCACGGAAATTATTCGATCGAGTGATTGTATCTGTTTCNGCTGGAAATTCTGGAAAGCAGACTNCTTTTGATTTGNAAACTCGAATCTCTTTANTTCAAGANAATGTAAAATCTTTTGATAATGTGACCGTTGAGCCTTTTGANGGACTGCTTGTGGATTATGCCAAGGAAANGGGAGCAAAAGTNCTGGTTCGAGGTNTACGGGTNGTNTCTGATTTTGAGTATGAATTNCAAATGGCTCAAATGAATAGGCATCTGGATCCAGANCTTGANACCATTTTTCTAATGCCGAACGAGAAGTANTTTTTCACCAGTTCCCAGCTCATCAAGCAAGTTCATCTTTACGGAGTAAAAGAAACCGGTCTTGTACCTGAAAATGTATTTCATGCACTNCAAANTCTATCTGGGNTGCGAGATACTTAGTTTCTNGGTNGATGAATCAAGAGGAAGNATTAGAAAAAAGAAAGCGAAACACNTTTGGTGTNGTTTTCCTGACCATATTTCTGGATATGGTTGGGTTTTCGGTNATCTTNCCNCTNTTTCCTTCGATGCTGGAACATTACTTAGAAAGGGAATCACTCTTAGGNGGNGGGTGGGTCACGAGTTTCGTATCNNTGATCAAGGNCTTTGCCTTTGTTGATTCGGCTTCGGGNAATNCATTCCGCTTTGAGACCGTTATTTTTGGNGGNGCATTAGGATCNCTCTATGCAATTCTTCAATTCTTTTTTGCCCCAGTTTGGGGAAGNTTNTCAGATCGAGTTGGTCGAAGACCTGTCTTANTTTATACCTTAGGNGGAACTGCCTTAGGGTATGGCTTATGGATTTTTGCTGGAGATTTTTGGGTTTTAGTCTTGTCCCGAGTCCTTGGAGGTGTCGCGAGTGGGAACTTATCNGTTGCTACTGCTGCNATCGCAGATGTAACTTCTCGAAAAGCAAGGTCNAAGGGGATGGCTCTTGTTGGNATCGCATTTGGNCTAGGCTTTATTTTGGGGCCAGCTTTGGGCGGGTTTGCATCCACTTGGNTCTTATCTCAAAGTGATTCTTCNATCTTTTCATTAAATCCTTTTTCTTCTGCAGCACTCATNAGTTTATTTTTAGCTCTTTTAAACTGGATNTGGGTAGGGTNGAAATTTCAGGAAACTTTACCCAAAGAAAAGAGAAACAAAGAAAATCANCCNAAGCCTGCAATTTTTCAACTTGGNAAGATTATAAANCGANATGTTCGAAATACCTGCCTTGTTTACTTATTTTATATGATTTCATTTAGTGGGATGGAATTCACCCTCACTTTTCTTGCTGTGGAGAGATTTGGTTTTTCTCCTATCAATTTAGCTCAGATGTTTCTCTTGATTGGTTTGACCTTAATTCTAATTCAAGGCTTTTTCGTCCGTAGATTCGTTGGTAGGATGGGAGAAAAAAATATGGCCTTGCTTGGCATTTTTCTTGGATTTATAGCTTTTTTTATAATTGCGCATTCCTTCGAACAATCACTTTTTTACTCGGGTCTCTTTTTAATGTCTTCGGGGGTTGCCTTAATAAGTCCTACCTTAACTGCTCTGACCTCACTCCATTCAGGAGAATCAGATCAAGGTTTTCATTTGGGCGTTTTCCGTTCATCTGGTTCGNTGGCTCGGGCATGTGGACCCTTGCTCGCTGGTCTTGCTTATTATGCTTATGGGTCAAAGGTAGCATACTTATTTGGTGCTATCCTACTCATTCTTCCACTTCTTATCATGTTTCGAATTGCAAGGCCAGAGACAGGAAAAAATCAATAATTGAAATCTGGATAGCTTTTCACTCGCCAAAAGTAAGGGAATCCTTAGTGTAGATTGTTTACAAACTTAAACTAGCCCACCAACCGTTTAGACCCAAACTGCTGAATGAACCTCGAAGTCATCGATCGCTTGATCGAAAAAGATCCATCACTTGAATCATCACGCTCTTCTTTAGAGGCAATGAAAGANGGTGCATGTTGCATCCATCGCAGTTGGGGTTTTGGTCAGATTTCTGGCTTTGATCAAGANAAAGANATGCTCTTGATAGATTTTGAGGAAGAANATCGTAAAAATCATGCCATGGATCCTGTTTTNTGTATCGGGAAGTTGGAAGTATTACCNGATGAACACATTCTTTCNAAGCATCGTGCGAATCCATCAGAAGTNGAGAGTATTGCCAAAAAAGAGCCTGTCGATNTGGTTATTTCGATCTTGGTCAATTGTGAAGACGGATGTGCTCAATCTCGAGAAATCGAAAGAATNATTGGTTTTCTGCTCGGCCCCGTTAAGGGNAAAAAATGGTGGACCGCGACCAAAAAACTTCTTGTCAAAGATCCACGGGTTGCGGTTCCAAACAAAAAAACNGAACCGTATGTACTCCGGGATGAACCGGTCAAACCTGAACAAGAAGTTTTGTTAGACTTTTTTGACGAAAAAAGNTCAGCTCATAAGATTATTTTAGCNGAAAAGCTTTTTGACNTGGCATCCGAGAAAGAAGACCTNCAAGCCGACCTGCCNAGAGTNTTGAATGAGCTTACAGTNGCNATTATGGAAGCNCGAAACCTTAGTCAGGCAGAAAGACTTTATGGCATCTGGGTTAGAAATAATTTAGCCAGAGATGTCGAGGAAGATGTCGAAAAGTTAGANCCAACCTCTTCATCNATTCTTGAAGANTGTAAGGATGATCTTCCTGGCTTAGCAGANCAATTGCCGACCAAATTCCATCGNCGATTCCTTGATCTTATNCATAGGGTCTACGAAGATAATTGGAANCCTTTGGTCGTAAATNTATTGCAAAATACATCATTTAAGTTTTCTGGGGAGTGTGCTCATTTCTTGGTTGATCGNGAAGAGACTAAACTTTTGCTTTCTTCNNTAAATAAAAGCNTAGATGAACAAATNCTGAAAGCACCCGTNCTTTTNTGGATTTTAAAGTTTCGTGAACTTTCGAANTTTAAGGATCTACTTGCCACCTTGATTGGGCCACGGTTACTNACCGCAGTTTTCTCTGCGATTGATTACGAATCCTTACAAAATGCTTCTACTCGACGNATTCCTCTTGCCGAAATTCTTTCCGATGATCGCGAACTATTACCTTCAATTTTAGATAAAGGTACTGCTGAAAATGCAAAAGATTTAGCACAAGCCTTAATCCTCAATCCTGGATTTGAAGACCTAAGCAAGAAATCACTTNTNGCTCGATTTATCAAAAGATATCCTGAGATTCAGGCAATATTAGATGGAGAGCACGGCTCAGGTGCTTCCTCGGATTCCGTTGGACAAGTGACTGATGACAGCTTGATTGTTTCCCAAAAGAGCTATGATCAGAAAATGGATGATCTCGAACTTTTGAATAAAGAAAAAATCCCAGCCAATTCACAAGCCATTGAGGCTGCACGTGAGCTTGGTGACTTACGCGAAAATGCGGAGTATCAAATGGCAAAGGATGAACAGAAACTCCTCCTCGCCAGACAGTCCGAACTGCAAACTGATTTGATGCGGGCAAAACCGACCGATTTTGAAGATGCACCTGTCGATTCCGTCGGGATTGGTTCCATTGCGAATTTAAGTGACTCCAATTCTGGTGAGTCTCAAAAATATGTAATCTTGGGTGCATGGGATAGTGATCCAGATAATAATATTCTNTCNTANCTTACGCCACTGGGGCAAAGACTGCTTGGTAAAAAGATCGGTGAAACCGTTGAAACCGAAGTTGAAGGTAATGTNCAAAGTTGGAAAATTGAAGGTCTGACTCGTTGGGTAGATTCCCAGTAAATCTTTTCTCTAATTTTAGGACCCGCATTTTTGCGAGTTCTAGGTTTCATTCTTTTCGTTTGCCATATCCAAGGCTAGATTAAATCTTGATCGAAGGAAGTCGTGAAGATTACAGAAAAATTACAACTNTTGTCGGATAGCACTCGCTTGCGGATGCTTCGACTTCTTTCTCGAGAAGAGCTTTCAGTGGCGGAATTACAAGAGATTCTAGAAATGGGACAATCCAGAATCTCTTCACATTTATCTCTACTTCGTAGGAATCGAATGGTCGTGGACCGAAAAGACGGAAAGAAAACTTTTTACGCTCTAAGTTTAGATAAATCGCCTAATTATGATATCGTCCGTCTGGCCTTAGCTGAAGACTCAGATGAAGACTTTTGGGAAAGTGACCAGTCCGGATTGACTCGTATTTTAGAGCGTCGCAGATCAGAGAGCGAAAAATATTTTGAAGAAGTTGCGGATAGGTTGGGGAAGCATTATGTGCCCGGTCGGTCCTGGGAATCAATCGGGCATTTTCTTTTTCGATTAGTTCCCTATATTGTGGTCGCTGACTTAGGTGCGGGGGAGGGGATGATCTCTCAATTATTAGCGGAGCGAGCAAAAAAAGTATTCTGCATCGACAGTTCGAAAAGTATGGTACGAATTGGTACGGATCTCGCAAAAAAGAAAAACCTAGCTAATCTTTTTTATAAACAAGGGGATATCGAAAAGGTACCACTAAACGATAAAAGTGTGGATTTGGCGTTGATGAGCCAATCTCTCCATCACGCTCAACATCCGAAAAAAGCACTTGAGGAAGCCTTTAGGATTTTGAAACCGAACGGTCAACTTATTGTCTTAGATCTTAAAAATCATAATTTTGAAAAAGCCCGTGAAAATTATGGGGATTTATGGCTAGGTTTCAGGGAAAATGATCTTTATAAGATGATTAAAGAAGTTGGTTTTAAGAAAGCTAGGGTCGAAACCGTTTCGAAGGAAGAGACCGAGCCTTATTTTGAAACAATTCTAGGAGTAGGAGAGCGCCCCTAGCGGGTTCCTTCCTCTAAGATTTTTACTGGCTTTTCCTCACCGAAAGCTAACCCCAAACTTTTAAGTATTTTTCGGGCAATCCGATTGAAATCATCGAGGATTAGATACAGGCAAGGAACCATTAGGAGAGTGATAAATGTAGCAAATAAAACTCCGAAGCCAATTGCTATTGCCATTGGTTTTAGGAATTGAGCTTGCAGGCTTCTTTCAAAGAGAATTGGGAGTAATCCAACGAAAGTGGTAAGAGAGGTGAGCAGAATAGCCCTAAACCGAGCAGCACCCGCTTGTTTGGCAGCTTCAAGTATAGGTAGTTCTTTGGCTCTCTTGTTCACATAATGTACAAGGACCAAACTGTCGTTAATAACCACCCCCGTTAAGGCAACCAGACCAAAGTGTGAAAGCTGACTCAATGGTAAGCCAAATAAGAAGTGTCCGAAGACTGCACCAATCAAGCCGAAAGGAATAACCGACATGATAAGAAATGGTTGTAAATAAGACCGGAATGGAATTGCAAGTAGTCCATAAATCACGAAAAGCGAAATTCCTCCAGCTTGGGCAAGGCCAGAATCAGACTCACTTTGTTCCTTTTTCTCCCCGACGAAAGAAAACCTTAGATCTTTAAATTCTTGGCGAAGAAGAGGAATAAAGTTCTCGTCCAAATTGTTTTCAATTCTTGAAACATCTGCGATTTTCTTGTCGGCTGATGATTGAATATTGATGATCCGGGAACGATTGGCCCTTTTAATGGTGGGATATCCCTGGCCCAATTTGACATTTGCAACTTCCTCCAGGGGTGCTTCAATTCCGCGGGGTGTCCGAACCCGAAGAGATGAAAGTGCGGCTAGGCTTTTCCGGTCGGAAAGTGGATACCGTAGCATAACCTTGACCTCATCGCGTTCCCTCTGAATTCTCTGAATTTCTTCCCCAAAATAAGCTTGGCGAACTTGGCGTCCCAAGTCGGCTTGGGTCAAACCGAGCGAACGACCTTCGGGTTTAAGTTTAATTTTCATTTCCCGTTTTCCTCCCGAATGGGTGTCAGAGATGTCAAAAAGTCCCTCATATGTCTGTAGCTTAGTTTTCAATTTTTTAGCAGCTATTTTCATTTGCTCAAGGTTTTGACCGGCAATTTCAATATCAATTGCAGTGGGGCTTCCGCCAGCTGCAACATCTCCAAAGAAAAGTTGCTTGACCCCCGGAAGCGGTCCAATCCGTTGACGCCACAAAGCTGAAATTTGGGGTGCGGATCGGGTACGTTCCTCCGATTTAATTAATTCTACNCTCACTTCTCCTCTGTTAGAACCNGTATTGATATTAGAAGAACTTCTTGGCCCTGCTGAAAAAGGTTGGGCACCCATCGTGATCATGTTGAACTTGAANGGATTCGGTTCACCTTCATTTTCGAGAAAATNNATNACTTNCTNNCTNGCANTTTCNANAGCCAACAAAGCNNTTTCNGTNGTNGCNGCNGGAACACCATCCTGCATCGTGATTTTTACTGATATATAATCAGAAGGTACTGCTGGGACTCCTCGAATAGATGGAACATGTCCTCCAATAATGAGGCCCAAGGTCACGATTAGAAGACCNAGAAAAGTAGAAAGCGTTAAGTATCTATAGCGTAAACATCTGCGAAGAAAGGGTTCATAGTAAAGNTGGATGAAATGNTCCANGCTTTCAGAAATTTTGGTTTGGATTCGTGCAANTCGGTTGCTGGGNNTCTTGTCGAATCGGCAAAGACTTAAATGATAAGGCAATATAAACTTNGATTCTATNAGGGAAAAGAAAAGTGCGGGAATGACGACCAAAGGAATATCCTGCATTAATTTCCCNAGCCAACCGGGAAGNAAAAGCATGGGTACAAANGCGACCATGCTGGTAAGGATCGCNAAAGTNACCGGCACNGCAACAAGATGNGTACCTTCTATNGAAGCGGTTTGTGGAGACTTTCCCTTGGTCCCCAAGGTATAGACNGATTCACCNACNACGATGGCGTCGTCTACTAAAATTCCAAGAACCACGATGAATGCAAAGAGCGAAACCAAATTAATCGATGCTCCCATCAAACCCATCGAAGCAAATGCTCCCATAAATGAAATGGGTAGGCCAAGAGCAACCCATCCTGCGAGAGAAGGGCGAAGGAAAAAAGATAGTACCAGGAATACTAGCAACAGACCCTGCAGAGCATTCCTAATCATCATTTTGAGACGTCCTTTCAGGTAATAAGAACTATCATGCCAAACGGTCATGCTTACCCCGGTTGGAAGGCTAGATTCAACTTCACTCACATAGGCATTAACTTTTTCCGAAATGTCGATCGGATTTTGTTCGCCGACCCGGAAAACTCGCAAAGTTACAGCAGGCTCGCCTTGGAATTGAGTGTAAAGTACATTGTCTTGAAATCCATCTTTTACATTAGCAAGTTTCCCTAATGGTAGGTTAGAGCCATTGGCAGAGGGTAGTAATTGGATTCTTTCAAATTCCTTGCCGACCTTTGCTTTTCCCATCGAACGAAGGAGGGTTTCTCCGGAAGATGTTCGAGCTACACCACCAGGGGTATCGATCGATGATGCCCGTATGGTTTCGGCGATGGAACTGAAACTTAGGCCGTGTTCGCGAAGGGATTGTTCTGAAATTTCAATTCCGATTTCTGGCTTTCGTATACCCAGAATCTGGACTTGGGTGATACCGGGCAAATTGGTCAAGTCTTCAATCGAGTCGTCGGCTAACTTTCGAAGTGATTTCTCGTCGCAATTTCCATGAATGGCAAGGGCAAGAACCCTCCTCTTCTGCGTGGCTACTTCAACAGTTGGCTTCTCTGCTTCTGCTGGAAGGGTGGAAATTGAATCCACCCGAACTTTAATTTCGTCGGCAAGAGTTTTCGCATCCGTTCCTCGTAGTACCTGAACCGAAACTACTCCGTAATTTTCACGGGCATAGGACACCATCTCTTTGATGCCTTTGAGGTCCCATATTTTTTCTTCAATTTGTTTACATATTCCGTCTTCGACCTCCAGAGGTGCAGCACCTGGATAAAGTACATTTACAGTGACAATATCGAGGTCGAAATCTGGAAAGAGTTCCATCTTCAATCCACGAATGGAAAAAATACCAGATACTACGATGATACCCATGAGTAGGTTTGAGGCTACTCCATTTTTTGCAAACCAAGTGATCATGGTTTTGAGGAATTTGAATCCTTGAAAGGACTAGCAATGCTAACATTCATTCCTTCGGATATGATTTCGATGGGAGTGATACAAACCAATTCTCCAGGTTCTAGGCCATCCTTAATCCAAACTTCTTTTTTGTTTCGATGGACCGTTTCGACTCTGCGAGAAAAAAGTTGGTTCTCCGAGTTGACGATTAATACGGTATCCTGGCTACGAAAGGCGGAATCAGGAATTACAAAAACTTCAGATTCGCTCCCCAATAAGCGCAATTTCACGAATTGACCGACCTCCAAAGCTTGCTGTTCAATCTTACTTGAAAACGGATTTGCAAAACATTGCTCCACCGAGGCAACCACCTTGGTCAGTCGGGTGCGTGGATCCACGACCCCTTCGGAGCGGTCAAGCATTCCCGAATGAATGATTTCATTTTTATCGTTTATAATCTCTACCTTTACCCCCAAGTTACGATTCTTTCCTTGTCCGTCCTTAAAGCCTAAAAAATTCATTTCTGAACGACTGAGTGAGAGGTCGATCTCGCCGGTGTCCAAGGCATAAATCTCGGCCAATGCTGCACTGGAACCAGACCCCACTTGTTGACCCACATCCACCATGGTNCGGAGAATTCTTCCTTCAAAAGGGGCTCGAAGTTCAGCNCGNGANAAATCATTTTCTGCCTGATGAAGCCGGGCNTNTGCNGCNAGCATNTCCGCTTCCGCTTTTTGGATTTGGGGAANCCGTTTGACTAAATCCGAAGCATTGNTCCAATTNCGGTCTCCCCATTCGATTTTGGCTTGCTTGGCCATTTCCCTTTCCTGNANGAGNACAAGTTCGGTGCGACGAAGATTNGCCCGTGCTTCAGCCATNGCGGTTCGNAGGGGAATATCTTCGATTTTNAGAAGTAAATCNCNNTTTCTAAAAAATCCACCCGCTCGAAAAGATTGTATTTTNNTAAGNTTNANCTCNGNAGANNCCTCTTGNTCAAAAGGAGCGACGGCTTCAATAATCCCAGAAACTTCAGCGATTAGNGTCGTTTGTGTTCGNGGNCGAACGGTGCCGTAATTGATTAAATTCGATCGCAACTTTTCTTTTTTGGCCGCGATTACTTCCACAAAGGGGACAAAGGGAACGATTTCCTTCGCCACGGGAGTGGGACGAATTCGAATAAGTTGCCATGCAAAGCCAGTCATGGCCAGAAGAAGGAAAATGGGAAGTGTAACCTTAGTGATTAAGCTGATGAATGTATTTTTCTGACTCATGGTTCGGTCGGTAGGGCATCGTGCCCCAAAGCAAGATAAAGGTTAATGCGGTTAAGGATTCTCTCCTTCCGAATGCTAAGAAGTCGGCTTTCGGCCTCGAATGATCTTCTATGAATATCCAAGGTTTCAAAAATTTCTTGNACNCCTCNTTGATATCGGTCCCAGCTAGTTTGAGANGCAGATTGGGCNGCTTNNGTGGCATTTTTNAANTAGGATTCNTCTGCCTNTAGTCTGGTATCGTTGAAGAGTAAATTTTCAACTTCGTTAAAAGCGCGTANGGCCATGGCCTTGTAATTAGCAAGTGCCGCCCGTTTTAGTGCCTCGTCTCTNCGAATTTGTGCTTTTAATCTACCCCCTTGGAAAATGGGTTGAGTTAAAGAACCTCCAATATCCCAGGTGCGGAATTTATTATCTAGTAAATCTTCAAAATTTTCAGCCCGGCTACCTGGTCCCCCGGTAATTGAAANCGCGGGTAACAAGCTTANTTGGGAGGCGGAAAGCTGGTAGCCGGCTGCTTCCANNCGTAANCTGGAAGATATCAAGTCTGGTCTTTGCTCTAAAATCTTTGCCGGAGTTGGAGGTGGCGGAGTACCANAAAGTTCAGNTAATNAAGAAGAATTATNTTCCATTTTCTCATCTGGAAATCCGCCTAAGAGNAGTTCAAATTTCCTCGTAGATTTGCTTCTTTGCCTATNCCTCATGGAGAAGGTCGCCCGGGCACTNTCGTATGCATTGATTGCCAAGTCATTTTCCAATGCAGTTGCCAAGCCATTNTTAAATCGATTGGATATGAAAGCTTGGTTCTTTTCAAAGGTATTCATGGTTTTTAATGCCAGTTGGGATTGTTGGGAACTTTCAATTATTTCAAACCAAGCNTTNGCAACTTTCCCGGCAATCGAGAGCCGAGCACCTTCATAGTCTGAAGTGGCAACATTAAANCGTCTTTCNGCNGATTTCTTTTGGTTTTTTAATTTACCCCATAAATCCAACTCCCAACTNAGATTAATGCCNGAATTAAAGCTGTCACTGGTGAATGAAGTATCCCCATTNGGTAAGTTAAAACCAATCANGTTTCTTTTACTTCGAGTGCCGGAAACACCCAGATTGGCTTGGGGAGATAAATTGGCACCNANTATCACTGCCTCTTCACCNCGGGCAAGGGTTTGTTCCGCCTGAGCAACTAGCTCGGGGTTNGAACTCCAAGCNANNCGGATAGCTTNATTNAACTCAGGGTNGGTAAAAGTTTCCACCCAGTAAATNGGTTTTTGATCTNGGCTAATATTTTTATCCCATGAAAGCCATTTNGTGGGAATATCTTCCATTGGTTTTGNACTTTTTATGTCTGGCTTNTTGGAAACACAACNCATGAAGATCAAAGAAAAATAGAGAATNAATAAAAGTAGCAAAGAATTTTTCATTTANTATGCCTTGAGTCCTGCTTCGAATCCGTTGGTTACAAAAACGAGGAGACGATGGATCATATCTTCAGCATTCTNATCNTCACAACGGCCTCCAGAAAAATCATGCAGNCTGCGGTGCTGAGCCAATGCTCCAAGCATGGAAGAAATCGNAAAATGAAGGTTCCAATAAATGTCGATCTCCTTGGCTTGAGGGTGAGCCCTCTGGAGCTCCAGGATGAAGGTTTCNCACAATTCACCAAAAAATCTGCTGTGCATTTTTTGGATGAAGCNCNCTGGCTCGGTAAAACTTCTTGCNACTAAAAGAGCTAAAGTTTTTCTAGAATGTGAGCTTTTNGANANTTCTTCACCAATGGGCANGATNAANGCCTTAAATATTTCAATAGTTTTAAGAGGTTTACCTCNAGAATCTTCTCGAGCGTTTTGNAGATANTGGAGTCTCTTCTCATTAATTGGTTTGATNCGAGAACTCAACATTTCCAAAACCATAGCCTCCTTGGAGCCAAAATGATAATGAGCGGAAGCGAGATTCGTTTCAGAACGACGNGCAACTTCCCTAATCGTCAAGCCCCCGAATCCTCGATTCGCAAAGAGATGCTCTGCGGACCGAATCAATCGATTACGGGTGTTTTTNGACCGCNTAGGATTGNGTTTAGTTNTAATTGNAGACATNGATCGATGAATTTAAACATTTGTTTGAAATTTACAAGCCTCACACGCAAAATTATTTCGNGNATTACGGANAATATTACAGGAAAACTAAAACATTAAAGTCTNGGTTTGCATGGATGNTGGATTGCGACATTTGTTAGATTCATCATGACAAAGATCATTTANATGGCTTTGTTCTAGGCTCCTTTGGCGTTGACAATTTCNTAGAATTTCGGTTTTTTTATCCTTTTAACTGATTCCTCGAAACACNTTTACGAAGACTAGAAATGATCAAGATTCGCTTGCAAAGACACGGTTCCCGTCATGCCCCCTTTTACCGAATGGTGGTGGCACCTGCCACTTCTCGCCGTGANGGNAGATTTATCGAGGTGCTNGGNACCTANAACCCNCAAGCACATGCNCGAACCGAAGAANTNAAACTTAAAATGGATCGGGTNGATCATTGGTTGCAAGTNGGNGCTCANCCAACGGATACGGCAAAAAGNNTGATCAAGCAAGGTAGNCTTAGCCCTGAAGAATGGCTGGATAAAGCTGAGAAAAAAACAATGGCAAAAGCGGATCGTACAAATAAAAAGAAGGCTCCTGTTTTAGAGGAAACTGAGCCGATTGTCGAAGAGTCTGCAAAANAAACAACCGAAGATTCCAAAGCAGAGGTAAANGAGGAAGTTGCGGAAGAACCTAAAACAGAGGTGAAAGAGGAAACAGTTGAGGCTGAATCAAAGGAAGAGGCCAAAGAGGATGTACCTGAGGCGGAGGTAGAAGAGGAAGTTGCGGAAGAACCTAAAGCAGAGGTAAAAGAGGAAAAAGCTGAGCCTGAATCAAAGGAAGATGCCAAAGAGGAAGCACCTGAAGTGGAAGTAAAAGAGGACGCTACGGAAGAACCTAAAACAGAGGTGAAAGAAGAGAAAGCTGAGCCTGAATCAAAGGAAGATGCCAAAGAGGAAGCACCTGAGGTGGAGGTAAAAGAGGACGCTACGGAAAAACCTAAGTCAGAAGCAAAAGAAGAAATTTCAGAGGATAGCCCGGACGATGTGAAGGAAGAAAAGGAGGGGGAATCTTAACCCCATTCTATTTCTTTTCTTTCCCATTATGTTTTCACTAGGTAACCATGATTCGCATGATGAGCCCAGCTTTGCGTTTCGACGTTTTGTCCCTTTTTCCAAAGTCAGTGGATGGCTTTGCTGAAGAGAGTATTCTTGGAAAAGCGGTAGAACAGGGAATTATAGAAATCAATGCCCTTGACATACGGCGATGGGCAAAAGGAAAACACAGAGAAACGGACGATCGTCCTTTTGGTGGTGGAGCCGGTATGGTACTGAAGCCAGAACCCATATTTGAGGCTATTGAAGAAGTCTCGACCGAGCATACCAAAGTTATTTTTGCTACTCCAGACGGTGAACCTTTTAACACTGATATTGCCAAGGAGTTATCAGGAGAATCTCATCTAGTTTTTTTAAGTGGCCATTACGAAGGTGTCGATCAAAGGGTAAGAGATCATTTGATTCACCGAGAAATTAGTATTGGTGATTATGTCATTACCAATGGAACCTTGGCGTCTGCTGTCATGATCGATGGGATTGCGCGTCATATCCCGGGAGTGCTTGGGGATCCCGAATCACTACATGAGGAGTCCTTTGAGGGTAATGAATTATCACACCCTCAATATACTCGTCCGAATGAATTTAGAGGTTTGAAAGTTCCCGAGGTCCTTCTTTCTGGAAATCATCATGAGATTATCAAATGGAGGCAAGCGCAGCGCTCCCTTAAAACCCAAAGAATCCGTCCCGATTTATTGAATACTGAATCTAAAAATTAACTGAGAAGAATTATGAATAATCAACTGCTCGACGAAATAACAAACGAATATTTGAAAGAACGTGAACCTTTTAAGGTTGGAGACGGGGTTAATGTACATGTAAAAGTCCGAGAGGGTGGAAAAGAACGGATCCAGATATTTAAAGGAATTGTTATTGCCCGCAAAGGTTCTGGTATTCATGAAACTTTTACCGTTCGCCGTATTGCATCCGGAGTTGGAGTAGAAAGAGTCTTTCCTGTGCATTCTCCCCTTATCGANAAAGTGGAAGTTGANCGGGAGAGTGTTACCATGAGAGCNAGGATGTATTACCTTAGGGACCGCATTGGTAAAGAAGCTATTAAGGTGAAGGAAAAACGTCTTTTTGAAGCCAAGAAAAAAGCCAAGTAAATTTCCGCTTTTCTCTTCTTCGNAGNAATTTACGAAGTTGGACATTTGGATACNTAACTTGTTCTAAGAAGGTTTAGCCTTTTGGGACACAAGAAAGCATCCAATAACTTTCTACCTTGAGCAAAGGTGAGTTCAGTATCCTTTGCTGAAAGAANTTCATTGTAGATNGAATGAAGCTTCTTGCCGTACTCAATTTGAGAAAATTGGAGCTTAACTGCCTTTTGGTTCCGTTCAACTACATCACCAGTAGGCAGATCCAAGGGGATTTGTTCCCTGATTCTAGCGGCTTCGATTTTTGAACCACTTAGCTTAGTTAAAATTTGTTTCTGCAAACACTCATCTANNCGACCAAAATCCACTTTTCCATTTTGCACCATGGAATGGTAAGCTTGATCCACTCCGTNTTTGGGTAGGATAACTTCATAACTGTGGTAAAAACCCTCCAGGTTTTTTTGAATGGATGCTCTNAATCTTTTGGGNTCATCTAGAAAGTCGAGACCAACCTCGCACCTTTGATAAAGATTTTGGAGGTTGATTCCAAGATTTTCAAAATCTTTGGTGATCTCTGGAATATTACGACCGCAAAGCCCCTTCCCAAATGTCCATGGCTCGAGAAATCCAAGCCCAAATCCTTCCGCTATACTTGTGCTGACAATCGCTTCTGCGTGAGCGACCATTTCTAAGAAAGATGCGGTTCCTTTCTCACCAAGACCATAGGTTAAGTTTAAGTTAAGCTGGGAGGAAAATTGTTTCCATTGATTAAATTCGCTTTGAAAATTTGGGTTGGTTGGACCTAGGCTGTTGGCAAAATACTTTTCAGGATGAACCAGAGAAAGAAGGGCTAATTCACCTAGGTTTTTTCGGCGAACCGCCCGGACTGGGTATAGAAAGAGATTTTCGGGTAAGGATGGAACCTTTTGATGGGCAAGATTTTCATCGTAATCTGGGATTGCATTGGCAAGAAGATGGGCTTTGCTCGGCGAATCCTCCAGCATTTTTTGAAGGTAAGAAAGGTCTCGGTGATTAAGGGCTGCATAATGAATTCTAGAGGAACTTGGATAAAGAAACTGATAGCTTTCTGACAAGGCTTTGTAATTTCCAGGCCTTCCATCTTCCGCGAAGTCATGAGGGTGTAGCAACATACAGGCTCCTTTTTGAGCTAGTATTGAAAGAGCGAGGGGCAAGGCTGGGTTTTTCCCTAAGGAATGGTTGTGGATATGCCAAATGTCAGGAACGGAACCCAATGCCATTTGGGCAACATCTTCCATTTCTTTAGACAAGGTTTCAGCACGGACTGCGTTTTCTGGAGTTGTGTAATCAAGACCTTGAACCACATAAGCATTGGAGATGCTGGAGCCTTTATACTGACGCCCACTAAGAACAACCGCTTCAATTTCAATGCCGGCATCACTCCACGCCTGCAAAGTGTTCTCAATCACACGAGTCACTCCACCTGGTTCGAGGTGATAATGAACAATAGCAACTTTCATCGATAAAATTCGATGTTATAACTTTCTTTTATTGGTTCCGGTTTCGGTAACCTTCAATATCAATCATCGGAGGTCTTTCTTCTTCAATGACTTCTTGAATGATCTGATTGTAAACCCCGTCATCAACCTCAAATCTTCGGTAAAAAGTTTCCATGTTTGGCATCTGGTCAATCTTACCTTGAGCATGCAAGCGATTGAAAAAGGTTTGCAAGATTCCAAAGCTCATTTTGCCGAGGGCGTTGGTCGTTTGATTACGATGAACTCGTCGGTCCAAGTCGGTCTGGGCAAAAGCTTCCAATCCAAATCTTTCGTAGAGATCAAGCAGGTGTGAAGTTTCAACCCCGTAGCCGATGGGGAATGGGATAACTTCAAGAACCTCACGGCGAGCCGCATACTCACCTGATAAAGGTTGTACAATATTAGTAAGTTCTGGATAAAATAGGGAGAACAAAGGGCGAATCAAAATCTCAGTTACTCTTCCCCCTCCACTTGAGCGTAAACCAGAGGAATAGTTGAGAGGGCGGTCGTAGAAAGCCTTTACATATTGTACCTCATTTTTTCGAATAAGAGGAGCAATTAATCCATAAACAAATCGAGGATGAATATTTGAAATATCCGCGTCGACATAGCAGATTATATCCCCTTTCAATTGATGAATCGCTTTCCACAGGTTTTCACCTTTACCTCTTTTATCCCCNACTTCTGGTAAAATATCCGAGGCGAGGTANACATCAGCTCCNAAATTGCTGGCAACCTCTAAGGTTTTGTCAGTAGANCCNGAATCAATCACTGCAAATTCGTCGATTAAAGGGTAGCGNTCCATCAATTCCGAGCGAAGAATCAATACCTCCTTACCAATGGTTTTTTCTTCATTTAGGGTTGGTATACAAAGAGAGATTTTAAGCCCTTTCTTTTCCTTTTCCTCTACTAGTTTTAAGATATCCCAAAACTCTCCATGGTGGAAGGTATTATTCTCTAACCATTTTTGATTATTTCCAGTCATGATTCGCAAAGTCCTTGATCGATCGCACGCAAAAGTGTGATCATTTGAGCAATNCCTGAATAAAGNGGCTCGAGTTTAATAGATTCATTGGCTTCTCGCAAATTTTCAGCTTGGGTCAAACCAAGAGTGACTCCTGGATGACCGGCTAAAATGATCGAGTTGAGATCGCCCGTAGATGGGTCAACCGCNGGGGTTATTCCTGCCTCGCTCATAATGCTTCTCGTTGTTTTTACTAAACGGTGGGTAAAGGGGATTCCACAGTTTTGTCTTTTGGCTACCACCTCCATTTTTACTTCAAGTCCAGTTTCCAAAGAATACTGTTCACACAATTCGTTTACCTGTGCTTCCATTTCTTCGACAACTTCATCCCCTTCGCTCGAAATCTCAAATCGGAGCATTCCACTCTTCGGAGAAGTGTTGAAACTGGATCCTGAATGGATTTCTCCAAAAACCATTTTGGTCTTGGGTTCTTTGGGCACNGGTATCTCCATTATTTGGCTTACCAGACGAGTAAGGTGGGAAATTGCTCCTGCAGCCCCAAANCGGTTCCAGTCATAATTANTTGGTAAGCTAAGATTAATTTGGCCNCGTAATGCCCCAAGGCCAGAGTAGCTAAGCCTTCCCTGTTCAGCACCTTCAACNCANATACCGGCACGAATGGGTCGCTGTTTGGTTTCCAGAAAACCGCGTGAGCCCTCTAAGTTGGCGACGCCTAAGCTCTTGGTATTGATCAGGAGCAGAAGATCATCCTTTAATTGAATCCCAAGTTTGTCNANCAATTTAGGCAGTCCNACAATCGCNGCCATTCCAATTGCATTATCCGCAATACCAGGACCGGAGATTGAGTCGGAGCCNACATTGAGAACATGCCTCACTTCTGGGCCAAATACTGAATCNGCATGNGCCATNACCAAAATNGTAGAACTACCAACTTTTCCAGGTAAAATACCCGAAGCGTTNCCAAATTCATCAATCTCCGGATCATCCAATCCATTTTCACGAAAGCGATCCAGAGCTAAACGTACGCGTTCTTCTTCCCCAAAAGTGGGAGCAGGAATCTCTCCTAGCAATACAGCATCAGTCAGGAAGGTTTCNCGATTTTCTCGCAAACTTTTAATCAAAGAAGGAATATCCTTCAGTAAAGATTCTAAGGTCATGCCCCCCGCCATACTTTGAATAGTCATTNTCTNCGAACTANGAAAATCTTGGGCAAGAAGCCACGTTAAATTTTAATTCTTTTTTTATTGGTTGAAAAAAGGGCAGGTATCCTGCATCACCCAAANAGTAAAATGTTTCTTTTAATTTTTAAATCATGTCTAAGAATATAGGATTTATTTCCACTCGATTTGCCGGTCAAGATGGTGTTTCCTTGGAAAGTGCGAAATGGGCCGAAGTACTCTGGGAGGATAGGCATGTCAGTTTTTGGTACAGTGGTGAGAGTGATCGTGACCCNGATATTAGCTTTGTTGTTCCTGAAGCCTACTTTGGTTTTTCGGAAAACCAATGGATNAATCAAAGGATCTGGGGAGCTGGNAAACGAGACAGGTTTGTAACNGAGAGAATTCGAGCATTGGCTGACTANCTCAAGTGCACGCTGTATCGATTTGTTGAGAAATACAGCATCGATATTCTCATTCCNCAAAACTGTTTGGCAATNCCCATGCACTTACCCTTGGGAATTGCAGTCACAGAATTTCTCTCTGAAACCCGAATTCCTGCGATTGCCCATCACCATGATTTTTTTTGGGAACGCACTCGCTTTTCGGTCAATTCAGTTCCTGAATATCTTGACATGTCTTTCCCGCCCACGCTTCCAAATATGAGAGATGTGGTCATCAACCAAGAGGCACAGGAACAACTTGCTTTACGCAAGGGCTCTTCCTCACTGGTAATTCCCAATGTTTTTGATTTCGATAACCCTCCCGATCAACTCGATGGATATGCTTCCGATGTCCGTTCCGAACTTGGTTTGGAAGAAGANGATTTTTTTATTTTGCAGCCAACCCGGGTGGTGCCACGCAAAGGAATTGAGCAAGCGATTAAGTTAGTTAGCCTACTCAAGGATCCAAAATGTAAGTTGGTTATTTCTCACGAAGCAGGAGATGAGGGCTATGAGTACCTTGGCATGCTTGAACAACTGGCCAAGGAGGAAAAGGTTGATATGCGAGTCGTTGCCCATCGAGTTGGAGAAGTCCGGCAACGAGACTCGGAGGGACGAAAAATTTATACGCTTTGGGATCTTTATCATCATGCAGACTTCGTTACTTATCCGAGCACTTACGAGGGTTTTGGTAATGCACTGCTTGAAGCAATCTATTTTCGAAAGCCAGTGCTTATAAATCGGTACTCAATTTTTGTTCGCGATATTGAGCCAAAAGGTTTCAGGCTGTTGACTATGGATGGCTTTGTAACGCCTTCCATTTCTAAGAGAGTCGAACAAATTCTTCACGACCCTAAACTTCGGGAAGAAATTGTGAACCACAATTATGAAGTAGCTCGCCAGTTTTATTCTTATTCCGTTGTGCGGGGCAACCTTCGTGCATTCATTGCCAGCCTAACCGGATACTGATNCATGAACCCAACCATAAATAATTCCGTGATCAAGCATGTTTCATCTGCTAAGCTAAAAACGATTCGTAGGCGGTTAGCTCATCTTTATGGTGTAAGTCAGGCGGATGCTCTTCTTGAGCGNTTTTATCTGATGATTGGTCGTTATGGTGTGGGAGTTGATTCAAGCAGGAAGAATCAAGAATTAACCCAGCGAGATACGATGTTGATTACCTATGCGGATATGGTTTCCGAAGATGGATGTCGTCCCTTAAATACCTTGCGGGATTTTTGTACCGCTCGTCTAAAAGGAGCATTTTCGACTATTCATATCCTTCCTTTTTACCCTTGGACTTCTGATGATGGCTTTTCGGTGGTCGATTATCGGGANGTCGANTCCCGCTACGGATCNTGGGAAGATGTGAGTAAGCTNTCCGAAGANTTTGAACTCATGTTTGATCTAGTTCTCAATCATTGCTCNTCNAAGAGTCCATGGTTTAAGGANTGGGTATCAGGGGTCGAGCCNGGAAGAAACTACATTATGGAGGCAGATGAANAAATGGATTTATCCAGNGTTGTTCGNCCTCGNGCTACGCCTNTGCTTACCCCTTATCAGACTCGNGNAGGTGAGCGATTTGTTTGGACNACATTCAGTGCTGATCAAGTTGATCTTGATTGGACNAGNCCGGATCTTCTTTTTGAATTTCTTGATATCATACTTTACTATATTTCAATCGGTTGCCGGATACTTCGGCTTGATGCGGTCGCTTTTCTTTGGAAAAAAATTGGTACAAATTGTCTGCACCTTCCTGAGACGCATCAGGTAATTAAATTAATTCGAAACTTCTTAGANGTAGTGGCTCCAGAAGTTGTAATTTTAACTGAAACCAATGTGCCTCATGAAGAAAATATTTCATATTTCGGAAAAGGAGACGAAGCTCATGCGGTTTATCAGTTTTCCCTTCCTCCTCTGCTCCTGCATGGATTATTGAGTGGGACTGCTTCTCATCTTACTGACTGGGCAAAGAACTTGGCAGCTCCACCCAAAGGTTGTCATTTTTTAAATTTTACTGCGAGTCATGATGGGATTGGAGTTCGTCCATTGGAGGGTATTCTGCCTCAATCTGAAATGTTAAGTTTGGCCGATGAAATCCGCAAAAAAGGCGGCTTTGTATCGATGCGAAAATTAGAAGATGGAACGGAAAGTCCTTATGAATTGAATTCTACTTATCTTTCCGCACTTGCTGATCCAGAGAATGTTGAGCTTGGACAAGCTCGATTCCTGTGTTCCCAAGCTGTTGCCTTATCTATGAAAGGAATACCTGCGGTCTACTTTCATTCACTTTGCGGAACGCCAAATTTTCTCGATGGTGTTAAGGAGACTGGTCAAAATCGAACAATTAACCGGAGGAAGTGGAAACTTTCCGAGTTGGAGGATATCCTTAGTGATGAGACTTCATGCTCGGGGGAAATCTTTGCTTGGTATACCCGAACTTTACGAAGCCGTTCTGCATGCCCTGCCTTTCACCCAGATGCTCCGCAAACCGTTCATGAACTAGGGCCTTCCTTTTTTGCTCTGGAGAGAAAATCAATCGACCAAAGCTTGACCGTCTTTTGTTTGTTTAATTTTACTGCCGAAGTCTGCAGTGTATCCTCAATGGATGTGCTCAAGAGCATTTTCCCAGAGGGAAAGGCGCGCGATCTGATTGGTGGGGGTGAGGTGGTTTGGGGCAATGACCCTTTGGCTTTACGCCCTTACCAAGCTCTTTGGTTATCAACGAATTGAACCTTCTGCTATTAGAAGAAAAGGTTTCGAGCTTTTGCATCCAAAATAGTGATCCCAAAGCCAATCACTTGGTCAATATTCTCCGAGTTAAAACGGGTGATCTAATCGATCTTGCAGCTAAGAATGGCCCTAAAGGAAAAGGATTGGTACATTTGGCATCCAATGGTGATATTAAACTTCACATCGATTGGCTTCCGGATCATAAACCAGATTATTATCCNATTTCTTTAGTNGTTGGAATGGCAAGACCTCAAACTTGCCGAAAGATTTTGGANCAAGCGACTTCANTAGGAGTGGATTCCTTTTCTTTTTTTGATGCTGANAAAAGTGAGCCTTCNTACCGTAAAAGCGTNCTTTGGTCAGGNGAGGAGTGGAGNAGGAAAATCGTGGAAGGNGTGGAGCAGGCATTTTCGAGTTCTGTACCTGAATGTAAATTATATCCAAACCTTGAGTCTGCCCTTTCTNANGAAAAGGCGAGGGNTCTTGGNATTTCTAAAATTGCCCTAGACAATTATGAGGGGGAACAGGCTCTGAAATCCTTTACTCCTTGTTCTACAAAGCGAATTTGCCTGTGTATCGGGCCTGAACGTGGATGGTCACCTCGAGAAAGAAAAATTCTNNAGGNTTATGAATTCCCGCTTTTCCACCTTGGTCCNCGTGTCCTACGGGTGGAGACTGCAGTTGTCGGATCCNTNTGTATGCTNGCCAGNGGTTATTGGCCAGAGGCAGAGAATTCAGGGGTATAAAAACGAAANTTTGGAGCTCCTNTTTTTTCTTTTCCTAANACTTTAAAAAGTTTCCAATTTTCAAAACTTGAAACTTCCTCNCTGGNAGCTTCGTGAATCAAAAGGGNATCTTGATGGACGAAATNATGAGTGGTNANTAAATCAAAGATGCTATTTCCGATTTTAGGGAAGTCTTTGTAAGGCGGGTCTAGGAAGATAAGATCATAAGTATTTTCTTTTTGTCTTAGAAATTCAATCACATCTCGATTCGAGAAGGAAGCGGACTTTTCAATTAAACGGGCACTTTTTTTGACCTTCTCAAAATTCTGTTTTAAATCACTGAAGATTTTACCGTTATTCTCCACGAAGTGAACAAATTTTGCTCCGCGGCTCAAGGCTTCCAGACCGTAGGAACCACTGCCTGCAAACAAATCCAAAACTCGAGCTTCTCTCAAACTTTCGCTTATAGAGGAAAACAAACGCTCCCGATTCGCTTCCGTGGCTGGTCTGAGCAGTTTTGACTTGGTAACCTTTAGGGGAATCCCGCGAGCAAGCCCTCCGCTTATACGTATCATCTTAGGCTATTCATGTTTTACTTGTTCATTGCTCATTCTTGCATGGCCCGAGAGAGTTTGCCAAGCAAGCCCTTTTTGTTAGTTTTAATTTTTAATGGTTCGAAAATTGAGAGCATTTAATGAGTTTGAATCTTCGATTCAAGTCGGGGACTTTATAGAGCTTTGTGAAGAAGAAAGCTTGCATCTAGCTAGGGTCTTACGGGTAAAGGAGCAACAATTTGTTGAGATTCTAAATGGCAAGGGGGGATTAGTTGAGGGAAAGTGTGTACAAGTTTTTTACCAGCAAGTTAAGCTTGAAGTTNCTGCAGTTGATTCGGTNTCTCCTGTACAACCTGATATTTGCCTNGGAGTGGCTTGGACCAAGGGAAGGAAATGGGAGGANATGATNCGTCCNTTGACNGAGTTAGGAGTTTGCCGCATTACCCCTTTACTTACNCAAAGAACGGAAGCCCGCGGCCCATCGGNGAAGTTNGAGAGTAANAGGAGGAAATGGTGCAAGCTTGCAATCGAAGCATGCAAGCAGTCTGGGAATCCATGGATNCCAACTATTGATCTCCCCTCTACTTTGTCTGATTTNATTTGTGATCACTCTTCCTCCGGTGAACTTTGGATAGGATCGCTTGATGCCAATAAAGAAAAATTACAACCCTCTTCAAGTGCCAGTAGAGTTTCTCTTTTGATCGGNCCAGAAGGGGGTTGGTCNACAGATGAAGAGAAGTTCNTATGTGAGGAAGGAGGGAGGCCATTCTCNCTTGGACCCTATGCTTTACGGGTAGAGAGTGCGGCACTNAGTGCTTTGGCAGTTGCGCGATCTGCNCATCTTGGTTAGAATTCTTNNCATGCCAGAGTTATCAGGAGAACAAAAACTTCGCATCGTTCTGGAATCCATCATTCGAAAGGTTCCAAAGGAAGANCAGTGCGAAAAGTATGGGATTTCAGAAGCTGAATTCTTGAGTTGGCAGGAANATCTTACNNCCNATGGAGGTAAGATTTTTGAGCCTAATTTTGGAAGGTCGAGTAAAAGNGTAAAAACCATCCAAAAGATGGGNAAAACNGCCAGAATTTTTTTAACTCTAAGTATTTTGNTTAATCTNGGNCTNATTACAGTNGCTGGAGTTTTCTATTTTACGCAGACCGNTAAAGTTTCTTCAGTNGNGGNNGTAAAAGATTCTAAATTCAGTGAAGATTCNCCCCTTCATTCCGCCGAACCTGATAATGATTTTTCAGAAATGGAAGAGNCTGAAGAGGAGGAANCTTCTTCTGTNGCTTCTTCTCAAGTGGATGAATTACTATCNNGTGCTAANGANGAACAATCNTTATCTGCAAAAGCTNATTTAGAAACNCTTTTGGCAAAGCCCCTTGAATTNCCCACGCCCAAAGTCCTCTCACCNGTTGATGNTCTTCCTGAAATTAGTTCAGAAGTGTCCTTTTTGAATGAAGTCTATGANGGGAGGCATGTGGTCTACATTCTTGATGTCGGCGACTANGTTTTGCAGGGGGAAGGAGCGGCCCAAAGGTTTGAAAAAATGAAGGATGCGGTCCTTTCTTCCTTGGTTACTTTATCACCCAATTCTTATTTTAATCTGGTTCTTTATTGGAATTTGCGTGAGACCTCTGCCCTGGGAAAAACCATCCTCAAAGCCAATCGTGATAATGTAAAATATGCAATCGATTGGATTACGGGTCTGGGTAGTTCTATTGAAGACTTGAAAGAAAATCGTAATCAGTTTGTACCCAAAGAATTATTATATTCGAAGCCTCTATCCGGGGTTGTGGGTCCTTGGTTTGGCCTAGGTGTTGGCATAACCTTTGATCCTGATTTAATTTTTGTTCTTGCGGGAAACAGTGCGGCTTTTCCAATGAATGCGGTCCCCAAGTCTCACTTTAATGGCCTTGATTTGACTCAAAGATCACTTCTTTCTAAGGTAGAAAATCCAGTTTCTAACCAATCGGAATCTGCCGTCAGTGATTTAACCCGTCAGACTGCTCGAAAATGGTTGGTTTCGATGGAACCATCGGGTTCCTTGCCAGATAATATTTTCGATATTGAGAAGATTGCATTGAAAAGACTGGGCCTAAGCGATGCAATGTCACACGCCCATTCATCTGTTGCAATCCCCTGGGAAAAAGTGTTCGAGAATTTTTTAAGTAGTTTAGAATTGAACGCACAGATGATTCCCCAAAGTCATTTCTTTTTGTGTCTTCCTCCTCATGTTCGTTGGCCNAATGATCTCTTTAATACGGCCAGTGAATTTGCAGAAAGTTCAAAAGGTACCTTAATCGAAAGTCCGGAGTTTCCNTAATTTTTCACCTTCCATGGTGACTGATAAATAAGGTAATTACGCTANTGTATCATTGGGACTGATGAAGCTTTTTCGTTTANTTCTGCTTTGCCTTACGACTTTCGTTTCTTATTTCAGCCATGCCCAATTTGGGAGTCAAAACCTAGTCAGTATTTCTGCTTATTCGGAATCAAAGGTGTTCAAGCCTGGAGATTCNACATGGATCTTANTTCAAGCTNAAATNAAACCGAATTGGCATGCTTATTGGAAAACATCGGGGCAGACCGGTTTTCCAACCACCATNACTTGGAACTTACCCAAAGGAGCAAAGGTTTCNCCCCTCTATTTTCCAACTCCCCAATACTACGAGTTTAATGGGCTTGGTAGTTATGTACACGAGGGCGTNTTATATTTGATGGCAGAACTTACCCTTGATNCAGANTGGGANATTTCCAAAGCTTTGAAGGTGGAAGGANCCTTNTCCACTTTAGTTTGTGACGAGTCTAGTTGTATTCCATATCGTTCNGATTTTTCGCTCTCATTGAATGTTGGTGCTCAGACGGAGTTAAATCCAAAAGTTTCGAATTTGCTNAAGCAAGCCCAAGCTAAATTACCTGTTCCATTCGATGAGGAAAGCATTAGTTCACTCAAGGTGAATCAAGATTTCATGGATCTTTCCATTCGCAGTGAGATACTTACGGATCTTGAGTTGGCAGACTTTTATTTCTTTCCGATCGGAGATTTTTTTGAACATGGAACTACGCAAAGTTTCTTCTCTGATTCAAACGGCACAACCATAGGGATTCGGTTGAAAAGAAACTTAGAAATTGCTCCACCAGACCGAATCGAAGGAGTCTTGTTTCATCCTAAACTCGAAAAATCCTTTCATTTGGATTTAGGATTCGAGGAGATCCTTTACGGAGTGAAATTTGATGAAGGGATCGCTTTTTCACTAAATTCCAAAGTTCAAGATAGAGATGAAAATTTTGAAAATGATTATTTACTGCTCCTGATCCTGCTCTCTTTTATACTTCTTGGATTAGCTGCTTGGATTTATGGAAAAACCAACCAGCCTTCGCATTCCAAAACAAAAAAAACCGTGGGTAAACTTCTTTCCCTTCTTGCCCTTGGGCTCGCGGTTTGGATTGGCTTTCCAAAGGAAAATGAATCAAGCAATACTCTAAATTGGGAAAACTGGTCCCCTGAGTTGGAGAAGTCACTTCGTGAGCAGGGAAAAGCGGTATATGTTGATTTTACAGCCAAGTGGTGTCTGTCCTGTCAAGTAAACAAGCGGGTTTTTCGATCTCAAGAAATTATTGAGGTCTTTAGAGCAAAAGAGATTGTTCCTCTCAAAGCAGACTGGACAAAGAGAGGGGCTACCATACTTCAGGCCTTGCAGGCTAAAGAACGGGAAGGAGTTCCTCTCAATATTTATTATCCCCCATCTGGTGATGGGATTCTTTTGCCTGAAGTGTTGACTGAAAAAATGGTTCTTCAAGTTTTGGAAAATGAAAAATCTTACTTGGTTGAAGAAGCGAGTGGGTTTTGGACAATTCTTGGTTTTGCCTTGCTTGGTGGAATCATTCTGAACCTAATGCCATGCGTTTTTCCTGTTATCGGTCTAAAAATCATGTCCTTTGTCAAACAGTCGGGTCAGGACCCTAAAAAGGTAAAAATGCATGGTTTGGTTTTTACCCTTGGAGTGCTGGTATCTTTTTGGGTTTTATTGGGGGCTCTTTTATTTCTCCGTGAACAATTGGAGAATGAGTTTGGCTGGGGCTTTCAATTGCAAGAACCGGTATTTGTTTTTGGTCTTGCTGTTTTCTTATTCATTTTTGCGCTTAGTTTGAGCGGCGTACTCGAATTCGGAATGTCACTTACCGGGGTAGGGGCCAAAATTTCGCGGACTGATGGCTATGGCGGTTCTTTTTTCTCCGGGGTACTGGCAACAGTTGTGGCAACTCCTTGTATGGCACCATTTCTAGGAGTTGCTGTGGGGGCAGCTTTAACGATGGATTGGCTTGGAGCTTACACAGTTTTTACCTGCATCGCACTTGGCCTCTCCCTGCCATACTTGTTGCTATGCATCTTTCCCGCTTGGATTTCAAGGCTTCCTAAACCGGGACAGTGGATGGATACTTTGAAGCAATTTATGGCCTTTCCACTTTATGCCACGGTTGCTTGGTTACTCTGGACGCTACAAAGCCTCCTGTAAGCTACAAGAGGCTTTGCGAAAGTGGGTGAGGACAGCCTGTTTTTTGGGGAAATAGGTATTAAACTTACTTACAAAGCTTCCTCGCCTTGTTCCCCGGTACGAATACGTACGGCTTGCTCAACAGGTATAACGAAAATCTTTCCATCTCCAATTTTCTCGGTCTTAGCAGCTTTAGCTATGGTTTCGATTACTTTGTCGGCAAGATCATCAGGCACGGCAACTTCGACTACAACTTTTGGAAGGAAATCGATGGTGTATTCACTGCCACGGTAAATTTCAGTATGCCCTTTCTGACGACCAAAGCCTTTTGCTTCAATTACGGTCATACCTTCAATTCCTATTTCGGAAAGAGCATCTTTTACATCTTCAAGTTTAAATGGTTTTATGATTGATTTGATTAATTTCATTTTAAAAAGTTTATTAAAGTTTCGGATTAATTCAGGGAGTAACCATTTTCACCATGCTCGGCTTGGTCAAGCCCCTTTGTTTCGTTATCTTCAGAAACTCGAATTCCACCGAGGATTCCAGAAATGAACTTTACGATTATAAAAGTAGCCACAACAGACAACGCGATGGCGGCAAGGCAACCTTGTGCTTGAATCGCAAATTGTTCCTTAGGTGAGTCTAATGCGATTCCGAGACCACCAAAATATTCACTGTATCCAAAATAAGAAACCATCAAGGTCCCTAAAACCCCACCAATTCCGTGGACTGCGGCAACATCTAAAGAATCATCCACTCCAAGTTTGTCCTTAATAAAGCCGCAAGCAAAGTAGCAAACAATTCCAGCGCTGGCACCGATGACAATTGCTCCTAATGGACCGACACTTCCTGAGGCAGGTGTGATGGTGGCAAGACCTGCAATGGTCCCGGTCACGATGCCAACCAAGCCAGGTTTGCCCGTTTTTTTCCATTCGATAAACATCCATACCAAACTCGCTGTTGCTGCGGATAAGTGAGTAACCAACATTGCCATGCCCGCACTTTTACCGGCAGCACCCGCACTTCCCGCATTAAATCCAAACCAACCAACCCAAAGCATGCATGCCCCGATCATCACCATGCCTGGATTATGAGGAGGTTTCAGGCTTTTGGGAAATCCATGCCTCCGTCCTAACATCCATGCTAGGGTAAGCGCGGATGCACCTGCAGTTGCATGAACCACAATTCCACCTGCAAAATCGATCACACCAGCATTGTAAAGCCATCCTCCACCCCAAACCCAATAACAGACGGGAAAGTACACAAAAATCAACCACAATNCACTGAATAGAATGACAGCNGAAAATTTCATCCTTTCGACAAAAGCACCGACAATCAGCCCTGGTGTAATAATAGCAAAAGTCATCTGAAACATTATCCAAACGGATTCTGGGAAATCTCCGTTCATGCTGTCTATATTTACTCCTTTAAGAAAAAAGGCATCGGTGCCGCCAATCCACCAATCCCCATCTCCTGGAGAAAAGGATAGGCTGTAACCAATTGCTATCCATAATAGCGATGCAATACAAGCAATGGTAAAACAGTGCATCAACACTGAAAGNACATTNTTGGATTGTACTAAACCACCATAAAAAAGAGCAAGGCCAGGAAGGGTCATGAATAAGACCAAGGCAGTGGCCGTTATCATCCANGCCGTATTACCTGTATCAAGAGTTGNTGCCATTTCAGAGTCAGGGCTTAAGCTGGCAGTTGGCTCGTTNTCANTTTTCGTGCCTACTTCCAGGTTATTCTTTTCCNCTGTTANTTCGGACTCCAGCTTTATTTCTTTTGTTTCGTTGTTGGGGGNNGATTCAGAACTGATTCCNTTAACTTCACCCTCCTGTGCAACNATGGATGTNGTTCCAATGAGGAAGCTAATACTGACAAGAGCGAATGATAGGCTGAGTTTTAATTTCATGGGCTTTATTTTTTCTTTATGTTTAAAAAAGGAACAAAATTTCTCATTTTTGAAACAAAGTGAATGAAATAAGAAAAAATGTACTCTGATTCAATGTATGCAAGAGTCAAGCCA
>NHDN01000045.1 GCA_002171765.1 Verrucomicrobia bacterium TMED60
CATTATCTCCAACCTCTTGGATATCGGGTCGCACTATTAGGGAAATCTCATGTCGGGCCTCATGCATGTTATCCTTTTGAGCATCTCGGAGATGTAAGTAAAAAATTGGATGCCAATCCAGAGATATTAATCCGGGCTCAAAGCTTTTTCGATGATTGTAAAAACAAAGAAGAGCCTTTTTGCCTCTTTATAGGTTCCCATGATTCCCACGCTCCTTTTACTACCGGAGACCATTCTGCTTACGATCCTAATAAACTAAAGGTCCCTGCTTTTTGGGTGGATACCCCTGAATTGCGTCAAGACATGGCAGGGGACTATGCAGAAATTACAAATTTTGATGCCTTAGTTGGGATGATGAGAAAAGAACTGGAAAAAAGAAAGCTTTGGAAAAACACCATTTTCATGGTCTGTAGTGAGCAAGGAACNCAGCTACCTTTTGCCAAATGGACTTGTTACAATAGCGGTCTTCACACCGGGNTGGTGATGCATTGGCCGGGTCTGTCCAAGCCGGGCTCCNNGGTTNAAGAGCTGATTACAACCGCGGACATTACNCCCNCTTTAGCNANTGGGTTNGGAGTNGANCTCNGCCANGGNGATTGCGATGGAAAGAGCTTNATTCCCTTGCTCAAGGGAGAAGGGAAGCCNATTCATTCCTATGTTTATGGAGCCTTTACNAATTGTCGAATTATTGANAACCGTGAACGTATCTATCCTATNCGATCNATCCGGGACAAGAGGTATTCCCTGATCTACAACCCCCATTATAATTCGCTCACCTCCAACATAACTTTAAGCCAAGCTCTTCGGATGCAGGAAGATCCAAGCTTTCAACCAAAGAGTCTCAACCCAACTGGATCTTGGGTGGCAAAAAATGCCAAAGATGAACAGGACAAACAACTGGTTCATAAATTGCATCATCGCCCCGAATACGAATTGTATGACCTTCAACAAGATCCTTATGAAATGGTTAATTTAATGGGCGATGAAAACCAGAAAGTATTTAACCGCCTCCAAAAAGCACTTCAGCAAAAATTGAGAAACCTTGGTGATTCAGACCCGATTACTACCGAAAAGAGGTTTATTGGGAAGAGGAATTAAACCTTTTTGCAAANCGATAAAGAGGGATCAACTACTTGGAATATACCANNGTTCTAATTGATTTTGGAGGGAGTGGACTGCTTGCTTTNACNGCTTCACAATTTAATTGCCGGTCGGTCTGAAAAGCACTTTTGACCNTNCCTCCGTCCGGAAGATTCAGATTAAGTCCAATNACTTGATTGGAAGGATTGATCGCAATTACCACTCCTTCTTTNCCNTTCNNTTTNCGATAAGCGGATACCAGCAGNGGNTCTGGAGAANCAATGGCAATTCTTTGAGTGCCAGGGGTGAGAAAATTGGCAAATTGCTTAAGGACAAAAAACTTTTTGGTTCTTTCAATCAATTTTTGTTTACCATTCGCTCCAGGTTGTTCTTCCACCAAAACCAGCCCTTCATCGCGATGCTTTTGCCTCACTTTTGGATTGGTTTCCCGATCGGGGGCTAGGGAATAAATCAAACCCCACCACATGAACACATTTGCTCCTGCATCCACCAATGTCATGTGGGCGTATTGAGCAGCTAGGATGGCTTTGTCAAATTCATTGGCTTGAGGAGTCCAACCATAGGTATGCCAGAGGTCATTGTTCCATTGAGCTCCGGTTGTCTCGGTCATCCAAAATCCCTTGTTGGGAAATTCCTTCCTTCTAATTTTGCCAATTTCACGGCTATTCTCGCGAAGCACGGAAATGCCTCCATCCATTCCATCCTGGAAGCTGTCATACATGTGATAAGCTACGAGATCCACTGCTTGACTTTGAATAGTTGGAAGGAACCTAGTGATTTCACTCCCTTGGTATCCGACATAAGCAAGATCTGGTGCCGCAACTTTTACTTTTAAGCCTGCTTGGACAAGGCGGGGCTTGAGCCGGCTTTCAATAAAGTTCTTTAGCCTAATCGGATCCCAAATGCAGGTTTGAGATCCAACTTTGGAGTAATTCGTCTCATTTTGCACTCCAAGGGTGGTGACATTAATACCCCAGTCGATATATTGTTGCGTTCGACGAACAATTTCATCCGCCCATGCGTCTTCCATGGCATATTTGAGCTCATACTGATCACCCTGAGTACCTTCGACAATTTGCAACCAGTCGGATTCCAGTTGAAGTTCGACCGAGCGGGGTTGCCAAAAGGTAAGTAAGATCTGGAGTTCNGGATTTATCTTCATGGCTCTTTGTAAAACTTCCTTATTGTGATCCACGATNCCTTTNCGTGCCACTTCGCCNTGGGCCCTTAGAATCGATACCTTTAATTCTTCAAAGGCATGATTCATGGCCTTCCTGTCCGGTCTGGTTCCCCAAAAAGCGATGGAACCACCAAATCCTTCAATTCTCTGTTTTACCTGATCNTGATTGGGTGAAACTTGNAAAGTGAGATCAGGNGTGGCNTCTTTGGAGGGAAGGTAATCCGACNGTTNTGCTTCTTTAATCCGCAGTTGGAGCCTTTCCTTGGCTAAGGCCAGGCCNTCCATATGGGTAGGGTCATTTTTTACATTCGTTTGTTCTCCGGGATCAGCGGCAAGATCGGTCAATACGCTCGCAACTGATTTTCCATCCTCCTCTAACCATTCTGTATATCGATAGTTTTTGAAACGGATGCTGTGTCCCGTCATCTTATGGGCCGGGTAGGAACTATAAGCGTCCAGACGGTGTCCTGCNTCAGGATCTTCTAAAAGTCCCCGAAAGCTTCTACCCTGACAATGATCTGGAATCGGAAGCCCGGTCAAATCACAGAGGGTAGGGTAGAGGTCGATTAACTCCACAAGCCGGGGTGTTCTTTTACCCCCTTCCAGGCGCGGATCCCGAACCATTAGTGGCACTCGAGTATCACATTCAAAATTGGTATGCTTACACCAACTGGAATGGTCCCCCAATTTCCAACCATGGTCGCCCCAAAGGACTACAATGGTATTTTCGGCTAAACCAGATTTCTCCAGGCCATCCAAGACCTTGCCAATGCAAGAGTCGACATAACTGGTGGATGCAGCGTATCCATGAAGGAGTCGTTGGTTCGTTTCTTGTGAGAAATCCTTAGGTCCGTTCCCTTGGTAATCGCTGTATTTGCTCATTTCCAACGCAAATTGATTGGCTGCATGGACTGGATATCCAGGTGGAATACCAGTATTTTTAGGCATCTTGAAATCATTGCGATTGTAGAGATCCCAATACTTCTTGGGGGCTACGAATGGGAGGTGAGGCTTGGTCATNCCGACCGCGAGGAAAAAAGGCTGATCCGGCTGCTTGGCAAGCTCAGCAAGTAATTCAACCGCTTTTTGAGCACGCTTTCCATCCACATAAGCATCATCACTCACCTCAGCACTTTCAGTCATCGGGCCTTTGGGAGGGTCATAATTATCTCCGACTTTGGCCTCAGCNATTGCTNNCTGGAGGATGTCCAGGTTTTCCTTTTTTAAATAGTGTCCTTTGGTATGTACCTGAATCCATTGATTCCAATGGGTGGAGTCGACTCCAACTCCACCAACTCCGTGGTAGATTTTCCCCAGTCCGATAGTATTGTATCCCTGTTCCTTAAAATGTTGGTTTAAAGTAAGCAGATTAGGATGCCTTTGGCGCCAGCCTGAAACATGAAAAGTTTGTTCCTTGGTGAGGGTAGGGTAAAGTCCACCCATAATCGAAAGCCTGGAAGCTCCGCAGACGGCTTGCTGGCAATAAGCCCGGCGAAAGAGAGTTCCAGTCGAAGCCAAACGGTCCATATTTGGAGTTTTCACCTTGGATCCATAAGCTCCAAGCTCGGGCCTCAAGTCATCGATGGCTANAAACAAAACATTAAGGCCTTTNGGTTTAGGTTTGGGGGGAGCGGCATAGAGTGGGCCCTGATTTGGGACGATGGAAGAAGTACCGGAAGAAACCCGTTCGGGAATGGTCTTTAATTCAATCGGTTTGGANAGAGATTGGGAAGAACCTCCTACCCGAATTTTATATTTCCCGGAGGGTAAGACTCTCTCCAATTTGGAATTATGGAAATGAAGGTCATCCGCATCAAGTTCAAGTGAGACCGTGGTATTCTGCCCAGGTTTGAGATGAACCCGGTCAAACGCTTTAAGTTCCAGAATGGGTCGCCCGATCTCATAACTTTCTCCGGAAACATAGAGTTGAACGATCTCGGTTCCAGCCTGTTTCCCAATGTTCTTTAGGTCAAAGCTGACCGTAATCTTTTGCCCGGGTCGAATACTGGGTGAAGAGGATTGAGGCTCTCCATATTGGAATTTGGTATAGCTCAGACCATACCCGAAAGGATATTCAGCACCTTTGGGAGCATCAAGATAATCAAAGATAAGGGCACTATTGTGTTGGCTGTAATGGGCTGGGATCTGAGCAATCGAATTTGGCCAACTGAGGGTAAGTTTTCCGGATGGATTGGTGGAGCCAAATAGAATTTCTGCGGCGGCAGTGCCNGTCTCTTGTCCAGCATAATGAGCCGCCACAATTGCTGAAAATTTATCTCCCAGGGTACCCAGAGTTATGGGTTTACTATGATTCAAAAAGGCAATGACTGGCTTGCCCGTTTTCAGTACTTCTTGGGCCAGTACTTCCTGGGCTTCGGTAAGATCAAGGGTGGAGCGGTCTCCCACATGGTTTCCTCCCCATGCTTCACGGTTGAGCAGAACGCTTTCTCCAATTGCCAGAATTACAACATCAGCCTNGGCCGCGACTTCGACTGCTTCGGAGATAAGCTTGCGGTTATCCTCGACCGTTGCGTAGTCAACCTCGTTGACATAACGCCAATTGGAGTAGGAATCACCGGTGTCATTGTGTGCGACCTTGCATCCTTCCGCAAAGAGAAGCTTTGTCGGGTCCTGCACAAAGCTCCGGATTCCTTCAAAGATCGAAACAGTTTTGAGCGGTCGTCCGGAGTAGTTACCCAGCCTGCATACCTTGGCATTGGGACCAATCACGGCAATGGTCAATCCGGCCTTTTTATCAAGAGGAAGTAAGCCCCGGTCATTGCGGAGTAAAACGATTGATTCGCGGGCTGCCTTTCGACTAAGTTCAACCGCCTTTTCTGATCGGGAGTGAGAAAGTGCTTTTTTTCGATTTAATTCAAAGGGTGCTTCAAAGAGGCCGAGGCGAAACTTCAATGCCAGAACTGCCCGGACTGCCTCGTCGACTTTGGAAAGGGCAACCTTTCCTTCCTTAATAAGCTGGGCAAGATGTTGAAACCCAAAGTTGTTGGGAAGTTCAAGCTGGAGTCCTGCCTGAAGAGCCATGCGGGCCGCATCCGCATTCGAAGTTCCAATTTTTTGATACTGGCGGACCAAATCAATTCCTTGATAATCCCCGATTACAAGGCCTTTAAAACCAATTCGCTCCCGAAGTACATCGGTGAGGATCCAGGGGTTTACATGGCAGGGCAATCCATCCACTTCATTAAATGCTGCCATTACGGAAGCGGGGCGTGCCGATTGAATCACATGGCGAAAGGGGGCGACTTCATGGTCGAGTAGGTAGCGCGGACCGTAGGGGTAGGGGGATCGATTTCGGCCACCTTCGGTTCCAGCGTAGCCCACAAAATGCTTTAAGGTTGCAGCCACATGATCCGAGTCAATTTCTCCGTTTGAAGACCCTTGAAGCCCNCGNACCATCGCTTCTCCCAAGCGNCCAACCAGAAATGGATCTTCTCCCAAGGTTTCGTCTACTCTTCCCCATCTTAGGTCGCGGGCAACATCGACGATAGGGGATAGAATGTGAGAAACTCCGCGAGATCGAGCTTCCCGAGCGGCCTGGTCATAAATTTCCTGCATAAGGTCAGGATTCCAAGCACAGGAAAGTCCAATGGGAGAAGGGAAGGAGTTTGCCTCGAACCGCATGAAGCCGTGAGCAGCTTCATCATGTTGAATGGCAGGTATTCCCAAGCGGGTACGCTTTCGGAAGTATTCCTGTACTGCGGAGTATTGCCGGATGTCCTCTTCCACGGTCATATTATGAAGGGGGCCGAGTTGCCCGATCCCATGAGGGCAGTGGTTCGCGTAGAAAGAAGGATCGAAAATCTTCCCTTCTTTCAGAAGTTTTTCTTCGTTGGGATCCCACCACCCTGTTAATTGGGCCACTTTTTCTTCCACGGTCATTCGTTTAATTAGATCTTCAACTCTGCTTTCAATCGGAAGAGAGGGATCTTTGTATGAGCCAGAAAGTAAAGTTCGTGCTTTTTCAGTGGGAAACCCGATCAGGCTGAAAGGCTTATCTGATGCATTGACGAATTGGCTTTCAGCCATTTTCTCCAACCATTTTGATTTAAGTAGGGGAGCAGTCTCCAGTCGGGTTTGGCCCCATCCGTCCCCTGCCCACATATCCTGGGCTTCCCAATCCGCATTAATGTAGGAAATGGCCCGAACCACATCTTTGTTGTCTTCGATGTGAAGAAAAAACTTGGTAAACCAAGAGTCCCAAATTCCCTGCGGGTCTTCTTTTTCAAAGAAAATACCACGGGGCGTGGCCTCGGCGATGAAAACTGGTTTGTTTACTTTACGTGCAAAATCAAGAGCTGCCTTGCCGTCGTGGTCACCACCCCACCAAGAATAACCCACCCAGTCATAGTATTCGGTGCCGGGATCGTAGTCGATAAATTGTTGTGGTTTTGCCCCGCTGGATGAAGCATACACGGTGGCAAAGTTGGTAAGCTTTGCATCCTGCAGAGCTTCTACAATCCTGCGAAAAGCGGCCTTAAAATTGACTGGATCGTAGGCATTCCAACTTCCATCAAATTCATAACCTATGCGGATAAGGAATGGATGATCCGAATGATCCCGTACGAAGTCGACTAACTCATCAATGAGGTGGTCGTAAGAACCATCGGCAACTTTGTCTTCTGAATTTCCCTCCATTGAAATAGAAAGATGCATCACACATCGGTCGAGAACCGGTGAGTCGAGATAAGCTTTCTGATTCATCGGTCCCGCAGCCCACTCGGTTTCTTCNTTGAGACCATCCACTTTTCCTTTTGCGAAGCTCCGGTTGAATTTATTAGTCCAACCTTCGGTGAAATAAACATAATGGGTGATTCCAGCTGGAACCCCAATGTTGTCAACATAGCCGTCCCGGTACTTGGCGGTTCCGCCAACCGACTGATTATCCTGACCGGCAAAGACGAGAATCTTCCCGGGAGGTGGGGCGAACCGTCCGGTAATTTGGCCAAAGCCCATGTTGTAAAAGAACAGTGCGATGGAAAAGAGTTTCCAAAAAGTAAGTAGTTTCATGGTAAAGGACAAAATGAAAAATGGGGTTAGTTCTTAATCAATTCAGATTCCAGTTGTTCCAAAGATTTACCCTTGGTTTCGGGGAGAAGTTTGAAGAGTATGAAGAAGCCTACAAGTGTGATAAGGCCAAAGATCAAAAAGGTTGTGGAGCCGCCTAAATTAGACAATTCCCATGGAAAGATTTGGGTTACAAGCCAAGCAGTAAATGAATTCACTAAACCAATGGTTCCAATAGCTAATCCACGAATTTTGTTTGGATACATTTCAGAAAGCATAACCCACATTACGGGTCCCAAAGAGAGGTTGAAGAAAGCGATGAATCCCAAGACACCAATGAGTACATTAAAGGCATTCATCTGGATCGCAGTTTCCAAAAATGCATTTTTGCTGTGGTTGTACAGTGAAAAATCGTCTTCATTTCCCGCATTCTTCACCAAAAGCTTTCTTAACTCTTGTTTAAAAACGATGTCGTTTTCATAGGAAACTGTATCCTCTATTACCGAAAGTTTCTCTCTTATTTCAGAAAGCTTGGCTATCGAACCAATGGTATTTTGCAAAGCCTTTTGGTCAAATTTGGAAAGCATTCCCGCTGCAATTTCCTTTTGTTCAAGCTCTGATTGCGTTTTTTCCAGTGCATCCGTCNGGCAGACCTCGGAGATTTTTTCGGGTGAGAGTTGGTATTTTGCCTGACCAAATTCGTAGGAGCAAAGTAGTAGGCTGGCGGTGATNCCGGCAACACCGNCGAGCATGAGCGGACGACGACCGACTCGGTCCATTAGAACCATGGCAATCACNGCACAGACCACNGAGGTTAATCCCAGAATTGCTCCTTGTGCGAATGCGTTGTCGGTACCNATTCCGGTTAGTTTAAATATGGAGGTGGCGTAAAAGTATATCGCATTAATCCCGGATGCCTGTTGTAAAATTCCGATGATCAATCCGAGTACCACAATGAAGCGCAGGGCTGGCNTGAATAANTCTAGGAAGGAAGCTTTTTTAATATTTTTTTCGTCTTCGAGGCTTTTCTCGATGGNANCACCCTCGATCGATGCCAATTCCTTACCATGGAGNAGTTCTAAAACTTTCTTGCCCTCANCCTTNCGGTTCTGAGCATATAACCAGCGAGGGCTTTTCGGGACGAAGAAAAGGAAGATGAAGTANAAAATTGCTGGAATGGCTTCGANACCAAGCATCCATCGCCAGAGGTTCTCTTTGGTCAGAAATTCNGNNCCGGGTGAATATTTGTTGAATAAATAATTACTTAAGAAAGCGACGAAAAAACCAAGCATGATATTAAGTTGCTGGGTNGCAACGAGTTTACCCCGGTTCTNCGCTCCAGCAATTTCAGCGATGTAAAGGGGGGCCAAAATCAAGGCTGCCCCAAAGGCTACTCCTCCAATCATTCGGGATATCCANAGGATATCATAAGACATTGCATACGCGGATAGAAGCGCCGAGACTGCATAGAGAAATGCAACCATGATAAGAATGGGTTTTCTGCCGATAGCATCACTGGCCCGACCGGCTACCAACATGGCAAACATGGCAACAAANGTGGGGCAGCTGGTGACCCAGCCAATCTGGGTNTCGTCCAGGCCGAAAAAGGGACCGGCGGTATCCATGACGCCCGAGATGATACCCATGTCGAATCCAAAAAGAAAGCCTCCGAGGGAGACCGTTAGAGCGATAAAAAAAGTACGATTCATATTTAGGATGCGTTAGGGGTGGTTTCCAGGTAGTGGAAAAAGGCAGGCAGTTTATTTCCGCTCAGATCTTGGCATGCAAGGGCGATGAAAGTACCGGTGAAACCCCAGTGTTTACCATGATCATCGGAGAGGATGGAGGCATCCAGGGTCGGGCCNACCTTTTTAAAGTATTCCCCATCTTGTGAAAANTGAAATTCTAAAGAGCTATCGTCAAAGATCGCTCGTAAATAGATCGAACCACTCGCAACCGGAACGATTTCTGGACCGAGTGGGAAGGTGGAGCTGCCGTCATCACAGCTATGTATCTGGAGGCAAAGTCCTCTTTCTTCGTCGTTCGATAGATACAGGTAGTGAAAAAGATAAGTATTGTAATAGGCAGCCAGGCCAGCCATTTGCTGGAAGTTTTCTGGCTGGAAAGAAAGCTTGGTNGTNGCGGTTAATCTTTGAGANGTTANNCGTCTGGCCAGCATGGNCTGTTCAAAGTTTGACTCCAGAGACTCCATNCCGACTAAGGTAAGGCCATCGGNTTCAATNATTACCGAACTNGNTGGACCTCGAGGTATCGCGAAATGNGGAGAGTCAAAAGGGAGGGGGTTTGGCAATTCATCCCATGGGCATGGCTCAAGGAGTGGTGGTTGCACCTGCTCATGAGGCTGATTTCCACCGTTGTTGAGGTAGAGCCAGTCATCGTCACGCCATTCCACTTTTTGAATCGCAGTTTCCCTTCCGAGATTACATTTATTGGTTCCAGGAAGGGGACGCCCACAAAGGTGAGTCATATACCACTGGTTTTCTTTGGTTTCAATAAGACTGGCATGGCCCGCTTTTTGAAGTTTAAGTTCGGGTTTGCCCGAAGAAGTCAAAATCGGGTTNTGNGGATGGATTTCATAGGGACCGGCAAGTTNGGNGGNACGGGCAAGGGAGACTGCATGTTCGTACTCNGTTCCACCNTCCGCAGTTAGTAAGTAATAAAAGCCATTCCTTTTGTATAGGTGAGGNCCTTCNGTCAAACCCAAGGTACTCCCNTTAAAAATCAATTTTGATTTTCCAACCAGCGATTGGGCTTTGGGATCGNATTCCTGGAGAACNATTCCATAAAAGGGATGCTTTNCCGGGCGATGATCCCAGACCATATTGAGCCAGTATTTTTTACCATCATCATCGTGGAACAGGGAAGGATCAAAGCCGGACGAATTAATGAAAACCGGATCGGACCAAGGTCCATCAATAGAGGGGGAAGTAATTAAGAAATTCGGGGTGTCTTTAGTGGCGGCTTCGTGTTGATGAACCACGGTGTAGCATAAGTAAAAAAGGCCGTCATGGAAGCTAAGAGCAGGGGCCCAAACTCCTCCTGAGCTCGGGACACCTTGAAGATTCAAAAGCCTTTTTTCTTGGAGGGCATGTCCGAGAAGCCTCCAATTTACCAAATCTCTT
>NHDN01000046.1 GCA_002171765.1 Verrucomicrobia bacterium TMED60
ATCCTCCACTTTCTGAATATGAACATAAGAGCCTGCCGAAGCAAAATCTGCTCTGGCATCCCCCCAGGACGAACGAGAAGAATCAAATTTCAATCCGGCATCCAAGTTTTCTTCCAACATTTTCCAAGGGTCCATTTCTCTGGGCGAACCACCAAGATCATCAAAAATGACCTCTACCCCGTTGTCGAGAATGGCCACCAGTTCATTCCCTTGACCAGTAGGGCGTTCTTCCACGAAGTATCCGATTGGAAAATCTCCATCTTTATAATTAGTTGCCAAATAATCTTTGGCAGTTTGAGGAAGTTCAACCGGTTTCCACTCATTTTGTTCGAATTCTGACTCCACGAAATCCGTTGTAAGAAGAATGGATCCATTTTGATCGAGACCAACTTCTAATTTTTCACCGTCTTTTTCAATCACTGCTATGTAGATAAATTTTCTCTCCCCCGAAACATCAGGTTCGGAATCAAAGGCAAATTCCTTAACCACTTCTGTGATGGTGTAATCGGGATTTGAATTTTGGAGGGCATCAGAAACCGAAGTGGGCAAAGCATCCAGAGCAAGAGACTCCTCTTCCACATATGCAAATTCATCTGATGATTCAGCATGTACAAAATCTTGGTTGGAATCAAAAATCAAACGAAAGCCATTATCCAAATCCACATGGTAAATAAAACGATTTTGATCTTTTGTATCGAACAATTTTTCGGCCATCATAATTCTGGCATTTTGAAATTTAGGCTGATCTCCAATCCAAGCGTAGACAAAACTATCCACTTCTTCAGGTGGTAACCACTCAATCCTAGGTCCCATCATACCCATTCCATCGTGAGTATTATCTACTTGTGCCCCATGCCTCAGCGGTNTCCNTGTAAGGTCGNCCTTCGGTAAANCCGTTGNTTCAGTAAANTGNTNNTTNGCNGCNTCNAANTNGTCNCCAAANACATCCTTNAGATCCGGGTTCATATCCAAATAAGTCTGGGCATCAAAATCTGCCAATGCTTCATCCGCATTCGCGGGGTTTTCTCCCCCTTCGCCTCCAGTTCCCGGTTCCATCGGTTGACCATCAATGCCACCTGGAGTTTCGCCCCCTGAACCAATCCCGTCAATATTTGAGGTTTGATCTGAATCAGATTGCGATATCACTGAGAAAGTGACCACCCCACTCCCTTGTAAATCCAAGTATTTTCCCGGAGTAGAAGTCGCAGCAAAGGAAGAATCGGGTGAGGATGTAAAATTGGCATAATCGTCAAATATGCCAATCCCTGACATACTATCAGCAAAGTTTAAGGTCAGAACATTATCTGCAGAATCNGTATCTACAAGGGTTATGGCAAGCTTGGTTGGGCTTGGTTTAAGCATAGTGTAGGTCATTGAATTAGTACTCGTTCCATCTTCAGATGATTGTATGACTTGTGAATCCTCAAAAGTAAGTTTGAAAACCGACTCGTACCCGTCATTGGCAGTTAATTCTGCTCGAATCGTAAATCCTACAAGACTATCAGGTGCGATTACAGAGCTAGAATTTAAAGAGAACAAACCAATGCTTTGATCTTGAGGGGTGCTTTGGGTAGAATCCGTATACTCAGTCCATGAATAATTACCTCCATTGGGATAAGTAAAATTTAAAGTTTCTACCTCAGGTTGAGGATTTGATTCGTTAGAAAAAGTGTAGGTAACTTGACCAACATTTTCAGAAAGTTTCATGTACTCGTAATAAGTCCATTCTCCATCTTTGTCCCCATAAACTTTTCCATCATTGGAAAAAGAAGTAGTTTCTAAACTTCCAATTTCAGCGTAGGATATTGAAACTCCGGCAATAGAGTCCGGGGCAGATCCAGTTTGACCAGCAATTGAATGATCAATACCTGAACTCAAAGTTATCGAAAATTGCCCAGAATGCTGATCAATTGGATTTGTCATTGTAGTGCCAGCGTACTCAACGCCGTCGTAAGTTCCACCATTTGCCGAGGTAAAAGTGAGTGTCTCGACTTCAGGTTGGGGAGGTTGTTCGTTAGAATATGTGTACGTTAGTCGGGCAACATTTTCAGAAATTTTTTCATAAATAAAGTAAGTCTTCCATTCTCCAGAGTTGTCATCGTACGCCTTTCCGTCCGAAGAAAAATTAACACTCGATACATCGGTACTACCAGGCTCGGTGTAGGTGATGACAGATCCATCTATTGAATCGGGGGCCAATCCATTTGCAAAAGCGCTTGTGAAAAGGAAGCTAAAAATCAATGTAATGGCTTTAAAGAAGTTATGGATATTTCGATTCATAATTTTATGATTAAGGTAAATNAATAAGGTTAAACCTTTTGAGGGGTGGGGTCTTGGGGGCAAAATACTTGGTGGATAAAATAATTTCTAGGTAAAGTAACGTTTACGCAACAAAAATAATGAGCCCCTATGGTTTAAAAATATTCTAACCCTCGGGGCTATTTTGGATTGAAAAAATCCACCCCCGTAAAACACGCCAGATTTTTCCTGAGCAATAATCTTTTGGAGTTGCACCGCAGCGATTTCTGGCTTGGGGGAGTCCAAAAGTTGCTTTTCGATCTGATGCCATGCACTCTTCATTCTTTCACTCCATTTATTCTCAGATTGCTTTGTCTGGGCATTATTGAATTCAGAAGAGATATCACCCAGGCGGAAATCAATGAACTTAGGACGGGTTTGAAATTCAAGCATCATCGATTGAGAAAAGGAAGAAAGTGCAGACTTACTGGCATTGTACAAGGGCATGAATGGCAAGGGATACAAAGTAGCCAGTGAACTTATATTCACAATCGTCCCCTTCTTTTGCTCTGCCATCAAGGGAGCAAAAGTTCGGGAAAAAAGAATGGGAATTGTAAATAACAAGTTGATTTGCTTTTCAATCTCATCAACCGGAAATTGACCCCATTCAAAGAAGGTACCGGAGCCCGCATTGTTGATAAGTAAATCAGGGACTCCATGATCATGGATGAAATTATCAAGGAATGCTTTCGTCTGACTCACGGAAGAGAGATCGCACCGATGCTGAATACAATTTGACTCAGAATGATCAGAAAGGCTTCTTGAAACCGAATGAATTTCGGAAACTGGATTTTGAAATTTCTCAACCAAGGCATGCCCTATTCCACGAGATCCACCGGTTATCAAGATTTTCTTATAATTCATGCTTCGAAACCATCGTAGTCAAAATTTTNGTCGCGGTGAAGCAAAAGATTGAAATGATGAAAGTTCCCTATGGCAGATAAGATCATTCTTCTAACCCACGAGTATCCCCCTATTAGAGGAGGTGCGGGAGTGTATTGTCACGAATTGGCGATGGCTGCCTTTGAATTGGGTGCTGAAATCGAAGTGGTTGCACCCAAGGGCTCAGCACTTCATCAAGGGCCAAAACTTAGGAAACTTTCATGGGAAGGATCCCAGAGTTGGGTTTCTTCGCTTCGCCTACTGTTTTTTATATGGAGATATTATAATCGAAAGGATAAAAAGTTTCTGCTCCATGTTGCAGACATGGGAGTCTGTAAAGCTTTCATCCGTTTTGGACACCTGCTTCCCCCGCAAAACCGAATCATGGTAACCATTCATGGTTCGGAACTTTTAAAGTTTACTCAAAATCCAGTTGAAAGATTCTTTTTTCACCGTTTTCTACGAAGTTGTGAAACCATTCATGTGCTTTCAAAATTCAATTATGAAAAGTGTTCCGAATTTTGCCCTCCGTCCGTTTCGAAATTGAAATTAATCCCAGGAGCACCATCAAGGGTGGTTGATTGTAGCCCTACAAAAGCTCGGATTGAAGAGGATTCGGAAATGCTNCAAATTCTTTGNGTTGGCAGAATTCACCCAAGAAAGGGACAAATATTACTTCTACAGGCTGCATCCATGCTTCCGATAGNATTACAATCAAAAATACAAATCATTTTTATCGGCCCCATCAAAGATAAAAGATATCATCAGGGGATTCTATCTTNGAGCCATAAATTCAATGGNANAATTGAATTCATGGGAGATATCTCAGAAACTGAATTGTCCNCTTTCTANAGGAACTCNGATATCTTCTGCTTAACTCCAAANACTCTAAAAGACAGTGTAGAAGGCTTTGGATTTGTTTACCTCGAAGCCTCTGCTTATGGTTTGCCCATCATAGCGACCCGAGTGGGTGGAGTAGAGGACGCGGTCCTGGATGGAGAAACCGGACTGCTGTCCAACCCTGAAAAATTAGATGAGTTGAAGCAAAATCTTTTAAGATTAATCGAAAGTAAAAAGCTTAGAAAAGAGATGGGGATGCAGGGGCAAAAGTGGAGTGCTCAGCATACTTGGAGTAANATCGCCAAAGAAANTTACCCAGATACTTAAAGCACATCTGCGAAGGCTGGGCGAAGGCGGTTAAAAAACCAGGATCCAACAAAGAGACAAACAAAACCGAATATCCAGCANTAAACGATCGAACTCCAGTTGGGTACTCCNCCCCACAGNACTACCTGTCTNAGAGAATCAATAATTTGCAGCAATGGATTCCACTGCAAGAAGGTCCAGATTTCNGGTGCGGTTGCCTTTGCCTTTGCCGCCGAATAAAAAACTCCGCTGGAGTATAGTAGGGCTAGCCCGAGGAATGAACCTATTTGACTGATATCTCGAATAAAAACTCCCAAGGCTGAGAAAAACCAGCCTAATCCTAGGGCGATTAAAAATGCAGGCATTAAAATTATAATTGCCAAGAATACGGAAAGATCAAGGCCCACCCCGAAAATCGTAACCCCAAGCAGACAAAGTCCNAAACCAATTAACATATCGTAGGCTAAAGCCCCNACCGATGCTGCNGGTAAGATTTCTAAGGGAAAGACCACTTTTTTGACGAAATTTGGTTGANCTACGATGATCCCGGGAGCGGCACCGATGACCCCTGAAACCAGNCTTAATACANTCAGACCAAGAAATACTCCAAGGGCATAATCAAGGGTGGACTCGTTGGGCGAATCCGTAAAGCGTCCGCCAAAGACAACCCCAAANGCGAATACATACAGGCTTAGCATNAGCAAAGGGTTGGCAAGTAACCAGAAAGCTCCCAGGATACTACCTCGATGCCGGGACTTGATATTTCGAACCAAGAATTGCCACAACAAATCGCGCTTGATGAATAAATTCAGCAAAGGTGTCATAAAGTTTGTAACGGGTTTATACTAAAATTGGGAATTAACATTCTTTGATTACAACACTTTCGTGATTATCTCCCAAGATGCGATACTGTAATCATAAATTAGCCATCTTTCTGGGTTACTTGATTGCCTATCCAAGTAGAACCAATTTTTTCGCTCATCGGAATATAAAAAAGGAAAGACTCCAGCATAAACCCATGACCAACCGATGGTCGGATGCCAAGACCAGAAACTGCTCCCTTTTGGATCAGCAGTGAAGAACCATCCTAATTGAGAATGAAAATTCCAACCTTGGTCAAAGGGCAAGAATGCCCCAAACCATTTGAGTTCCATCCAGCTTCCACCTTGAAGAATTTTAGCTTCGTTCCACGCGGGTAGATATTGATTGATCCACTCCTGGTGGCTGGCCAAACGAGTAAAGACAGTAATATCCCCGTACAAGGAGTAGTTGGTCCCATAAGATACTACGCCATTGATTCGCCATCGTCCTTCAAAATTGGTTAAGACCGGCCCTCCACTATCCCCGACTGCAGTACTAACTTCCAGAGGCAAAGGGTTGGCATCGCTTGTTCCAGTTCCAAGATAATCAATCGATGGGTATTCCTCACCTAGAAAATTGGTATTTTGCTGGGGAGAATCAAAATCTACGGCCAACACCCCACCCCAATATTGATCCGAAAGGGATGGGATAGAAATTTGCTCTACTACCCGATCCAAGATATTTTCACCAGCTAATCGGTTGGAGTTATTTGAATGGATTACTCCATTTAATCCATCCACCCTCGTTCCGTATCCAGCAATAATTACTTGCTCGCCAATACTTGCAAAGTTTCCGTTTGGTAAAGGCATGGGATACATTTCCAAAACTTTTTCTTTTAAAAAAGCCAGACAAAGATCGACTCCAATACGGTCCCCGTCTCCATTTCCATTATTGATCCCGTCATTTTGACGAATTGTCCAAGCAGGATGTATTACAAAGTTTGAAACCTCAAAGGATTCGGCAATCGTTGCCTGTTCAAAATCAGAAGAAAGAATAAATTGCCAATTTTCATCTTCCGGATTGGGGTCGGTAAGGGAGTTTTTGACTACATGAGCAGCAGTGACAATTAAGTCAGGAGCTATCAGGGTCGCAGTTCCAAGGAATCCACTATCCGATCTCAAAACTCCAACTGTACCTAAATCAGGAAAGTCCTCGGATGGTAAGTAAGATCCTTGGTTCTGTCCTAAAAAAATATGTTGATCCCAAGTTTGAGACTCTAATTTGCCTATTCTACGTATTCTCTCTCCATCAAGGGCATTGAGAAATAGACTAAAACAAAAGGGAAGCAGCCATTTATTCATCTCTCGAGGGTTGAATATCAGGAGGTGGGCTGGGTGGAAGAATATTGGGTGGAGGTGGAGGCGGGGGCAGATCATCCAGCGAAATTGCATTCTCACTGCCCGTAGTAGCTGTATTTTCATTCAGGACTTGATTATCAGCGGAGACGGAAGAAGTACCTGCATTTTGAGGTGAGGTTGACTGACCAGCTGCAACACTGGAGGAATCTGGGACTCGATTAGTTGTGGATCCCAGCGATTGCCCCGGAGTAGAAGCCGTAGGGGTTGGGGAATCGATTCGACCGGTTGAACCAGGAAAAAANGGACCCGGTACCGTACGCCGAGGTACCGCCCCGGAGTAAGCGGGAGAACNTGTCGGTTGGGCTTGTGCTGAATTAGGAACGCCTCCAGCATTTGATCTCTTGTTTACCAGCCAACTGGGCAAAGAAGGAGTCGTTTTGGGTCGAGGGGGCATAAACCTTGTTACTTGTTTGGCTGCCCCTGAAGAGCCCGACGGCGTCGAGGATTTGTTAGGGGCAATATTGGAAGAGGGATTATTTCCACCTCCTGTTTTGGAATCCATGAGGGATAATGAAAAAGAGTGACCATCAAAGGAAATGGTGAGTTTCTCACTTTCCTGATCAAATTGTTGAATTAAGTAGGAATCGAAGCTCGACTCTGAAATTGCCAACCATTCTGCATGCCCAGTTTTTTTGTTAAAAATACAAAAAAAAGGAACTCCATTCAAAAGATAATAGCCTCGAAATTCGACTTCCTTTTCCGCATTTGATTTCTGGAAGTTCGTAGGAGGAAGAGGCTTGGGNGGCGGGGGAGGCTTTTGCNGNGATCCAGGGCGNAGGAANGGATTGGATGAGACNGANCCAAAAAACGGAACGACTGNNAACCCTANAAGAATNGGGATAATCCAAAANAACCTCATATTANANCCAACCTCTTACANCTTTCTCTTTTTGGCAAGATACAAGGCTNAAGCCTGTAAAAATGCTAAAAGCCGAAATGCTCCGAAAATCGCGAAGAGTGAACCGACCACGCTCAAGGTCACATAAATCAAGCACATCGTCCATTGAGATGCCTTAATAAATTCCATCATTTCCATTCCAAAAGTAGAGAAGGTAGTAAATCCTCCACAAACCCCAATGATCCAAAAAGCACGGAAATAATCTGGGCTGGTTGAATTTTCCATCAGTTTTACCAATACTCCAATGAAAAAAGCACCGATTAAGTTTACTGCCAATGTGGGCCAGGGAGAAAAACTTATTAAAAAATACGAGATTATGCCCCGGAGCAAAGATCCGAGCGCACCTCCGATTGCGACAAGTAGGAAATCAAAAGCTCCCATGAAAAAGTTGAGTATACTCAGGTAGAGGTAGCTTCGGCACCTTCTGAATTTTCTTCAGAAAAGTCCTCGTCGCTTTCTTCTTCAGTATCTTCGACTTCCGCTTCTTCTTCCGAGTTGTAGCGTAAAACTCTTTGGTTTTGTGGAAGCGGAGAAAGATTGACAATAATAAAGCGTCCACTGAGCTTGGGGGTGTCATCTGCCTTACCAACTCCGGATAAATCCTTAATAGCCTGCTTTACCAAATTCATACCAAGGTCAATATGTTCCATTTCTCTCCCCCGGAACATCAGGGTNATTTTCAACTTATTTCCTTGGTGTAAAAACTTTTCCGAACGCCTAAGTTTCGTGACATAATCGTGCTCCTCAATCCGAGGGCGGAACTTTGCCTCTTTCACGCGTTTTGCAGTCTTCTCTTTATTTCTTTTATTTTTACTAAGCTCGTACTTATATTTTCCAAATTCTAAAATTCTGCAAACGGGAGGATTTGCCGAAGATGCAACTTCAACCAAATCCANACCCAGGGATTTTGCGATTTTGAGTGCTTCTTCTGGGGGCATTACCCCTAGCATTTCTCCTTCTGAACCAATAACTCTAACTTCACGAGCACGAATTTTGTCGTTTTTTCTAATGAAGTTACGGTNATTGTGCCGTTTCTTGTTACCACTTGGTTTCTTTACCATGTGGTTAGCTGTGTATTCTGTTGTAAATCAATTGGCTCAATAATTAAATGCTTACAAGTTCATCATAAATCAAATGCTTGCAAGCCTTAATTTCTGCTTATTCGATTTATAAATTAAAACTTTCTCCACAACTACAACTTGCCTTTGCATTCGGGTTTGAAAATTTAAAGCCCCCAGCTACCAGTTTGTCAGAATAGTCCAAAGTTGTCCCACGTAGATATAAAGTGGTCTTTGAATCAACCAGAACCTGCACGCCTGCCGAGGACACTAAGATATCACCCTCTTTTCCATCCTCGACAAATTTCATTTTGTAAGAAAGTCCATTACAACCCCCTCCAGTAATGCGGATACGAAGAAAATCACCTTGGTTTTCTCTCTGCTTCAACTCATCAATTTTTGTTGCCGCATTCGGGGTAACCCGAACCAGATTTTCATTACCGACTCGGTAAAGCATCTGGTCATCTACATTCAAATTCATTTTTAGAAGTCTTCTTGGGTGACTTTATTTTTGCTCAAATTACGACTTCTGGCAAAATTTCGATCTCCCGAAAGAAAGAACTTAGTGAAATTTAGTCCTAATTCAGTCTTCGGAACAGAGGAAGATTCCAAGAGTTCTTCCGCCCTGCCCTTCAAATTGCCAGGTTTGGAAAGAAAGTGGCGATATAAATTCTTAAGTTCTGCAATTTCCTCTCTTTTTGCTCCCCTTCTTTTTAGTCCAATCAGATTTAGTCCGCTGGCAAGATTCCTTCCAGCAACCGTAATTTGAGGTGGCACATCCGCTGAAATCTCAGCCAATCCTCCCAGCATGGCTCCATCTCCAACCCGNACAAATTGATGTAGAGCAGCACCTCCACCAATAAATACTTCGTNACCAAGCTCCACATGCCCCCCAAGAAGAGCTCCATTTGCCACAAGCACAGCTTTTCCCATTTTGCAGTCATGAGCTACATGAGAATTACCCATCAAAAAACAATGATCTCCAACGATGGTATTTTTTTCTTCATGGATCGACCGATGAATGGTAACTCCCTCCCCTATTCGAACCGAATCCCCAATGTCAACGAAGGATACCGTATTGGGGTCAAATGAAAGATGCTGAGGTAACCCACCAGCTACTGAAAAGTGCCCAATGGTACAGGATTCCCCGATGCTTGTACCTCTCTTGATGATTGCATGGGCTTCCACCTTGGTACCCTTGCCAATAGTGGTTCCTGCTTCGACAATGGCATAGGGCTCGACCAAAACCCCATCATCCAATTCAGATTTAGGATCAACCAGAGCAGTTGGATGAATTTCAACAGTCATATTTACGATCCCTCAAACATATCAAGCTGTGGCTCTTTTACGAGATCATAAGCTTTTAACAATTTAAGCATATGGAAAACACCTTGATTCAAAAAAGAATGAGAAGGAGAAGTTTGCCTGAGTAAGTTTTCTAAAATGGATCGGAGAGTCAAAACGCCATCCACCCCAGCAGATTTCAGAGAATCCGTAAGAATTTTAATCTTTTGCTCGTTCCGAGGAAAGCTCGGTATTATCAATAAGCGTAAAAAATCTCCCATTCCACTTTCCGCAAGAAATGGGCTGGGTTGAAAACCAATCGACAATCTTTCTGAAACCGCTTCATTCTTGAAAAACTTGGATAACCGAGTGTCACTACTCAGGCAATCATTGGAAAAGGTCGTATTATCCCATCCTAGGAGTGAGACCAGAGCGGATCGAATGTTTGACAGGTCACCAGTGAAAATCCTAAAACTTAAATCATCCGTATTTTCAGATTTCGTGGGGTTAAAAACGGCAATAGTTGGAAGAGGCGAAAATTTTTTCTTTCCGGTCTCTGGCTGCGACTCTCCCGCTTGTCTAACCAAAAATCCATTGCTCTCAAAATAAGCCTCGATCACTTTTCTTTCGATACTCATCGAGAGAAAGAATTATGCAGCTCCCACGCTCGCCCAAACCTCTTCAATTTTGCAGATTTCACTGATTTCTTCCACAAAAGCGTCTCCGATCTCTTTCATCATCACGAAACGCAATTTTCCGTGAGAAACTTTCTTATCAGAACGCATCTTCTCCATGAGGGTCGAGATGGACAAGGAATGCTTTAATGCAGTCGGCAAACCGTAAGAACTCAAGATGTCTACTAGCATACTCTCCGGATCTTCCATGCAAAAGCCTTGAGACTTAGAAAGACGTAAAGCACAAAGTAAGCCGATGCTAACTGCTTCTCCGTGCAAATAATCACCATAACCTGCAACGGCTTCTATGGCATGAGCGAAAGTGTGCCCGAGATTCAGTAAAGCTCGGCCTCCCCCGTCCGATGCCATCTCTCTCTCATCGGCTTGAACCACGCGAGCTTTCTCGATGCAGCAAGTTTGTATTAGGTCGAGTAAACTTGGGGAATCATAAGAGAGAGGCTTGGTTTGACTGGCTATTTTTTCGTACAGGGTGCGATTACCAATCATTCCGTACTTGATTACCTCTGCCATACCAGCAGCGAACTCCCTAGATGGCAAAGTAGACAAGACCTTCAAATCCATGAAGACTCCCTTTGGTTGATGAAAAGAGCCTACCAAGTTCTTGCCTGCCTTCAGATTGATTCCAGTTTTTCCTCCCACCGAACTATCCACCATGGAAAGAAGGGTTGTAGGGACTTGATAGAGCGATATGCCTCTCATATAAGATGCCGCGGCGAAACCAGCTAAGTCTCCGATTACCCCACCTCCAATCGCGAATAAGGAACTTGATCGGTCTAGCTTTTGGCTGGCAAGAAAATCCCAAATTTGAATCAGGTGATTGGAGGATTTTGTTTTTTCACCGGATGGTAAAGACAAATAGGGAATGGAATTATAAATTTCACTCAAGAATTCAGGATTGGCTGCACGCATGCCATCATCCACGACTGCAACAACCTTGGTGCCCGCTTCGATCAACTCATCCTTTTTTTGAAGGATAACCGCTTTTAAACCAGGGCCCATTTCTATGGGGTAACTTCTTTCTTTAAGAAGAACTTCAAATCGACTGCTTTCTTGGTGATTCATAAGCTTGGGGTAGCTATACCAACTAGGCGGCTACAGACTCGCCTTGAGGTAAAATAGAATCCAAATAATAGTCGATCGAGAAAGGCTGCAAATCATCTGGAGATTCCCCCAATCCTAGGTAGTAGATGGGAAGTTTGAGCTCCCGATAAATCGCGACCAGGACACCGCCTTTTGAAGAACCGTCCAGCTTGGTTACTACTAAACCGGTCAAACCGAATTTTTCATTAAAAACTTTCGCCTGCTCCAAGCCATTGGTACCGGTAGACCCATCGACGACAAGCCAGGAATGATGAGGGGCATGTTCATCTTTTTTCCCAAGTACTCTCTTCATTTTAAAAAGTTCATCCATTAAATTGTCNTTAACATGCAATCTCCCAGCAGTATCGATAATTACCAGATCAGTGGAGCGTGCGGCAGCAGCTGAGTAGGCATCAAATGCTACCGCTGCTGAATCTGCTCCGTGATGACCAAACACACATTCCAACTTCAATCGTTCCGACCANGCACGAAGTTGCTCGGTGGCAGCAGCTCTAAAAGTATCACAGGCCCCCAATAAAACCTTTTTNCCATTTGCCTGTAATAGNTGNCCTAACTTCGCACAAGTTGTAGTTTTCCCCGCCCCATTCACCCCAATCATACACAATACCTCCGGATTCCCATTTCCAGCTAACTCAAACTTACCCTCTGCTCCTTTAAGGTTTCGAGATAGTACTTCACGAGCTACCGAGGCAGCATCCTTGCCTTTAAAATTTTTATCTTTTCGAAAGGCATTCTCTATTTCGGATAAGATTTCTTCGGTCGTCTCTAGCCCAAAATCAGCGGCAAAAAAGGCCTCCTCGAGTTGAGCCAAATCATCGGCATCAAGCTTGTCTCGACCAGTAATACGCAACAAAGTGCCCTGCAATGCACCAGCTCCCTGTTGAAAACCCTTTTTAAATTTAGAAAATATTCCCATGGTGAAAATCTGCAAAAAACCTAGGTTTCCTTACTTGGTAACCTTTGGTTGGATCAGTAATGTACAACAAGAATACTCAAGCATTTGTTCGGTGCAACAGTCCTTTACCATAAAGCGTTGAACGGTAAGCATGATCAATCGATCTTTCAATTCCCAGGTGTCGGTGACTAAACCTCCCATATCATCGAGGGGAACTTGATCATTGGTTGGAAATCCAGTGGATTTTTGAGCCTTTCCATATTGATCGGTTACTTTATTCCTCAATTGTTTCCACTCAGGTCGGACAACATCTTCATAAAAAAAATCCTGCCATCCTCTTTGTCCCTCAATCAAACATAATTTCAATGCATCATTTACTATTTTGCAGACCAAGTTGTAACGCATGCCATCCCACTTAATCGTACATCGAACCAGTCCCTTGTCCCTTTCTTCATAGATTTGAATAAATCCACCAGCTCTGAGTTTTTTCATTACGACTTCTTTTGAATCGCCCTCCTTTAGATCCGCGTAAATGAATAAACTGCCTTCCCCAGGCAAGTCGGGAGAATCTCCAATGGCCCCCAAAAAAGGGAAGATTAGGAGGAAGGAAATGAGCCCTTTGGGGAGGCAAAACATCATCGATGAGCAAGAGGTTTAATTTAGAATGCGTAAAGAATCCGTTCCAGTGATAAAATCGCATAACAACTCACTAAAATCGGATCTTTCTCCCACCATCTTCCGTTTTCGTTGATCCAAAATCCTTCGGGATTTTGATTATTTATCAATTCCATCGCTAATTCCTTGCGCCAATCTCTAACTTTTCCGTTCGCGTCTTGAATCTTCTTTGTACCAGACAAGGAAAGTGCTTTTGCCATGGTGTGGTAGTAATAATATAAGCCTTGGGGTCCCATGCCAGGGTTTTCTTTTATACTGAAATTTTGAGACAACCAGGTTCGAACCGCTTTCACTCTTTCGTCATCTGCATTCATTTCCGCATAGATGAAGCTGAGTAAGCCGGCATAGCTCATACTACCATAAGATCGCAGCGCAACTTGATTTCCCTTCGTTTCACGATCTCCTGCCATACTGTTTCCTGGAAAGTAAATAAAACCGCCCTTATCATCCCCATGTTCGCTTACCCATTCCTCCGAATTAGTGGTCTTTAAATTCTGGCACTTGGATACAAAGGAAATTGCGGCATCCCAGTCTAAATCCAAGGATTCTCCCTCCTTTGACTGAAACGATTTCTTAGCGTAGAATAAAGCCTCCATGGCCAAATGTGTATTGGAGAGATCGGAATGAGCCCAGGTTGATCCATAACCAATACCCCCGTCAAAAGTGTTATCGATTTCTCCTTTTTGATCAAAATCGGATTGCTGATTAATCAAAAAATTTCTCGCTTTTACGATGATCGGCTCAAATTTTGGATTCTTGGTCTGCATCAGTGCCATCATGCAGATCGAGGTATTGTAAGAAGCTAGACCTTTGCCATAAATCCCTCCATCCGATTGGACTTTAGAAGAGATAAATTCAAATCCTTTCGAAAGAATTTTTTCGGTCTTCGCATCCACCTCTGAATCAGGAGCTCCTAAGTTTGCCCTCAATGCTAACCCAGTTAAGGCGGGATAATCCGAATCTCCCCAATGTCCACTCGTTTGGTTTTGTTCAGTATTCAGCCAAGACAAACCTTTCTCCACAGCTCTTTTGACTTCCAACTGAATGGACAAATCGACAGGATTCTTTCCGTAAGCGAATGAAAAGAGCAAGAAGTTGGCCCCAAGCAAATAGGTCAGAAATTTCATTTTATTCATGGTGATATTCTTGTTAAAGTACGCAAATTTTTAAGGCAAATGCAAGACACAGGTTACTTTGTTTTCAAGCGGAGGCATGGTAGATTTTCTTCCCANCCATAAATCATCNTTATCACTATTGGTTTCGATACTATTAATAATTGCATCCGGATCGACATATACTCCAAGGATGGATCCGGTATGCTCCGCCATAAAGGTCTTTTCAATCATCCTAGAACCAGTAAACAAGAAAATCGCTTCTTCGGGCTTTTGGTTCTGTTCATTGTGATTGTAGTACATATCCCTGAGGTCTACATTTTGCCTAGTTCCGTTGGCATCCCAAACAATTTCGATTTTCAAGCATTGATTATGAAGATTCGATTTTGTGGAATTATTTTCTACGGATGGCTCGAAGTAATGGTCATGAGCCTTTGCCTTGAGCAAAAGCAGGGATGCATGAATCATTTGTGGCCTTATTTTAGTCCTGAATAAAGATTCGTGGATTTTCCCGTTCTCATGAACGATTCCATATTCGATAAGACCACTCTGCTGGTTGCAAATCATTGGGAACTCTATTTTACGATTCTTTTGGTCGATCGTAATGCCATCAAAATCATAGAGCCCATTTCCCAGTTTTTTAATTTCAGGCCAATTTTCATTGGCTGTTAAAAGGGTTCCATACAAGTGGGCGATTACAAAACCTAAAAGAAAAACACGGAAAGGGATGTTAGAAATCATGATTTTGGGCTATTACAGAACCTAAACCAGCAAGAAGGATATGTAAATTATTGAATTGCATGACTTGACCAACTGGGGAATTGGATTGTAGTGTAAATATAAATTTATTTTACTTAGAGATTATGGACCAAGAAGAAATACCACCCGAACCAATTATGGAGCAAGACGATCTTCCTCCTCAAATGACTGTAGCACCACCTGTCGAAGGCCCAGTGGCCAAATACATGCGAGAATACAGACTGCTCAACAGCTTACTTGTATCTCTTTTTATATTAGTTGGATCTTTTGCTGCACTTTGGAACATTGTCGTTTATGTGGCAGCTGCAGGCGAAGGGAATTCTGACTTTTCGGATGCTGGTGCAGCTCCCGCTGACCAGCAGCAGGAAAAGCAGAAAGTCGTCAAACTCATGCAACGACAACAAAAATCTCAACCCAAAACGCAACAGCAATTTCGAACCACCGCAGTTTCTGATATTTCATTACCTGATCTAAATGAGCTCGATGTTAAGGATCTTGCTCCCGTTGTTGAAGCGGCTGCCCCTACAATGGCCGAAGTTGGATCTAATAATGACCAGATGAAGAAGGCGATGGCTGGCATTGGATTATCATTACCCAAAGTAATGCAACAACGTTGTGATCCAAAGAAAAGAATGTCTCGCCTTCGTTCAGGAGGCGGAAAAGAAATTACTGAAGACGCAATCATGAGAGGGCTTAATTGGTTGAAGAATACACAGGATAGTGACGGAGGATGGGGGGATACGGATAAAACCCCAGAAGGAAACAAGCCAAGCTATGGTAAATCGGCACACAAACAATCGATGACCGCCATGGCACTTCTTGCCTTCCTCGGACATTGCGAATTGCAGGATTCACCTCAATTTGGTCCAACTGTACAAAAAGCAATCGATTTTTTAACNAGTGAGTCACCTGATGAGTTAACCGGAAACGATAACAATCAAGGTGCTTACTCTCACGGAATTCGGACCTACGCTCTCTGCGAAGCTTACACCATGACCAAGATTCCTAAGTTAAAAGAATTTGCAAAAAGGGCTGCAATCTTNACNATNAANGGTCAAAATGAAAATGGNGGNTGGGCTTATGGATTNGGCAANGGCCCGGTCGCCCATACTGATCTNTCTGTTTCTGGTTGGTGCATACAGGGGCTAAAAGCAGCGGCTTTAACTGGCATTCCGATTGATGGACTTGATGAATCCATGGACAAAGCCATTGAGTATGTGAAAAGATGCCAAGACGAGACGGGTAGATTCCAATATAAAACAGACTCGCATGGGGGACAATCCGGTAGAGGGTCCCTNACGGGNACTGGAATTCTNTCTCTTCAGATTTGGAAAAATGCAAAATCAGAGGANGCNAGAAAAGGNCTNGATTGGATCGTNGCAAATATTTGCGATAACAAATCACAAAAAGAGTGGAAGAATGTTAATGTCTATGGCTGGTACTACCATGCCCAGGCTTGTTTTCAGGCAACCGGTGCAGGTGGTGCAAATTATTGGAGAGCATGGAACCGAGACTTTCAACAGATTGTAACTAAGGCTCAATCCGAGGATGGGCATTGGAAACATGGGTATCATTTCCATGGCGATACTGATATATACAGAACTGCCATGACAATTTTGATGCTTGAAGTTTATTATCGGTATATGCCCTCAACCAAAGTCTAACCCCGACTGTGAAATTTTATCTTATGAAAAAAATCATCCTCTCGTCCTTCCTGTTTGTAACGCTTGGCTTTGTCGTCTCCGCCGCTGAAATCGTAATCAATGGAAATGATACCATGCAGTTTGATGTAAAAGCTTTTGATGTTAAGGCAGGAGAGAAGGTATCATTAACCCTTAAAAATTCAGGAAAACTTCCGAAAATTGCAATGGGTCATAATATTGTTTTACTCAAAAAGGGAGTAACCGCGATCGGGTTTGGCCAGAAGGCACTGGGAGCTGGAGCAAATGCAACCAACCCCCTACCCGATTCTGTAAAAGCTGACGCGATCGCATGGACAAAACTGTTAGGCCCAGGAGAATCTGACACCGTTTCTTTTACCGCACCCAAAGAGCCAGGAGCCTATGAGTATGTTTGCACTTTCCCCGGGCATTTTGCAATGATGCGGGGAACCATGACGGTTAAATAATTCATCTGAATTCAATTACTTTTGTCCACTNGGNTAGATTATGCCTTCTTGACATTTGCTTCGATTAGGTAGAACAAAAGCTGTATGGAATCTTCAGAGCAGCAGGGTAAATATCTTCAAGCAGCGGAAGCCAAAGGGCTAGGTTCTAGGCTCTGGGCCTACTCCAAACTTTCAGGCCCCGGCTGGTTGCAATCTGCGATTACCCTGGGAGGCGGATCTCTTGCCTCAAGCCTATTTCTTGGCGTTCTCGCAGGATATAGTCTGCTTTGGTTACAACCGGTTGCCATCCTGCTTGGCATCATCATGCTTAGTGCAGTAACGCATGTAACCTTATCTACGGGACAAAGCCCTTTTGTATCCATCAATAATGAAATCAATCCAGTACTAGGTTGGGGATGGGCTATTGCGACCATTATGGCAAATATTGTGTGGTGCTTACCCCAATTTTCTTTGGGAACAGCTGCCATCACCCAAAATTTACTTCCATCCTTAGATCATACCTGGGGAAAAGCCCTNTCTTGCCTTCTCATTCTCGCTATCGCTATTACGGTTGTCTGGGCTTATGATCGAGGAAGTAAAGGCGTGAAGATTTTTGACTGGATTTTGAAAATTATGGTTGGCTTAGTTGTCGTTTCTTTTTTCGGAGTAGTAGTCCAATTAGGTGCTAGTGGTGAGTTGGATTGGGGNAGTATTTTTGCNGGCTTTNTTCCCAATTTATCTTTGCTNCATGAGCCTGCATCCGTTTATGAGCCTTTCTTATCCAAGGTTGGAGATTTTCGTGAATTCTGGGAATCTAAAATCATTGGGATGCAACGAGATGTGATGATCTCCGCCGCTGCTACCGCAGTTGGAATTAATATGACCTTTTTCATGCCTTTTGTCTTGCTCCGCCGAAAATGGGGAAGACAACATAGAGGCCTTGCTAAATTTGATCTCTGGACCGCACTTCTNATCCCTTATGTTGTTGCCACCACTTGTGTCGTTATTGCCGCCGGATCTCGATTTAATGGAAAACCGGAATCAGCCTATTCCAACTATGAAGATAAAATTATCCACTNGAACCTCCGTTCTGGCTTTTTGAGCCTCTCCGAAGATAGAGCGAAGGAAGAGCTGGGTGCCGAAAACTTTCAAGCACTCGCTCCAGTGCAACAGGATCAAATCATTACTGACTTACCTGCGGTCGATAAGGAATTAGCAGCCATGTTGGTAAAAAGAGATTCTTANAATCTTGCGAATTCGCTTGAGGGGCTCTTTGGGAGCGAGCTATTTTCTCATTATGTTTTTGGAATCGGGGTCCTGGGAATGGCAATATCCACGATCATCATCCTTATGACTATAAATGGCCACGCGGTGTGTGAGATTTTCGGGAAACCTCATCAAGGGCCTCTTTTCATGGTGGGTGCCCTAGTTGCTGGAATTGGTGTATTGGGTCCTTTTGTATGGAGTGATGCTGCCTTTTGGCTCGCTGTACCAACTTCAATCCTTGGCTTTACTCTGATCCCAGTCGCTTACCTTAGTTTTTTCCTTCTCATCAATAACAAATCTATTTTAGGACGAGAACGACCTGAGGGTATAAAACGGATCTTGGTAAATACTTTCATGCTCGTGGCTCTTCTAATCATGGGTTCATCTGCCTTCTATGTCGCATGGCATAAAACATGGAATGGATTTCCTGTTGGTCAGATTGTATTAATCGTTTTTGGAATCATGTTGCTGATCGGTCACTTCTCCCTGAGAAACAAGAAACTGACTAAGAAGATTGAAGGTCTGGAAATGAGGCTCCAACGAATCAACAATCAACTTCAAGATTCAAAGCAAAGTTCTACAAGCTAGGCGAAAATAATTTTCTCANTCCGTGATCAGCGGAATCCATTTCCTCTGTTCTCCAGCATCCGATAGTTTGGAATGCAAAATCCAGGCATCCCCAGTTATNGTATCATATTTGACCAACCTCTTGTAGAGGTAGGCCTTCTCGTCCTGAGAATAATATTCCGCACTTACGATCTGAAATTTTCCAGTCTTGGAGGCAATCGAAGAAAAGCTTGGTGGTGGTGGTATGTTCATCGGTAATTTNGGCGGAGAAGAGGATGGTCCTTGCCCAACTTGAGCAAAGGAAAGTACCCCGAAAATTGAGAGGGTAAAAAGAATAAAACCGGAAAAGATAATTTTAGGATTCATNCTGTCACCTTAAAAAAATAATTTTTTAAATCGAGAAAATATGCTTTCANTAAAAAATTAAAGACCATAGTGTCTTTCTAACAGGTAGATAAGATTCGGTTTCTTATATACAAAAAAGTCGGCGACTTTGCCCAAATCGCCGACTTAAAAATTTTTCAAATAATTAAATCTGAAAGAATAATCGTTTAGTTTAAAAATTGTATTTGGCAAGCAATAATTNAACAAAACTTTAAATTANTCNNCTNAAACAGGCAGNAGTNATTCTTCTTCCTCTTGAATAAAGACCATTGTTTGGACCCAGCGATCTTCTTTTTCGCAAAANGTAATACCATCNAGGCATTGCCATCGGCCAGAAGAACGGAATAAAAAGCCTTCCGTGTCTTTATATTCATGTTGTATTAATTCGTTCACATCTTCAACGATTTCTNTCGTCGTCTTACGCTTTAAAACCTTGTATTTACGCTGTACTCTCATGATAAAGAAAGNTTCNTANCATTATCAACTTCGTNTNTGCNTTAGCAAGGTTATCCAACCCCTACCATTTTAATATGCCAACNACTAGAACCAAGAAAGCAACTTCTCCAAGTAGTAATTCCTCNAAAGANACNACTTTTGCCNACGAGGAAGTANAGCAAATTGAGTCCCTNCAACTCATTTTTGAAGAAATCAAAAGNGAACTATCAAAAATCATTGTNGGACAGGAAGATGCGATTGAGAAACTTTTTCTTTGCCTTCTATCAAAAGGTCACGGTCTACTAATGGGAGTCCCNGGGTTAGCNAAAACCCTACTTGTAAATTCTCTGGCNCAAACAAGNTCNCTNTCCTTTGGGCGTATTCAATTNACTCCAGATCTTATGCCCTCGGATGTGACNGGTACTGAAATTCTTCAAAATAATAAAGATAGAGGAAATCGAGAATTTGTATTCATCAANGGTCCTATCTTCGCAAATGTAATTNTAGCAGANGAAATCAATCGGACTCCNCCAAAAACTCANTCGGCTCTCCTCGAAGCGATGCAGGAAAAAAATGTAACCGTGGCGGGTAAGAACCATGCTCTCAAAGAGCCCTTCTTTGTTCTCGCTACCCAAAATCCGATCGAACAAGAAGGCACTTACCCCCTTCCAGAAGCACAATTGGATCGGTTTATGTTTATCATTCGAATGGACTATCCTAAGCGAGAGCAGGAAATTGCCATTGCCCGCCAAACTACGAGTGGAAGCTTGCCAAAGCTAAAAACCATTATGACGGGTTCAAAATTAAAAAGATATCAAGATCTCGTGGAAAAGATTCCCGTCCCCGATCATGTATATGAACTTGCAGTTGATTTGGTTCGGAGGACCCGACCAGGTTCTACCGAAGCTCCTTCCTGGATCAAGCAATCGGTTCAATGGGGGGCTGGTCCTAGAGCGGTTCAATTCCTCATTAAGGGGGCAAAGGCACAAGCGGTAATCAAAGGTAATTTCATCGTGTCTGAAGAGGACTTGGAGTCGGTTGCCGAGCCAGTACTCTATCACCGAATCATCACCAACTTTCATGCTCGTTCCGAGGGTATCACCAGTGCAGAAGTCATTAAGCGTCTGATCGAAGAACTAAGAGCAGACAACCGATAGTCCTATGAGTAAAGAGGCCAAACAGCCTTTTGATCTCATCGATCGAGCGGCCGTATCGAGATTTACCGGCGATCCACTGATTGGTACCCTTCCGATGGAAGGCAGCGTAAGTGGCCACCATCGAAGTAACCATAAAGGTTCAAGTGTAGAATTTGCGGAATACCGGGAGTATACACCTGGTGAAGACCCAAGGAGAATAGATTGGCGAGTCATGGCTAGAACCGACCGACTTTTTTTAAAAGAATTCGAGGCAGAAACCAACTTACGATGCCACTTCAGTTTAGATTGTAGTCGATCGATGAGTTTTGGAGAAACAGGTTCCAAGTTTGATTACGGAAAAAAGATTATTGCGACCCTAGCTTATCTTTTTTTGCGCCAAGGGGATGCGGTTGGTTTTAATTTACTGGGGAGCAGAAAAAGGTCGGCATTAAACGCCAAAAGAAATCCAGTTCAACTGCAGACACTTCTCCAGTTAGTCCAAGATGCAGAACCCAATCAAGAACAACTTCTTGTTCCCAGTCTTCATGATTTGGCTGAATCTGTTAACATGAGAGCTTTGTTTGTGATTGTCTCTGACTTTCTTGACGAACCCAGTGCAATCATGAAAGCAATCCACCATTGTAGGGATCGAAAGCACGAGGTAGTTCTTTTACATTTATTCGATATACAAGAATTGGAGTTTATATTTACTCACCCAACTCGCTTCATTGACCTGGAAGATGGACAGTCCCTGCTAACTGAGCCAGCGGAAATTCGTAAGGAATACCTCTTCCAGTTGGAAAAACATATTTCTTTCCTACGAAGTGAGTGCCTGGAAGCAGGCAGTTCCTATTATAAATTGACCACAAATATTCCATTATCTGAGGGACTTGACGCTTTTGTATCGGATCGAAACTCATCCGCTAGAAGATGAGTTTCCTTCAACCAGTCGCCCTTTTCGGATTTATTTTGGTAATCGCACCAATCTTGATTCATCTCTTAAACCGCTTAAGGCATCGACGACAAGAGTGGGCAGCTATGCGTTTCTTGCTTAGAGCTCGTGAAAAATCATCCAAGTCAACAAACCTTCGCCATTGGCTAACTTTACTTTTGCGAATGCTCGCTTTGATTTGTTTAACCCTGTTAATAGCCCAGCCCGTTTTTCACCAAGGAGAATCCTGGCTTTCTTTTACAGGGCAAAAACCGGTTACTTTAGTGTGCGTTCTGGACCGATCCGCAAGTATGGAAAGGATCGCAAAAGGTACTACTTCAAGCCTTCGAAAACTGAGCTTAAATAAGATTCTAAGTCTTTCAAAGAAACAGGATAATGGCCGGGTTGTTCTATTTGAAACCACTGGTTCGTCTCCTTTGATTATAGATCAAAAACTGGCACTCGACGGCCCATCAATCGAAAGCTTTCTAGGTCCAACAGACACCTCCGCAAACTTGCCTGGAACCCTCAAAAATGTTTTTGGCTGGTTGGAGAGAGAGTCAATTAGCAACGCCCGGATTTGTATATTTTCTGATCTACAAAGTTCGAGTTGGAAACTGTCTCAAAATGCGGTCACCTTACAAGAACTGGCTCGAGATCTAGAGCAGCGGAAAGGCAAATGGAAATTACAACTCTGCCCATTGGAGACTACTTCTTTAAGCAATCGATCGATCTCTTTACGCCCACAAAAGAGAACGCCGTATTTTTTGATTGAGCGAAGCGAGACCGGAGAAGAACTTATTTCATTAGAGATTCAATCTGAAGCAACCAGATCCTATCTTGATTTGAATCTAACAAGTGCCAGAACGATCTTAAACTCTTCCTTGATTTC
>NHDN01000047.1 GCA_002171765.1 Verrucomicrobia bacterium TMED60
AAAGCCCTCGAGAAAGGGAAAAACCGCACCTTGATAAAATCCGTTTACTTTTTCAAGAAATACCCGATGAACTTTGGAATGAGTTTGCTCGGAGACAAAAAGTTGGTTTGGGAAGGGTCCAAACTTACCCCCGGTTTCATCACATTCAATACCTGCAGGAGAATTGCCCACCTTACCATGGGGTAGCACTACCGGCGGGGGTACAAGATCGGGCAGTCTCTTTCTCTCGATTTCAATTCGACTACCGGATTCTGGTTCGGGCGGCTCCGTACCAAACAGATCGGTGAGAGCAAAATATTTATTACCCGAGGGATTCCCCTGAAAGCCACCGGGGCGCAAATGCTTCAGTGAACTCGAACCATTCCATGTCCCTTGGTTATCACAATAAAATACATCTCCCAAATGATTTAGCCCGATTCCACCCGGAGAGCGGATTCCATATCCAGTTGGTATGCATTCCCCTTCTGGAGTCACTCGCATGCACCAGCCACGAAATGGACTCTTATCATCTGCTCCAAATGAACCCGTGAGGCAAAGAATCACCCAAATATCTCCATTTTTATCGTGCCTGGTGCCGAAGGCATATTCATGATAATTTCCACTAATTCCCCAATCATCCGCAACCGTTTCGAAGACATCTGCCCTCCCATCCCCGTCCCGATCTTTCATACGGGTAACTTCCGGACGCTGGGTGGCATAAAGCCAGCCATCTTTCCAGGAGAGCCCAAGAGTTTCATGCAGTCCCCTGGCATATAATGTCCATTCCGGTGAAGGTTCATCTCCCCAAACACCCTTCCCTACAAAAATATCTCCTCTGCGAGAGGCAACTGCAACTTGGTTGCCTGGAAGGATTTCGATCCCACTTACCTCAATGATTTCTCCTTCGGGCAGGGGAATCGTGGTAATGGGGTAATAATCGGACTCAACCGGTAAACTTTCAGAACCTTCTACTGCAAGTACTTGTGGAGCTACTGCGTAAAAAAGAGGGACCAGAATGATCAAAGTTTTCATAGTAAATATTTATAATTTGTTTCGATGAACTCAATTACTCCGCCCAGGAATAAGTAATTTTTAATTCGGACTTTCCTGCACTGAATTTAATAGGCACCCGCAGCTCACCCCTTTCCGCAAAAACCTCCCCCCCTTTTACAGAAAGTGATATCTCACTATTAGAAAAAGTATCTTTCTCTTTCTCAAAATTTCCCTGAGCAAGTCGGAGATAAAGATTTTTTGAAGTTTCCTCACCAATAAACTTGAGCGTTCGACGAATTGCTCCTGGTTTTTCGGCGGAGGTAATGACAACCGGGATTGATTTATCTGTAATCGATATTCCCCCTCGGCTGTATTTAAAAGTGGGCCTGTGCATCTTATCCAAAACATAACCTTTAAAATCTAACTCCTTGGTTCGATAATCTGAACCAGGCCAGACAGAGTCAGCCTGTTCCAATTCGGTAATGACCACGCCCTCTGGCAAGTGAATCACATTACTTCCAGCCGGTGGCTGAAAACCCTGTCCGCGCCCGATCCAATGCCTTGCTCCGTCGATAAATTCTCCATGCCATATCATCGCAAGACGCATATTGTTTGCATCAAAGGCGAGGTTTACTCCCTCATCGTACCCAACGCCAATTGCCCTTGGACCCGCTCCATCAATAAAGTTTCGGTAAATACTGGCTTCTCCCGCTGGGGGCTCAATCAGCATCCCTACCACAATTTGACCGGGTTTAGGTAAGGTTTTTGAAAGAGGCACATTTTTAAATCCCGGCCCCGTCCACATGACGGACAAGTTTTCTCCACCACCCCTTTCGAAATACCGCAGTTCAATCTTATGCTTACCCGCTTTGAGCTCGGCTGTACCTTGCATAGTTTTGGTGCCATGAACTCCGTCGTTATCCACCAAAACTTCATCATTAAGTAAAAGCATCGAACCGTCGTCCGAGGAAATAGAAAAGGTGTACTTACCATCCTTGGGGCATTCAATGCTGCCTTCAAAAACAAAACCAAATTTATCATTGGTTTCCCTATCTGAAATATCAAAAAGACCGCTTGCCAGAACACCGGTTTTATTGAAATCGAGTTTAGAAAAATCGGGTAATTTATTCCATTCTCCATAATAAAGCTTATAAATTAAATTGCTTATCGGATTCGCTTTAGAGCTCACTCCCATCATCCCATTCATCAGTTGGTAATGCCCGGGGAAGGTGCAGATGTAAGGATAATCACCCTCTTCTTTCGGGGTTTTAAANTAAAAAGTAGTTTCTTTGCCAGGTTGCACCATTCCGGAACTGGCNAGNATTCNTGNATGCCCTTTCGGTTCCCAGTNCATTNCGACTCCTTTNTCTCCAAGNTTAAGGACCGCATCGATCACTTCCTGTCCCNTGTCCCCNCCTTTCTTTTTTCCNGGCGTGCAAATAATCAAATTATGAGGNAGNGAATCCGGGTTTTTGAAAACCACTTTCACCTTNGAATTNGGCTTCACACTNAAGCTCTTCAAATCGTACTTCATCTGTGCCTCTAAGGTGNTNATGATAATCTCCCGGTCAATCTTCTCGAAGNCTTTCGGCACATTCNCNAAGCAAAACTGAATNCTGNTTAGACAGATCAAAGGACTAATAAAAAATNTTTTTGAAAATTTCATGGATAGAGNTGCTCGGCTTTTGAAACAATCCTTGATCAAAAATGCAAGATTCAACANNGGTTNNANTNAAANATTTAAANNNAGNCCNNANCNGTGTTCTTNAAAATATNNTCGTNAANGNGGAAAAATACTCGATCAATTTTTTNATCTTTATANGNTATATAAAATGCGTANTGCANNCGTTCCTTTTTTCTNTGCNTTTTTCATGGCAACCGGTTTTTTCNGNTCTGGCCAATCAATACAAGAAACANCTACCCNAGAGNNTTTTCANTGGTCCGANTTTAAATCACAACCCCAGCAGGCCCTNCGTATTCTTNAGGNACTGAANAACTGGAGAAACCAATCCCCTTCCGAAACCGGCAAAAAATTANGGGTGGTATATTTTCATCCNAAAGACCGTNANCCNCTCAAANACTATGCCNAACGNTGGGATGGTATCATGNNTGATATTCAGGACTTTTTNCGNNCNGAGATGAAACGACTTGGNTATGATCANGTATCNATGGGTCTAGAANGGGAAAATAAAATGNTNAAAATCCATAAAGTGAGNGGCANNAAGGGAGATAAATCCTACANCTACAAGTCGGGTGGGGAAATTCGNAAAGAAGTATTTCAGGCATTAAGAAACAAAAACATNAACCCGGANNCAGAAACCCTNCTTATNGTTTGCGGTCTTTCCCGGACTCAAGGAAAAAAAGTTACCATCTATTCCCCNTATTATGGAATGGGAGCAGATCACAATAANGGAATATGCTTCACCGCNGANATGGAGTGGTTGTCCGTAGATGGACTNCGNCCAGACCCGNACAACATTATTCTGCANGTCAAAGAGCACCGNGNTTATGAACCTTTCNCCCTNGGANGATTCAANACCGTATACATCGGAGGTACCATTCATGAACTTGGGCACGGACTATCCCTNCCCCATAACCTTGCCACGAAAGAGCAAGCTAAATGGGGAACCGCCCTTATGGGTGCNGGTAATTATACCTACCGNAAAGAATGGCNCACCAAAGAAAAGGGCTCNTTCCTNACCCATTCAAGTGCAATCCGTTTGTTGGTNCATCCNCTCTTTAGTGNAACCACCAAGCAATCGAAGGANGCACCAAAACTCAGTTANGNTCAGCTAGATNTGGCATGGTCCGANGAAAAGATCCACATTCAAGGAAAGATTNATTCCGCGGTACCCGTTGTNGCCATGATCGCCTACAACGATGCTGAAAACAANGGACAACGTGGATACATGGTNAACAATAANTATGATGCAACAAGTTGGACTTCAGTCCTCAGCCCGAACCATGAATTCCGCTTGGAAGTTGGGGACTTGGGCGATGGGAATCATCAAATTCGTATTCTCAGCGTACATGCCAACGGAGCAACGGTGACCAAAAGAATTCATTATTCTATGAAGGATGGAATACCCAGTTTCGATCGTGCCCGAAGAGAAATTCAAAGTATTCTAAATAAAAAACATTGACCTAAATCGAACCCAGGCGAGAAGATCAGACCCAGTAGCCTTTTATTCAATTTGCCCTGATAACTTTTATGAAAAACACCTTACCCTTGGTTTCACTCTTCTTCTCTGGATTACTCTGGGCAGAAGGGGAGCAAAATATCCTTTTTATCGCTATTGATGACTTACGCCCTGAACTTGGATGCTACGGAGGAGAAGAAGTTCTTTCCCCCCACATCGACCAACTGGCGGCAACTGGAACCGTATTTAATCGGGCCTATTGCCAGGTTGCAGTCTGTGGGGCTTCGCGGGCCAGTCTCATGACCGGACTGCGTCCGACATGGAAACGTTTTGTAAAGTACAATACCATTGCAGACCAAGATGCACCGGGAGTATTCACCCTGCCTCAGGAATTAAAACAAAAGGGCTACCATTGCATATCCAATGGAAAAATCTTCCATCACAAGGACGACACGGCTGCCCGCAGTTGGAGTGAAACCCCATGGAAACCGGAGATGAAGGGAAGCGACTACTTGCATCCAAAATCCAAGTCGATGTTACTAGCAAAAAATAAACGTGGCCCGGTCCTCGAAGCACCCGATGTGCCCGACAATGCGTATCCAGACGGGCAAATTGCGGATAAGACCATAGCCGACCTCAAACGCCTGGCAAAACAGGATAAACCTTTTTTTATGGCCTGCGGATTCATGAAGCCTCACTTGCCCTTCTACGCCCCCAAAAAATACTGGGATCTCTACGATCGTGCTTCCCTCATTCTTGCCGATAATCAATCTCTGCCCAAAAATGCTCCTGAAGTCCTCACTGGATCAAGGGAAATTCAGAGCTATCACAACCGCGGAATGGAATACAACCAGGAGGAGTGGCATCGGGCATGCCTTCACGGTTACTACGCCTGTGTAAGCTACATCGATGCCCAGGTTGGCAGATTAATCAAAGCATTGGAGAATCTAGGTCTTAGAAAAAATACCTTGATTATTCTCTGGGGGGATCATGGTTGGCATTTGGGCGAACATGCTTTTTGGGGAAAGCACAACCTGATGCACCTGTCTTCCCGTTCCCCCCTCATTCTATCCATCCCGGGTGGCCGAAAAAATCAAACTTGTGACCGTCTGGTCGAGTTCGTTGACATCTATCCAACCCTACTCGATCTTGCTGGAATCATACCTCAAAACCAAGGACTCGAGGGAACCAGCTTTAAAATACTATTACAACGGCCCCGTACCCTATGGAAAAAAGCTGCCTTCTCGCACTATGGACCTGCGATTAGTGCAGTCACCCCGAAGTTTAATTATGTGCAGTATAAAAGTGGTGAAAAGATGCTTTTCGATCTGATCTCCGATCCCGATGAAAACATCAATATTGCCGGTGATCCCAAAAGAAAAAGTACCCTCAACCACCATATTAAAATTCTTCGTAATGGCTGGACCGATGCATTGCCGCCAAGCGTACAAAAATAATTTCTCATTTAATATCTATCGATTAAAAAATAGTCCCATGAAACCTAAAACCTTTCCTTCCATCATTCTTGCAATCGCACTGTCTGCCTCTTTCTTTTCAATTCATTTATCTGCAGAATTCAAAGCCCAGAAAGATATATCCTATGGACCCCATGAACGTAATCTCCTGGATGTCTATTGGGACACCGAGTATAAAAATGCCCCCATTGTGTTCACCATTCATGGAGGCGGTTTNAGGTTNGGAGATAAAGCCTATTGNAATGAGGANATGATCAAGCTCTANATGTCCAAAGGGTGCATCGTNGTATCGCCCAACTATCGACTCCTAAAAATAGGAACCGNNGTATCCATCAAAGACTGTGTNATCGATTCGGCNATGGCGGTCGCCTACATCCAGGAGCATGCAGAAAAATATGGAGGNAATCCCAAAAGGATTGTTTCCACTGGGGCCTCTGCCGGTGGTTTTATNAGTGCCTGGATTGCCTACAATGACAACTGGGANTGGCCTGCCTTTGCCAAGTACAAGCCAAAGAAGCTGAATATTGTGGGCTGGTTCGGAAATAGTCCCGGCCTTCCACCTAATATTATTAACTTAGTCAACTCGGGGGATCCTCCCGGTTTTGTAATGTTTGGTGGTAAAAAAGAACATCCGAAAACCCCGGCAAGTATGGGTCATGCCATACAGGCTATGCTTACAAAGAATAAAGTCTGGAGTAAAATGGTCTATATTGATTCCATGGGACATGTTCCCGCCAAACGCATTTTATTCAGTCCTAAAACTCGGGATGAAGAGACCTACACTGCTTTCAATGAATTCCTCGATATGGTCTGCCACAACCANGGAGAACCTAAAGGAGGGGATGTTATAAATGTTAAAAAAGAATAGCCTGCTTAGCTTGCGAAACCCCTTAAAAAATATGTATCCATAATAAATTATGTGTTTGTAACATAAACGAAGTGTTATTCATAATTCCATCAGACCCTTAATTCTTACTCATCATGAAAAATAATTCACGCAGAGACTTCATCAAATCTTCAGCCGCCCTCGGTAGCTTTTTTATTCTACCTTCTGGCTTACGGGCTAAGTCACCCAACAGTAAAATTTGTACCGCTCATATCGGGACTGGTGGAAAGGGCCGTATTGATACGGTCTACCTAGCCAAGCATGACAATGTCGAAGTCATCGGGCTCTGCGATGTGGATTACGCTCACGGGAAAATTGATACTTGGTCCAAACAATTTAAAAGCGCCACCGCCTTTCAAGATTATCGTGAAATGCTTGCTAAGTTGGATGATAAGATCGATGCAGTTTCCATTTCCACACCCGATCATACCCACTACCCTGCCACCATGGATGCGATGGAAAGAGGAAAGCATATCTACCTGCAAAAGCCCCTTACCCACAAGCTCAAGGAGGCACGACAATTGGCGGAATTTGCCGCCGAAAAAGGACTCACCACGCAGATGGGGATCCAAAACCAGTCCCGTGAAGCCTATCGTTTGGCCCGACATTATATCCAGGATGGACTCATTGGAAAAATCAGTAAAGTCTATGTCTGGTCGTTCAAAACCTGGGGCTATGACGGAGAACCTTTTAAAGAGAAATCTGAAGTACCTGACACCCTGGATTGGAACCTTTGGCTCGGTACGGCTCCTAAACATGATTATGTTAGCAAGGTTTATCACCCGGGTCAGTGGCGTAAGCTTCTCGATTTTGGATGTGGAACATTAGGCGATATGGGCATCCATATTTTTGATACTCCCTTTAAGGCCTTGGAACTTAAGGACCCAAAATGGGTGGAGGCCGAGTGCCGTGAACCTAATGGNTTTGGGCATGCGGAAAAGAATATGGTTCGTTACGGTTTTAAACCGTCCAAATATACCACCGATGATTTTACCTTTACTTGGTGGGACGGTTCCGATGCCCCACGCCACAAAAATAACCCGGACTTGATGTTGCCAAACGGGGATGAACTCCCCACACAGGGTGCGGTCTTTGTGGGTGAGAATGGTCGTATGGTTCTGCCTCACTGCTCGATGCCGACCTTTTATCCGGAGAGTGTGCTAAAGAATATTCCAAAGCCTGATATTATAGGCGTGGATCACTACACCCAATTTCTCGATGCCATCGAAGGCAAAGACAAGACCTTAGCCGGCTTTGATTATTCCGGACCCTTGGCCGAATCGCTCTGCCTTGGGGTTGTAGCCTGCCAGTTCCCCGGTAAACGCCTCAACTGGAATGCGAAGAAAATGAAGGTGACCAACCTCCCCGAAGCCAATCCGCACCTAAAGGGAAGATACCGAAAGTTCTAATTCCGACCCCCTTTCAGGGGCTTTCAAAGTTCAAGTTATGAAAATCTACACGGATCGTATCGGGTGGTTTTTTGCTATGCTACTTTTCTGCATAAGTGGACTGAGATTAATGTCGGCTGAGAAGCCAAATATCGTACTCATCTATATCGATGACCTTGGTTACGGAGACCTTGGATGCTATGACTGCGAAGATATACCCACCCCGAACATCGATCGATTAGCCAATCAGGGGGTACGCTTTACCGCGTCCTACATCACCAACCCTCCCTGTTGCCCNAGCCGTTGTGCCTTGATGATGGGCCAGTACGGTCAGCGCTTTGGCAAGTACGGNATGTCCCGAGGNCTGCCCATTCCAGAAGACCGCCCCACCCTNGCCAAATTTATGGGTGAGAACGGATATGTCACCGGNCANNTCGGNAAATGGGATATCGGCTCGANAGTNCAAGGTCCACTNCAAGTCGGCTTCGACGAGGTTGCCCAGAAACCACCNAAGAAAAAAGGATCCAAATACTTNTGNACNAATCAAGANGGTAAAACNCAGTGGCTGACCGACTACGACGGCGACAACATCGTCACCTTCATCGAGCGCCATAAAACAAGGCCTTTTTTCCTCTACTGGTCTCCCGAAGCGGTNCATTCAAAAAACGACGAGGCTCCCCCNAGCCTGACCNAACGAACCACTGCCAAAGGNAANCGGAGCAAATTAGCGGGAGCNATCGTCTCGGTCGACGACCAGGTNGGAAAGCTCACCAAAGCTTTGAGCAAACATGGCCTTCGCAAGAACACACTNGTNATCTTCTCCAGCGACAACGGAGCCAATATCGGTGAGGAAGGATCCTCCGCCCCCTACCGGGGAGGAAAGGGGGCTGGCACTCAGCAGGAAGGATGGGTGCGGGTACCGACTATTTTTTCGATGCCTGGCCTTGTTCCCCAAGGCAAGGACTACCAGAAGCAAATCGCCAACTTCGACTTCTATTCCACCATTGCATCGGTAGCCGGTCTNNCNATCCCGAAGCATTGCGATGGAGTNAANNTNNTNCCNTANNTNACNGGNAAGAACAANGNAGANCCNCACGANTATCTTTTNTGGCTCAACAACGAACCCGNAGANGCNGANAGGAGACATNTNATTGCCGTNCGCTGGAAGAAATGGAGGCTTTANAANAANTANGNNNNGGANNNTTGGCAATTGTTCGACCTCAAATCCGACCCGAAAGAAGAGAAAGATGTCGCTTCAAAAAACCCAAAAGTCGTAGAAAGCCTCTCTAACAAACACGCGGTATGGGCAAGGACCCTTGCTCCNCTGGGCAAGATTCCCAAACTCGCCAAGCCCGATGACAGTATTAAAACGGGTCATGGTTGGGCCTTCGCTAAGCAATAAATAACAACCNGAGAATACTAAGNCTATCGNGAGCCGACCAACCGGGGTGCGGTAAAGCCACGCTCTCTCGCATTCTTTAGTTCTTTCTGTAACTCGGCTACCTTCTTGGGAAATTTCTTGGCCAGGTTATTGCTCTGACTGATATCCTTGGCATAGTGGAAGAGCTCGACCGAGTCATCATCATCCGCTGGATAATTCCGTTTTTCTTCCCATGTCTTTACCCGGCCCGAATGATATCCTGACTTCCCTTCAATCAAGTTCCATTCTCCCACCCGAATGGCCCAAGCATCCGTCCTTGTATTGTGAACATGAGCTTTTCGGGGGCTTGCCTTCTTTCCCTTTAGCAAGGGCAAAAGATTGTGAGAATCCTCGGCCGCATTTCGGGGAAGAGGATAGTCCAAAGCCGAGGCAAGCGTAGCCATGAAGTCGATCTGGGAGACAAGCTTTTCACAAGTAGTNCCCGGCTTGGTCAAACCCGGCCACTTGACCATGAAAGGCACATGATGACCCCCTTCATAAATATCCCTTTTTAATCCACGAAAAGGCTCAGCGGACCAGTGGTCAAAAGTTTGATCGCGTTTATAAGCATACTTTTCCGGTCCGTTATCNGCAGTGAAAATAACTATCGTATTATCTGCCTGTCCACTNTGCTCGAGTGCCTTGAGAATTCGGCCACAGGCGTCATCGGTTTCATACACAAAATCGCCATANGGTCCGGCNCCNGACTTNCCATCGAATTCNTCATTAGGGATAATCGGGGCNTGGGGGGACGGAAANGCAAAATAGAGAAAGAAAGGTTTATCATTCTTGGCCTGCTTCTTGACATACTCCACCGCCTTTTGAGTGGTGGTCGGTATGTTCTCGTAGGGATCCCANCCGGAAAACATNGGGCCAGNNCGNCATTCCCANCCNCCCTCNTTNATCTCTTTCCACTTGGAGGTGTCCATTATGGTATCCGGGACATCCACCACCTTATCATTTTCAATCCAACAATAGGGNGGGAAGTTNATAACCGTATCNCCGAAGTAGTAATCGAAACCATGATCAAGNGGACCATTAGGTATGGACTTGGACCAGTCGAACGCATCGGGNCCNNATCCNGACNTCTTGCCTTGCTTNATTGGTTTNGCATCCGGGCTTNTTAATNGCATCCCANTTCCATCCNANGTGCCACTTGCCNATCGCGGCGGNGGCATAGCCACACTCCTTCAACATCTCCGGCATGGTAAGCCTGTCTGNATCGAAAGCGGAATCCCCAAAGGCATTAACGATTCCGTGGAACTTGCGCCAATGATGCCTACCCGTGAGCAGGGCATAGCGGCTGGGGGTACAGATTCCCGAGGAGGAGTGACCATCGGTGAAAATGATGCCCTCCTTTGCCAGTTTTTCCAAGTGGGGTGTGGGAATTTTTGATTTGGGATTCANGATTTTGAGATCGCCATAACCAAGATCATCCGCGTACAAAATCAAAATATTTGGTTTCACCAAACNANGATCTGCCCAACCAAGCATAGAGAAAAAACAGCCTACAAAAACTACAATTACTTTGTTCATAATGAATTCAATACACCCGTCCGTTTACCAAATAAAGAGTAATGGTTGTTGCTTACTCGATAAATTTTTGGGGTCTCTCGGGAATTCCAAACCGAAATCAACGATTCAAAAATTATTTCTTCTCACGCTCCTACCCCTTCTACCCTTTCTGGCTTTTGCCAAAGAAAAACCCAATGTCCTCTTCCTTGCCGTAGATGACATGAACGATTGGATCGGCTGTCTTGGCAAGACCCCACGGGCCATTACCCCAAACATTGACAAGCTTGCCAAGAGTGGAGTTAACTTCAGCAACGCTCACGCAGCTGGGGTCTTTTGTGCTCCGAGTCGGGCGGCGATCTTTTCCGGCCAGTTCGCCTCCACCACCGGTTGTTACCAAAGTGCAACCTACTTTGTGGATCACCCCGAGATCGAATCCCTCCAGACTAGCTTTGCCAAGGCCGGGTATTCAACCTATGGAGCAGGTAAACTTTTTCATCACCCGGCCGGAGCTATCGATGTGAGGGATTGGAGTCACTTCTTTTTACGGAACCCTGAGCAAAGGGAAACGGGATGGCCGATGAATTCATGGAGTGAAGAGACCCCTTTTCCTAAAACTTTTCCCGCTAGCATCTACAACCGTGGAAAGGAAATCACGGGTGGCATGTTTCTCGAATGGGCCGGCATCCCCAACGAGAAAGAAGAGGACATGGCCGACACCAAGCGGGCGAACTGGGCGGTTGAACAATTGAAGAAGCAGCACGAGAAGCCTTTTTTCCTAGCCGTCGGACTTTACGCCCCCCACTACCCCAATTATTGCCCCCAAAAATATTTTGATCTTTATGATCCCGAAAAGGTGGAACTTCCCCCATTCAAAGAAGATGACTTGGCCGATCTTCCCGAGAAGATCAAAAAAATGAAAATCGCACGTTCCCGCATCCTTCAAAAACTGCAGTCTCTCCATGCATGGGATGATGCCATTCATGGCTACCTTGCAAATATCAGTTATGCCGATGCCATGATTGGTCGTGTCCTTGACGCCCTCGAAGCAAGCCCCTACGCAAAAAACACCATCGTCGTTCTCTGGAGTGACCATGGTTATCATCTGGGCGAAAAAGGAGACTGGGGGAAGCACACCCTCTGGGAAAGAACCTCCAATGTACCCTTCATCTGGTCTGGTCCAGGAGTGGCCAAGAACCAGACCACCGATGTCACCGTCAGTCTCATTGACATCTATCCGACCTTCCAAGAATTGTGCGGTCTTCCACAAACCAAACAAAAACTGGGAGGAGCTTCTATCGCCTCTACCTTAGCTACCCCGGATCAAGCAAAGGATCGCTCCGTCTTTCTTCCCCATATGCATCCGGGAGAATATGCCATCATCAACCGCGATTGGCGCTACATCCGATACGGAGAGGATGGTGAGGAACTCTATGATCTCAATAAAGATCCGAACGAATGGAACAACCTTGCCGGAGAAGATAGGTACGCCAAGGTCAAGAACAGGTTGGCATCCTTTGCTCCCAAGGAATTTGCTCCGCAGGCGAAAAAGCTAAACGCCAAACGGGACCTGTTGGTTAAGGATGGTTCCTACCAGTGGATTAAGGGCAAGGGAAACCTGCAGAAAGCTAAACCCTATCGGCCGAGCATTACGCCTTTGGTTACTCCGACACCGTCCAAGGCCAAAAGAAAAAACATCCTCTTCGTGGTCTGCGATGATCTCAATACCCATATTTCCACCTCCGGGTACGAACCCATCACCACTCCCAACCTTTCCAGTCTTGCCGAGGAATCAATTACCTTCAATCGGACCTTTTGCCAATATCCTGTCTGCGGACCCTCCCGAGCATCCTTCCTCAGTGGCTTGTACCCACAAAGCACNGGGGTTCTTAACAATACCTTCGACATCCGAAAAACCCGACCGGGTACCGTTTCCATGCCCCATTTCTTTAAGGAAAATGGATACTGGACGGCCAGCGTAGGCAAGGTCTTCCATAACACCAAAAGTGATCATGGAGAGATTGCCTGGCACGAAAATTTGCGATTCGAAAATGACGAACTCGCGGTCGTCCACGAAACGCGCTTAAAGTTCGAGGCCGAACACGGTTCGATCGACAAGCAAGCAAACAAGAAAAAATGGAAGGAGCTCAAAAAACTGGTTACCGCAAAACTTGACGCCCAAACCCCACCCGGTCGAGGACGAAGCGGACTAACCGATGCCCAGCACAAAGATGGCAAGAATACCCGTCAGGTTGTACGCTGGCTGGAGGATAAAGATTACGGCCACAAACCGTTTTTCATCGCCTTAGGTTTGCAAAAACCACATGTCCCCTTTCTTGCTCCCGACAAGTACTTTGATCTTTATCCCTACGATAAGATTCGCTACCAAATCGACCGTCCCAATATGTGGGATTTTCTTCCCCCGTCCGCCCTCTCTAAACGATACGAGGCCTTTGGCTTTGAATTTAGCAAGGAGAACCATATCCTCCGAAAAGAATACATCCAAGCTTACCATGCCTGCGTCAGCTTTATTGATGCCCAGCTTGGACTTGTGATGGATAGTCTNAAGAAACAGGGTCTCTGGGACGATACCATTATCATCTTCACTTCCGACCATGGCTATCACTTGGGAGATCATTTTATCTGGGGCAAAGTCACCCTTTTTGATATCGGAGCAAAAGTACCTTTCATCGTACGAGCACCCGGCTTATCCAAATCAGGTGCCAATTCGGAAGCCATGGTNGAATTGATCGACATCTACCCCACCCTNNCCGACCTAGCNGGNCTGGAAGCCCCNANTCATTTACAGGGTACCTCCCTCCNCCCACTACTCGGCAACCCNGAGAGACTGGGTAAAAAGAAATATGCTTACAGCGTGGTTACACGTGGCCCAAAAAACCTTGGCTATGCCCTCCGCAACCAAAACTGGCGATATGGGAAATGGCCCGATGGTGAGGAACTCTACAATTTACGCAATGATCCTCATGAGAAGAAAAACCTGGCTCAAAAAGAACACCTAAAGGAAAGACTAGATGTATTTCGTAAAGCCTTGGCCAAGCAACAGGAGATCTTCCAACAAAATTAATTCCACTTGGCTCTGTCATTTTTTTAGTTGGAATCGATCCATTAAACAAACCACCACGGTATGAGGAAGGGTTAAAATAGAGATACCTAACATAGCCTTTCCAAGCCAGTCCAATTGAATCCCTCGAAAATAAAGGGGCATCGAAAGAATTAACCAAAGCCCCAAGAGGGCAAGAACAGTCATTAATGAGGTAAGTTGAAGCCATCTGCCCTTTATTCGGAGGAAATGTCCACTGAGAAGATCTTTTCTTCCTGCTTGATCGATCCAAAGAATTCGCAATCCATGCCGCAAGCTGTGCCAAAGGGCAAAATAGGTTCCAAGTGCCCATAAGGGGGGGACCCAAAGAAACCAAATAAAAAGAAATGCTGACTCCAAAAGTTCGGTGCAAAAGGCAACTCGTTCCTCTTGCGTATGCTTTAAAAGTGAACCGATCATTTGAAACCCGATCAGAAGCAAGGGAACNATAAGAAAGAGAATTTGATTTTGAGTGATCCATTCTAAACTCTGCTCCGATCCACCACCCTGCCTGACCATGGATTCAAGAAACAATCGGTAGGTTTCGTTCCCAAGGAAGCCAGGAAGTAAAATGGGTAGACTCCCACGAGCAAAGATGTGAAGCCAAGAGAGCGACTTGGATCGAACCAGATACTGTGCACGGTGAAGCTTGATGCTTAGGTACCTGTCCCCTTGGCCCCAGTGGAAAATAGTTAGAGCCAAAAAGAAGATCGCTGAAGGAACCGGCTGAAAATTCCAGAACACTAAATAAGCGATCGACAACAGCGGATAAGCCAGCAGGGTTACAATCCGAAAAGCCAGCGGACTTTTCTTCACCATACCCCAGAGCAAAAGATGATCCGCTCCACCATGAGGCATTCCGAATATAAATAGACTTAGGTAAAGGGGAAGAAGTTGCCACGCCAGGGGCCAATCCGTACTCATGTAGCCAAGAATTCCCATCGGTAAAAGAAGGCTAAGGCTAAGGGTATGCAAACCCTTTGCAAAGGAAGGCGGGATATCCTCCCGTGCGGTTCCATTGAAGGGAACGGGGCCCCATTCGATCCATTTCATGACTGNGCTTTCCTCCATGCATGCCAAAGGCAGAGTCCTTGGATCACGAACAAATTAGTAAGAGTGAAGAACAAAGCTTCCTCAACAGGTAAATTCCCAAGGTCCCACCCACTACGAGTTTCGGGATTGAGTGACCAAATACCTTTCGAAATGGCAAAGGCATCAGCCAAACAAAGGTATATAGTCAGGAGTACCCAGGGCANAAACCAAAGTTTGAAAGTACTAATCAAGGCTTTGAGTCCAAGAGACCATTGAAGGGCAAGTGGCGGGCATGCCCATACTAAAATGAGACCGGCATAGGTACCTGATTCGCTCATTAAAAGAAAACATCCAAGAGCACCCAGAAAAAAAGCAGGCAAGGAGGCAAGCGGAGAAAATTGAAGGGATGGGATTTCCNTGGAAAATGGAAGCAGTGCAAAAAGCACACCCGCTAGCCAGGTCTGTAGGATCATAAATCCGTATTCCTCNAAGGGAACATAGCCAAGCTTACCGACAACAGCATCCGGNGGGTATGTCCAAACCCCNCGAAAGATAAGGTAGTTATCCCAAGGGGTGGTATAAACTAAAGCNATTAGGCTAAGNACAAGAATGCCCGAAANGTTAAACTGGGTTAATTTNCCTTTCCGGAATGCNATCAATAAAANGNTAANCAGGGGAACTCCTACGAATACCANTAGGAATTCAAAATAGTTCATCACAGATCANTTAAAAATGGACTTAATGAGGCAGGGAATCAAGATGCTGAGCTTTTTCAAACCGCTCACTACTGCACGCTTATTATGGTATAATTCAGGATTATCCTGAATTAACTCACCAATCTCGCGATACATTCTGCCTGCCCAGCGGACCACGATGCGCATCCGCCAGGGAAGGTAGCGAATACCCTGCTCACCACTTGTATAACCACGGTCTGCTTCCATCAGAATTCTTTTTTTGATCGAAGTAATCTCGTTCAAAACTCCATTTGAATTGTTTTCCAGAATATCCGAAGGTGAAGGGGGAGATTTAAAATATTCTGCGGGCAGATAAATTCGGCCATTTTTTGCATCCTCGAAAACATCACGGCAAATGTTGGTTAACTGCATAGCAATGCCTAAGTCATCGGCATGTTTCAGTGCCTTCTTATCGGTTACCCCAAATATCGGGCAGGTCATCAACCCTATGGTGCCGGCAACCCCATGGCAGTATGCCAGTAATTCAGCCTCGGTTTTCATGGCTACTCCATTCTGTTCCTGAATCATCGCTTCCATAAGTTCAGTCATAGGTAAGGAAGCCAGTCCCCAACGGGCTTGCAGGAACCTGTAGTGATCAAGAAGCGGATGTGGTTTATGCTCGGCCCAACATGCCATCGCATCCCGGAGCTTATGTTCCTGCCCTTCGTCCGCCCAGTCGTCTAATGTTCGGCACACATAATAAAGCCTAAAAATCGCTTCGGCTCTTTCCTTGGGAAGCAGAAAAGAAGCGAGTGAAAAGGTTCGACTCTTAGAACGGAAGAGCTGCTGAAAAGCTTCCTCGTCTTCTACGCGCGAGGGAGGAACCAGCTTTTCAACTACTTTGGCTGAAGAAACTACGCCAGGTAAGCCTGCACCCGGATGGGTGCCAGCACCACAAAAGTAAAGGTCTTCTAATTCTTCGGACTTGTTGTGAAAGCGGAACCAGGCAGACTGGGTAAAAAGGGGGGCAATCGAAAACCCACTCCCCCAAAGCGTGTTGAATTTATCTTCAAAGTCATCGGGGGTTACAAAAAACGATACATCGAGATATTCATCCAGTCTTGGAAGTAAGGAATCTTGAAGTTGCTTCTGAACTTGCATGCGGACTTTTTCTCCAGCTTCCTGCCAATTGACATGGGCTTTTTTATTAGGCACAGGAGCAAGGACATAAAAGGCATCTCCCCCTTCTGGCGCCATGGTGGAATCGGTTGCTGCGGGTCGGTGAAGGTACAGGCTTAAGTCATCTGAAAGAACTTTTTGGTCATAGATTTCAGCGAGCAACTCTTTAAAAGTCTCCCCCATAATAATAGTGTGATGCTGAACATCAGGGTATGCTCTCGTGGTACCAAAGTACCAAACAAACAAGCCCATAGAATAAGCTAGGTTGTCCAGTTTAGAATCCGTCCACTTCATCCGGTGAGTTGAATCTATAAGTTTACGGTAAACCTTGGGCGGGTCGGCATCAAAGGCAACCAGATGGGAGTTTCTCTTCTCGCCGTTAGAAAACTGAATGCCACAGGCNCGACCNTTTTCTACNANAACNTTGTNCACTTGGCTATTGAGTTCGAACTTNATNCCTACCTCTTCNGATAATTTCACNAATGCCTTAACCAGTTCNCCGGTNCCTCCCTTAGGGAACCATATACCCCATTTTCTTTCCAAGTAATGGATGAGGNAATAGATAGAAGTGGTTTGCATCGGATTTCCACCAACGAGCAAGGGGTGAATACTAAATGCACGACGAAGGCGGTCGTCTTTGAGGAACTTTGAAACTAGGGTATATACGGACAGGTAACTTTTAAGGGCAAGCAGAGGGGGCACTTGTTTAAGCATTACCCCAAAGCGGTGAAAAGGTTGATCGGCTAGTTTTTCGAAGCCAACCTGGAATATTCGTTTGGAAAACCTAACCAAATTTTGATATCCACTCCCTTCCCCAGGAGAAANCCGGTTAATTTCAGCGATGGTATCCTCCAATATTCCCCCGTAATCAAGCCTCTCCCCATCTGCAAATTCAAAACGATACCATGGTTCCACCTGTAAAAATTCAACATAGTCTTTCCGGTCTTTTCCAAAAAGCTGGAATAGTTCGTCAAAGAGGAACGGAGCCGTAATTACGGTGGGCCCGGCGTCAAACTTGTAGGCTTTTTTTCGGTAAACTTGTGCCCTGCCACCGGCCATTGGGTTGTTGTCGATTATAGTTACCTCATACCCAAGCCTGCGAAGCCTAAGTCCCATCGCCAGACCACCAAACCCCGCACCTACAATAATGGCTTTTTGGGATGGGGTTTCTGTTATACTTTTTTTACTTTGCTTTGAAGTTGAATCTTCAGGGAAATTCGGCCCAATCATTTTTAATAGGCCAAATTACAAGAGGGGTCAGGGCTTTTAGTGAGCTGTACAAAGGGTAATACTAATTCACGAGTCATAAGGGTAAGGCTATTCGGGAAAGCTTCCAAGCCAACTTCTGCCTCCTCTATTAATTTTTCGTGAAAATTCGAGGCATGTTTAAATAGGTCGGGGGCATGCGCTTCACTTTTGGAAAGAAGATAATACAAATTGGGTCGATCATTAAGAATGTCAGACATAGTGGCTCGCCCGGTTTTATTTCCTAAATAATCCGCCTCGTCATCGCGAATCTGATAAGCCACCGCAAGCTTGGCAAAAACCTCAGTTAGTTTTTTTATTTCAGCGTCTTCTAAGCGAGCAGCATGCCCAACACAGGATATGGGTAGGGTGAACATTACCCCAGTTTTGTCGTAAGCCATATTGAGATATCTTGAAAACAAATCATCGTTTTCAGCCACTTTAAAATCCAGTTCACAGAGCGCTCCCCGAACCGCAACCGAAACAGCGTTCGATAAACTTAAGGTCCATTTGGATTTTATAGTGGAATCGATTGCAGATGAGGAAGCGATTTCAAACGCTTTTGCGATTAAGAGGTCACCGACAAGGAGTGCTTTGGAAAGGCCGTACTTATGCCAAACAGTCTCTTGTCCTCTTCTTTCATGATCACTATCTACAATGTCATCATGAACTAAGCTGGCGTTGTGCAGGAGCTCGGTAAAAAGAGCAATTTCTAGCAAATGTTCTTCGGGTAAGTTAAAACAGGTTCCTGCCCGCATCGATAGTTGCCCACGGAAACCTTGACCTGACCAAAAATACCCTTCGTCAACAAACAAACGAAGGTTTTCGTCATTAAAAAAACAATCCTTGAGTCGTCTGTTTAGACGACTCAAGGCATTGTTAGTTAAATCCATGCCAATTGGCCGTAAAGGCTCAATTATTCTGTTTCGCTATCGCTGACTGCAGCAACCCAAATTGCAAGTCCAAATGCGGCTTTATTGATTAAGTCCGCGAGGTTATACACGATGTTTAAAGTGTTCATGTCAACATCACCTGCACCTGCACCAAGATAAGCCATATAGTAACCGATAGGATAGATAGCCCAGCCAAAAGTTACAATCGCACGAATTGTTTTGAAAGCTTGTTGGCTAGCAGCATTCCCACTGTTTTCATTAAGTTGAGAAGCTTCACCCTTGAATATTTCCCAAATGATGTAAATCCAGCCAGCCATACCTACAATAAAGCCCCCATTTTGGTAGGCTTCATTGGTTTCCCCAACATAACCTCCTATAAGCATAACTAAGGAACCTAGCAATAACCTCCAAAACACCCTGACATCAACTTTAGTTACTGCGGTTAAGATGAGATAAAATTCTACGATTTGAAGTGGCACGGTTATCAACCAGTCAATGTATCGGAATACGGTCGGACTAACGGCGTCTGTAATCCAAACCTCACGCATGTAGAGATAGTGCCAAAAAGCAACACCTGTAACCAGACCGGCCACGGTGAGCGAAGTTTTCCACTTCCCTTTCACGCGGTCGCGTTCGATGAAGAAGAATACGGTTGCCGCAAGCATCATTGCTGTTGCGAGCCAGAAACTAACGCCGACAAAGTCGTTAGGATCCAAAGCAGCAGATTTCGCTCCATGGCTTTCCCCAAATGCAAGCAATGGAAAAAATAGTAATATTAAGGTAGATGTGATAGATTTATATTTCACGATTAGGATTCATTTTGGGATTTTAGTTAGCCTCAAAATTTTAAAAGTTAATTTTGAGGAGAAATTGGATGAGAATAGGCAAAGTTATAACGATCTGTACGAAAAGATAGATCAACATGTGCTATTCTAGTGTTAAAAATGGGTAAATTCACAAAAGCAATAAAAATTTTGGAGAGAGACTAATCATGTTATATTTTTCAAATCTTTGATATATAATTCATAAATTGGGATAGATATCAATACTTATTAATAACTTAATATTTGGAATGATCGCACATGATCATTTCGATGGTCAAAATAAATGGAGTATGCTGAAAGTGATAGGAACTCAGTACTCAAGCGCCTGGCTCGATTGCAAGGACGCCCGGTTCTTGTATGCGGAAACAAAAATGATTATCTCAAGGAACATCCCAAGCTCGGCACTTTCACTTTTCTCCCCGTCTCCGTGAATGAAATCTTCGATATCCCTGATGGTCCGGTCATTCATCGCCGCACCGACCAGTGGGGAAATCGTAATAGCCTTACACGCGAGGTTGCTCGATACTGGCTGGCCAAGCACACATCCGATAAAAAATAAATTCGGATTCAAAGAATCGCTTTGCTTTCGGTTTCATTGTTTTTGAACATGGTTGTTTTACCTATGAATTACCGATTCAATCTATTCCTCGTTGGCTGTTTTTTTCTTCACGCCCAGGTTTTTGCCGAAGAAAAACGTCCCAACATAATCCTAATCATGGCCGACGATATGGGCTATGAAGCCTTGTCCTCCAACGGCAGCGAATCCTGCAATTCACCCAACCTCGACAAATTAGCCGAGCAGGGTGTGCGCTTCACCAACTGTTTCTCCAATCCGATCTGCACCCCGTCCCGGGCCAAGATCATGACCGGACAATACAATGTTCGAAATTATGTCAAATTCGGGATACTGGACCGTGGGCAAATCACCTTTGCTCATCAACTCAAGGAAGCCGGATATGCAACTGCAATCGCCGGTAAGTGGCAACTTGGAAATCAACCGGACTCGCCGCAGCATTTCGGCTTCGAAAGATCCTGCCTCTGGCAGCATACACGAGGTGGTCGTTCCAATGAAAACGGAAAACGAATCGACCGACGCTTCGTCAACCCGATGCTTGAATTCAACGGAAAAGAAAAAGATTTCACAACAGGAGAATACGGGCCCCAGGTCTGTACCGATTTCGTTTGTGACTTTATCGACGAAAATAAGAAAAAGCCCTTCCTTGTCTACTATCCGATGATCCTTACCCATTGTCCGTTTGATCCCACACCCGATTCCACCGATTGGGATCCGAAGAGACTTGGTTCGACAACTTACAAAGGGGATAAAAATGATCCACAACGCCACTTCATCGACATGGTAAATTTCGCCGACAAAATGGTTGGGCAAATCATCAAGCAACTCGAAACATCAGGGGTTCGTGAAAACACCATCCTCATCTTCACTGGAGATAATGGAACCGACAAACCCATCGTAACGCCTTGGAAAGGTACGGAAGTTGTCGGAGGTAAAGGTTCCATGACTGATACGGGTACGCGTGTTCCCCTAATTGTTAACTGGCCTGCTGGTATCAAAAAGCCCGGCCGGATAACTGACGAACTTGTTGAGTTCACGGATATGATGCCCACCCTTTGTGAAATTTCCGGTGCCAGTCTGCCAAAGAATCACCCTGCCGATGGTGCAAGTATCGTCCCCGTCCTCAATAACATGAAGAATGTTCGAAAAAAAGATTGGATCTACATCTGGTACCGGGATCAGGTCTTGGTCCGTAATAAAAAGTATTCTCTTCTGACCAAGCAAGATGGAAGCAATGCCAAGCTCACCCGGTACAAAGGTCAGTTTAATGGGAAAGAATTGACCAATCAAAAAATGAATAAAGCTGAACGCACAATCAAAGAGAAATTTGAAGGGATCCTAGCTAAGATGGCTAAGACTCGGCTTTCCACTGCCAGCAAGCAAGGCAGAGAAATGGGGCTAAAAAATAAATCCAACCGGTAGGCTTTCATTGCCAATGAAGACTTTTCCTCTCCTTAGCCTGCTTTTATTTACTCTAAATTTAGGATGGTCGGAAACGGACCCCACCCGTCCCAACTTTATCCTCATTATGGTGGATGACATGGGCTACTCAGACCTTGGCTGCTATGGTGGTGAAGTCAAAACTCCAAACATTGATAAGCTGGCCAAAAATGGCCTGAGGTTTACTCAGTTTTACAACACCGCCAAGTGTCACACCACCCGGGCCGAACTTCTCACCGGCAATTACGCTTATTCGATTGGGGACAATCACATGGAACACGGAGCCACCTTCGGGGAGGTGCTACGGCCCATTGGATACCGCACGCTCATCGCCGGCAAGTGGCATCAGGTGCCTCTCCCCACCACCCGTGGCTTTGATCGCTACTACGGACTGGCCGATGGATGCAGTAACTTCTTCAATCCCGGGCTCAAGGCCCGCCCCGGGGAAGGCCCTCCGGGCAGAAAAGGTAAGACTCGCGTCCGCCGTTGGGCCATCGAGGACAAAGTGATTATGGGCTACACCAGCCCGGACAAGAAGTTCTACCACACGGACGCCTTCACTGATTACGCCATCGACCGGCTCGACGAGTACAAGAATGAGAACAAGCCTTTCGTCCTCTATCTACCTTACACCGCACCCCACTACCCTCTCCATGCATGGCCCGAGGATATTGCCAAGTACCGAGGAAAATACAAAATCGGATGGGATAAAATTCGGGAACAACGATTCAAACGGATGAACGAGATGGGGATCATCGGTCCGAATCACGAGCTCACTCCGCGGGCCTCCAAGGCATGGGAAGATCTTTCCGAGGAACAACAGGATGCCGAAGACTTAAAGATGGCGGTCTATGCCGCCATGATCGATCGGGTCGACCAGAACCTCGGACGGCTCTTTGCAAAAGTGAAGGAGTTGGACGAGTGGGAAAATACCCTGATCATGCTCCTGACCGATAACGGAGCCTGCCCCGAACAGCCCAACACCACTCCCGATATTCCTCCTGGTCCGGTGGAGAGTTATCGTACCGTTTCCGTAGGCTGGGCCAACGCCAGCAATACTCCCTACCGCAAATTTAAGTCAACTGATTACGAAGGTGGCATTCGTACTCCTTTCATCGCTCATTGGCCGCGTATAATCAAGCCGGGCATTACCCATCAGGTCGGCCACATCATCGATGTATCCTCAACCTTTAGGGATATCACCGGAGCGAAATACCCTAAGAAAATATTGGGGGGGAAAACCAAGCCTCCCGCGGGAAAGTCTCTGCTTCCTATCTTTAAAGGTGATGAACGGGAGCCACACAAAGAAATCTTTTGGCGTTTCAACCGTGCTAATGCTGTTCGTCAGGGTGATTTGAAAGTTGTTCGTGCAGGAAAAGTATGGGAACTTTATGACCTGCAGGCTGATCCTACTGAAGTAAATAACTTAGCTGAAGAGATGCCGGAGAAAACGGCTGAACTTTCTAAAATTTGGGAAGACTGGAACGAAGAATGCAAAAAAAGACCTAAATAAAAAAGATATGAAACTTAAATACTTCATCCTTCTGCTCGCCTTCTCTTCCAATCTTTTTTCCGCATTTGAAAAACCAAATATTGTAATCCTCTATGCGGATGATATGGGAGTGGCCGATGTTTCCTACGGTGATCCGAAGGCCAAGATTCAGACACCAAATCTGGACAAGTTGGCATCGCAGGGTATGACCTTTACCGATGGGCACAGCTCTTCTGGTATCTGCACTCCCAGTCGATTTGCACTTCTGACCGGGCAACACCACTGGCGTCGCTTCCACGGCATCGTGGGTGCCTTTGGCGGAACGGTCTTCGAGCCCGAGGACTTCACCATTGCAAAGATGTTCAAGAAAAAGGGCTACCGCACCGGTTGTTTTGGGAAGTGGCACCTAGGTTGGGACTTTGATGCGATTCGTAAACCGAGTGCAAAAAAAGGAGATCCGCGTGCCGAGTCTTATGACTGGACCAAGCGATTTCCGGATGGTCCGCTTGATCAGGGCTTTGATTATTATTTCGGGGACGGCACTATCAACTTCCCTCCCTACTGTTGGATCGAAGGGGACCGCTTCGTTACCATTCCAACCAAGCCCGTCATCAAGTCCAGGCCCCTCGCGGGGGGCGGCAGCTTCCGGCCGGGACCAATGGCCGAAAGCTGGAACCCCTACGACATCCTGCCCACCATCACCCAAAAGACCATTGCATGGATTTTGAATCCGAGTAAAGAGCAACCATTCTTTGCTTATCTCGCCTTCAATTCGCCTCACTATCCGATCGTCCCGAACAAGCCTTATCACGCAAAATCGAAAGCTGGTTACTATGGGGACTTCGTCATCGAGACCGACGCCATGGTGGGCAAGGTGATGAACGCCTTGAAAAAACACGGCTTTGCCGACAACACCTTGGTCGTCTTCTCCGCCGACAATGGACCCGAGACCCATGCATTCGAAAGACTGGAGGAATTCAAACAATGGAGCTCAGGCAAGTATCGTGGCGTCAAGCGCGATGTCTACGAGGGAGGACACCGTGTGCCTTTCATCGTCAAATGGCCCGGCAAAATCAAGCCAGGCTCGTTTTCCGACGAAGTGGTGAGTCAGGTCGACCTGGCGGCGAGCTTTGCCCAAATCATTAATTATCCTCTTGGCAAAAAAGAGGCGATCGACAGTTACAACCTTCTCCCAGTCCTCGAAGGGAAGAAATACGCAAAGCCTCTACGAGTTGCCACCGTCCAAAACACCTCTCCTAAAAAGTTCGCCCTCCGGCAAGGAGATTGGGTGCTTATTGATGCCCGGACCGGAGCTGCTAGAAAAGAAAAATCAGCCTACCTGAACCATTTTGGTTTGGATCCTTACGGACAAGGTCATGAAGGTCTTTTATTCAACCTTAAGAAAGATCCGCGTCAGTCTGAAAATTTGTACAACAAGTATCCCGATCGCGTTCAAAAAATGAAGGCTCTCCTTCAAGAATATCTGGATGGAAAACCCTGTGCTCCAAGAAAGAATTAGAAAATTCAAATGCATATTAAAATTACCCTTCTTTTTTTTGTTGGCTTACTTTGCTTGAAATTAGTGGGGCAAGAATCCAGCCCAATCACCATCAAACATGTAAAAGGGAGGTATTGGCTGGCCAAGCCCGATGGCAAATTATTTTTCGCCCACGGAATTACGCATGCCCGTAACCTACATGGCCAACAGGAATTAAATAAATTCTCTAAAGCCTGCAAAGAGATTGGGTTTAATGCTTATGGATACGGTTGCCCGGAAGGTTTGCGCAACGACATGCCTTTCGTGGAAAGCTGGAATCACTTGGTTCCTATGTCCTATTACCGCGAAAAAGGGGCCGTTCAATTTGTCGACATCTTCGATCCCGAGGAACAAGCCAAACTCATTAGTGGCATTAAGTTTTTTTGTCTCCGCAGTCGGAATAATCCAAACACCATAGGATACTGTTGGACCGATTTGGGTTCGTGGCCGTTGGAAAATCCTTCGGGTAAAAACTGGGTCGACTACATCCGAAAGCTTCCTGAAGATTCACATGGCCAGCAAGCATATCGTAAGTTTCTTTCTTCCTGGAAAGGAAAAACCGGTAAAATTCAAGATCTCGCTTTCCTTCGATTGATCGCCAAGGAATATTTTCGAATCGTAGGTACAACCCAGCGAAAATTCACTCCAGATCACTTGGTCTTTGGGGAACGTTTTGCCTTTAATACCCTCGTACCCGAAGTCTTTGAGGAAATGCTTCCTTATGTCGATGCCATTGCCATCCAACCCCCTTTTCAGTCCGATTTCCCCAAGGAAAAGTTCGAGGAAATTTACAAGCTTAGTAATAAACCCATCCTGATTTGTGACTTTGCCGTGCGCTTTTTAGACGGAGATAAAAATATCAGCGGATGGAAACCGGAACCCAATTCAATTGCCGCAGGAAAAGCTTATGCCCAGTACATCAAGCAGGCATTCGATACGGGTTATATTGTTGGTTCATTTTGGTGTAACCCCTTGGACTCTGGGCGAGGATTTGGAAAAACTGGAATAAAACAGGGCTTTTTCGGGGAAAAATTCACCAAACGATCCGGATTGCATGACTCAGTTCGTGAACTTGCCGGTTTGATCAATCAAAGAACACCGGCGAGACCGTAAGCTCTTTTAGATTATTCTCTTACGCAGTTCACAAAGAATCGTTAAGTATTCTTTTTTTACCATCTTCTCCGCCTGGTCAAAGGGGATGACTACCCTTTTCCGTTCCTTTTTTTCGGGAAAACTATTTAGGATCTTTTTTACTCTCATCGAATAGATCCTAATTCTCTTTCCATTTTCAGAGGATTTGAAGTCGTAGTGCTTATAGTTTAACGAGCCCTGTAAACCTGCTTCTTCAAAAGCTTCTCTTTTTGCCTGGATTCGATCGGAACGTTTTTTCGCCCGATTTCCCTTCGGCAATATCCAGGACTCTCCTTTACGGCTTGTAACAAGGACAACTTTACCAGTTTCTGTGTAGGCAAAAACTCCGACTTGATAGTCTTTGTTCTCTTCGAGTACCAATCTTTGCTGATTTTTCTGTATTTTAAGCATAATTATTTTTTGTTTTTGAGAAGTCCCACCACGAGATCCTCGATAATTTGCTGAACGCTTGTATCCTTTTTCACCGCATAAATCTTCAGTTTTTTTAAAACCGACTCCTCAAGACGCAAAGATGTGTTCTTGCGTTTTGACTTCTTATTA
>NHDN01000048.1 GCA_002171765.1 Verrucomicrobia bacterium TMED60
AGAAGGAGGATGAAAAGTTGATCACCGAACTGCTCGACTGGATGCATCAAAGTTCAGCGGATTTCACCAACACCTTTCGTGATTTCTGCAAACCGGATCTTCCCGATGAAGAAGCTTACAAGAGCGAAAACTTTCGAAATTGGCATACCCGTTGGCAGCTTCGCCTGAAAACACAAGAGCAAGGATTGGATTCATCCCTCTTCCTGATGCGGTCGGTGAATCCCACGGTCATTCCCCGAAACCACAAAGTCGAGGAAGCCTTACAAGCTGGAGAAAAAGGAGATTTTGAACCCCTTCATAATCTCCTGCGTGCGGTCGAGATGCCCTATCAGAGCGGAGATCACATCACGCCCTACCAAGCACCTCCGAAGCCCTCAGAAAAAGTACTGCAAACCTTTTGCGGAACCTGAACAAGTTTCCCCGAGCTTGACCGACTTTCACCGGACAATAGTGTCTTCTTAATCATGTTTATTGGAATTGCTGGAATTATTGGAGCGGGAAAATCTACCATGTCAGAAAATTTAGCTGAAAAGCTTACTTTCAAGGCATACAAGGAACCCGTGGACGACAACCCATACCTGCAAGACTTTTACCAAGACATGAAGCAATGGGGTGCAATGATGCAGGTCCACCTACTCTTTCGAAGGTTTGAGCAGCACCAGCAAATTGTATGGAACATGGAAAAAGGTGCGGTCCAAGACCGCACCATCTATGAAGACACCATTTTCGCCCGTATGCTTCACGAAGCAGGTTATATCGATCAACGGGATTACGAAACCTACCTTGGGCATTTCAACATCATGAAACGGTTCTTAGTCTACCCTGATGTCCTGATCTATTTACGGGTATCCCCTGCGGTCTCGATGCAACGGATTCAAGAGCGCGGGAGGGATGCGGAGCGTGGAATCCAGCTCGCATATATGGAAAAACTTCATCAAGGATACGAAAGTTTTATCGAGGAGATGAAAGATTACACCCGCGTCCTCACTCTTGACTGGAACCAATACCAGGAAATGGATGAGGTGGTTAATCTAATCTCAGAAAAGGCAGGGGAGAAACGTCGATTTCTACGCGACCTTGGTAAACAATAATCTGATTCTTGCTCTGCTTGCTTCCAATAGGAATTCAGCCGATTAAGGAGTTGGGCACTTGACCCAGCAGGAGGCTTCCGTAGTTATGAACACATGAAATTATTTCCCCTCTTTCTCCTTTTGCTTTCCTTTTCCCTGAGTGCGCAGAAAAAGCCCAATATCCTTTTCATCTTTACGGATGACCACGCTTATCAAGCCGTCGGGGCCTATAATTCCTGGTTAAAAAAGCACTGCCCCACCCCGCACATCGATTCGCTTGCCCGGGACGGAATGCTTTTCGAGCAGTGCTATGTTACCAACTCGATCTGCGGACCGATGCGTGCAGCCATTCAGACCGGCAAGTATTCCCACGCAAATGGGTTTCTGGTTAATGGAAACAAGTTTGACGGAACCCAGCAAACCTTCCCCAAGCTTCTCCAAAAGGCAGGCTACACCACCGCCGTAGTTGGCAAATGGCACCTGGGTACCCACATGTCTCCGCAAGGATATGATTACTCCGAGGTACTGATCGGACAGGGGCCCTATTACAACCCACCGATGCGTTTGGATAAGGATGGAGATGGCAAGCATGATGAAGTAATCAAGCATGTTGGATACACCACCGATATTATCACCGACCTCGCCCTGGACTGGATGAAAACCAAACGGAATAAGGATAAACCTTTCATGTTAATGTATCAGCACAAAGCNCCCCATCGAAACTGGCAACCGGGCCCNAAATACCTAAGCAAATATGACGATNTNACCTTNCCNGANCCAGANACTCTNTTCGACGAGTACAAGGGGCGNACTCTTGCTGCCTACCAGCAGGACATGACCATTGCCGAAACCATGAACCGGGGAGATTTGAAACTCGACGCCCCGGGCAACCTGACCCTGGAACAGAAAAAACTCTGGGACGCCGCTTACAACCCGAAGAATGAAGCCCTGAAAAAAGCCAAACTGAGTGGAAAGGATTTGGTACGCTGGAAATACCAGCGCTATGTTAAAGACTACTTACGCTGCATCGCATCCGTCGATGATGGTGTCGGGCGCATGCTTTCCTACCTCAAGGAAGCCGGACTCGAAAAAAACACCATTGTAATCTACTGTTCCGACCAAGGTTTCTACCTGGGTGAACATGGATGGTTTGATAAACGCTGGATGTATGAAGAATCCTTGCGTACTCCCTTGCTCGTTCGCTGGCCCGGCGTGATCAAACCCGGAAGCAGAAATGGGGACATTGTTTCCCCGATTGATTTTGCTGGTACTTTTTGCGACTTGGCAAAAGTGGAAAAGCCAAAAGATCTACATGGGGCATCGATGCTATCCTTGTTCAAAGGAAAGACGCCCAAAAATTGGAGAAAAAGCCTTTATTATCACTATTACGAATTCCCCGGCTATCATTATGTGAGAAGACACTACGGGGTTGCCGATGGAAGGTATAAATTAATCCGATTTTATGAGGATGATGTCGACCAGTGGGAGCTCTTTGACCTCAAGTCTGACCCGAATGAAATGACCAGCGTTTACGGAACCGCTGAATATGCCGTGGTCCAAAATAAAATGACAAGGCAGCTTGCAATGCATCGGAAAAAACTTCAAGTCCCTGAAAAAGACCCACCCCATTCGATTATCCAACGCCCTCCCCCTAGGACCCGAAAACCAACCTCCCCATCCCGATGATTCGATTTTATCCATTCTTTTTTGCTGCTCTCCTCTCCTTGTCGTCTTACGGCAAAGCACCAAATCCTTTTTTAAGTTCACAAGCTCACTCTTTTGAATCTTGTAAACCAATTGCAGAAAACTCCGTTTGGCTTTTTTCCGGTTCCAATCTTAATTCTTTCGAATTTAGACCGGATTCATGGGAGATTGAAAAGGATGGCTCCGTAGTCTGCAGGATGGAAACCATAAAGGACGGCAAGGGCAAGGAACGCATTCGCGGAATGGGATACTTATGGACCAAAGATGAATTTGGTGATTTCTCCCTTTCGCTGGAATACAAATTATCCGAAGGAGCGAATTCAGGAATCTTTTACCGGACTGATAAGGACAATCCAGTCCAAGGCGGCTTGGAAATTCAATTGATGGATAATGAGGGCTTTCAGAAAAAAGCGAAGAAAGTACTCCCGCCCCAAAAACTCAATGCTTCCTTTTATGACGGTGCCGCACCCAAGGGAGATTTCTCGAAGCCACTGGGACAATGGAACCAGGCGGAACTAACCTGCATTGGACCCAAGGTTTCTTTTTTTCTCAATGGAAAGGAAGCTTTCTCGATCAACCTCAACGACTGGCAGGAGGCGGGTAAAAATCCGGATGGTTCAACCAACAAGTTCAAGACAGCACTGAAAGATTTACCCCGTACCGGACGGATTGGGTTTCAAAACCACGGGCAAGTGGTTTGGTATAGAAACATCAATATAAAAGAACTTTAAAGTGAAGGGATTTGGGGAGTAAGGAAAGCACTTTCACGGGGATGATGGAAATTTGTTAAGAACCCTGTTTATGCTTCTTTCCCTGCAGTCCGAATATCGGTACGCCTACAATTAGAATTCAAATTATTTCTTTTCGTAAACGCTAACCAGTAGAACAAAGAAACAAAGGGTTAGGTTGAATAATGGAATTTGCAGGGCTGAAGGGAGGGAATATACAATTGCGGTCGCCGGTGTCCATACCATCCAAGTGGTTAGGTTGAAAAGAATGATTTTATCAATAATTCCCTTAAGGTTGATTTCGGAACGCCAGCGACTCCAGGAATATCCCGACTCCTTCCATCCATAAAAGAGCACCGTGATCGGGGAGGCCCAGATTACGCAATAGACGAATTGATCAACCAATACCTTACAGATAATGGTCTTCCAATCCACTCCGTTCCCAAAGATCCAAGTTTGCAATCGATAAAAGGCATCGACATCGATTCCACGCAGTCCCCAGTAGGCCACGAAAACAATTCCCAACAACCATCCATTTCCACCACCTTCCCGTCCGCTGAGACGCATAAAGACAAAGGGAATCAAGCCGCCAAAAAAAGCAGTGGATGCTGCGGAATACCCATAGCCATAAGTTTGCTTTAATCGGATAATTTCCTTGAACCATCCATGGGTGAAATCCAAATAGTAATAGGAAAGAACCAGAGCCAAGCCAAAAGCCCAAAGAAACAAACCAGGAACGAGGTTCTGCCGAAGGGCTGAGTAGATTCGATTTTTCACTATTTAAAAAATTGGCTGAATTTCTTTGAATTTCACTAGGAAAACCCTATCGGAATATTGGATGTAATCCATGTAAATCGTAACACGGAATCAGGGAATTCTCTCCCAAATGTTTTAAACAAAGAGTAAATCTTAACCCTTGATCGATGATTTTATTTAACTTTTACTTTTCTTTAAACAAAACCAGCCCAACTCCCCATGAATATATACATCCACAAAGAGGGAACCAATTACGGCCCCTACTCGATTGGACAAGTCAAAGAATATGTCCAACAGGGCTCCTTTACTTTGCAAGACAATGCCTGTCATGATGGCCAGAATTGGATTCCAGTCGCTCAGCTACCTGGAATGGCCCCAGTTAGCCCAAGTCCACCCCCACAATCTTCAAACGCCCCGACTCAATCAGCACCGCAAAAGGAGAAGCCTACAGAGGGTAAGAGCAAAACAGTAGAGACCATGCAATCAACTGCTTCAACAACTCAAAACTCCAAGCAAGCNGGGACGGAAAGCAAGAAGTCCGGAGGGTCGAAGAAGTGGATCCTCTTCAGTGGAATTGGGGCAGCTGCGATCATAGCCATTACTGGGATTTGTTGGTGGATCTTTTCTGGGGAGGAGGAAATTACTGAAAANGAAAATCAGGTTGCCGATATCGATACTACGGAAGAAGAATCTTCCCTCCCTTATGAAGCTGTTTCGGAAGATTCAACCGCCAACTCCGAAACCGCATCCCTACTCAGTACTCCCCTGATCGAAAGGATCCCATCCGAGGCAGGTGCAGTAATTCTAGTTCGAATCGATCATTTACTGGAAAAGGGACGCGAAGATATTGCCGCACTTTTCTCTCCTGGGTTACCCATGGTAGTCAAAGCTTTAGAAGATCCATCTTCTTTAGGCCTTGATGTTTCCACCCCTCTGCAAATCCATATTATTCCCAATGAGAATCCAGAAATCCCCCCCAGTGGAGGACTGGCTGCTAAATTATCCGATCGGGAAAAATTTAAAAGTACCCTGGAACTACTAGGCGGGCTCGAGAAACCAACCGATAAAGATAGCTACCAATTATATGTTAATCCCAGTCAGGATGGTAGGGGCGATGTTCAAATCGCTATCGGAACCGATTTCCTTTACATGAATGTAGGTAACCCCGCCAAACCGGATGAGGTCAAGCAATCAATCGAACAATTCATGACTACGGATGGGTCCGCTGGCTTGCTATCCTCGGAAGATTCCTTCTCAGCATTCATAAAAAAAGAAGAGGACCTGGTTATGTGGTTTGGAGGGAATTCGATTTATGAAACATTGGATGCTAATATGCAAGATGCTGTGTTTGCTAAACTGAAGGGAGGACATGGAAACATCACCTTGAATTTTGAAAAGGGAGAAATGGTTGCAGCAATGGAATTTCAAGCCCCCAATGAAGAAATGGTTTATGGTAATGGAAGCTTTTCCGATGAAATTCTCTCTTTCGCTCCTGCCGATCCCATCTTCTCCTTGGGATTTGCGATGAAATTGGAAAAATTTACTGAATTTTTCGAAAAAGAAATTCTTGGAGAGTTGGGAGATGAACTAAAATTGGACGAGGCAATGCCCGAACTCGGCAATTTGACCATCCGGGATGCAATTAATGCCTTTACCGGTGAATTTATGATTTCCATGACCGACTTAACCATGCCGGATATCGGAGTTGGCGGAGGGTTACCCCCTGGATTACCCATGGATGAAAGTATGGATAAAGATCCATTTAGCGATCCAGAGATGGAAGATGGTGACCTTTCTTTCCCTGCTCCGGGAAATGGCGGAGAATCACCCGCTGCGGGAGCTCCTCCCGGGATGAATCCTGGAGCCATGATGATGGCCGCCATGCCCAAACCGGAATTTATTATTGCCGCATCCATTGACACCGAAAAATGGCTCAAACTGAAATCCGCCCCTCCTCTGGCCATGGGACTCGGACTTGCCATGATGCAAGGCATCTCGATCATCGAGAAAAATGATTTCCTAGTGATTGCGAGTAAAGAACACATCGGGGCTACCCAGTCCGGTTCGGTGAAAAATCCGATAAGTGGACCCGAAAGAAAAATTTTTGAAAGCAATGATTTCGTCTGGAGAATCAATGTTGCTCCGATCATGAACCTGGACCTCCCCATTCCCCCTGGTGATGCGACCGAATTGATTCGAGGCATTTCACATCTTGAGATTTCTTCCTCCAACGCCAGCACCTCAGGTAAAAGTGAGATGAAACTGGTTTTTGCCAACCAACAACAAAATTCTCTCTCTTATATTTTCAAATTGGTCAATGCAGTCCAGTCCATATCTCGCTTGGGTAAGAACGAGTTTGAGGATATGGAGAAAGACTTCGAATTCGAGTAACTAAATGGAGGAGGAAGCCGAAGAGATTGAATCCCTTGACCCTCCGGAAGAAAAAGAGGAACCCTGGTGCGTAGTTTGCAGGGAATATACTGACTATCGNAGGAAATGGAACACCTTACCCAGAGCGAATCTGGATGGTGGAACCTATTCGGAAAATGTNGAGTCTCCCCACTGTGTCGAATGCGAAAATCAGATGATTTACCTGAGTCACTGCAAGTTGATTACCCGTTTTTTNTGGGTTCTTGGANTACTGATCCTTGGAATTAGCCTNGTNTNTACTNTNGCNCTATTTCAACTCTCATGGGGNAGTTTGATTGGNTTTTCACTNTTTCTNNTGCTNAGCNTTGCCATTATTCGCATTCCCANGAAATCCAGNCGATATCTCGCAGAATGGAAAGTTTGGANANAAGAAAANGGAATCAAAGAGTTAACCGATTTGGGACTCAAGAAAAATTGAGGGNGCAACTCAAGCCTCGATTAACCTTGGGTTTGCTTCTCCTTGCTGGGGTTGTTTGTGTTTCAACCGGTGCCTTGTTTGCCCGAATGTCTTCCACTGATCCATTAACCACGGCNGCGTACCGGATGACATTTGCCCTCGTCCTGGTTTTTCCCTTCGGGGTTCGAAAACTCAGTTCAGAATGGTCATCGATTCCTCTCCGGCAACTTCTATTGACTTTCTCTGCCGGTGGTTTCCTTGCCCTTCATTTTGCTTCTTGGATTTATTCGCTGGATTACACAAGCGTTGCCAACAGTGTTTGCTTAGTCACCACAAGTTCTCTTTGGACTGGGCTGATCGCTCTCGTTTTCTTACGGAAAAAACCAAGCAGTTCCCTCTTTTGGATTGCCTGCGTTCTTGGGCTTATTGGAGTGGTAACTCTTACGGGCTATACAATGGGAGGAAAGGGAGTGAACCTGAAAGGAGATGGAATGGCTCTTATTGGAGCACTCTGCATGGCGGTCTACCTGCTCCTTGTCCAAGGGGTAAAGGATGGTATTTCCTTTCGCTCGTTTCTCCTGCTTTGCTACGGTTCTTCCATGGTTTTCCTTTGGGGNTTTGTTGTTTTCTCGAAATCTAATCCTTTGCCTATTCATGGGCTGGACTGGATTTACTTAATCGGACTGGCAGCGATCTCCCAGGTACTGGGTCATGGGATTTACAATTGGTGTGTCCGATGGATTGATGCACGAATGGTAGCTCTTTCCTTACTTGGTGAACCGCTCGGTGCGACTTTGTTGGCGTGGATCTTTTTGTATGAAAGCATTGGAATACAACAACTGATAGGAATGACCATTTTGCTCATCGCTTTGTCCCTTCCATCGATCCAACATTTACAATCAATGAAATTTTCCCCGAATGAGAATTGATGGTCATGTTCACTTTGTCGGAGACGGATCCAATGGTTCCGGATGTTGGCTGAGGCGGAATTTTGCTGATCGCCTCTTCGAGCCAATCGTGAAGTCACAGGCTGGTATTTTAAAATCCAGTCAAAAATCTGGCCTGGATTTGGCCTATGAAGAGAGATTAATCCAATTGATTGATGAGTCCTCGCTGGATGCGGTGCTTCTGCTGGCAATGGATTATCCCTATGACGAGGACGGCAACTGCCTGCAAACAAAAGCCAAGTTCTATGTACCCAATGATCATGTGCTTTCCTTGGCGGAAAAATACCACCAGGTCATACCTGCTTGCTCCATTCATCCAAGTCGGAAGGATGCGATCGAGGAACTCGAACGCTGCGTGGCAAGCGGAGCCAAGGTGCTGAAGCTTCTACCCAACTGCCACAACCTGAATTGTTCGGATAGCCAGTATCGCACCTTCTGGGAAAAACTTTCTGAGCTTAAGCTTCCATTCCTTGCCCATACTGGAGGTGAATTTTCCGTCCCGGTTTTGAATGCAGATTATGCCGACCCACGTGTCCTCCGTTTACCCCTTGAATGTGGGGTTAAGGTAATCGCTGCTCATGGAGCTGGCAAGTCCGGCCTTTGCGATCCTGACTATACCACTGAGCTCTTTAAAATGATGGATCAGTTCCCCTTTCTATTCACTGATAACAGTGCCTTGGCCAGCCCGAACCGATGGCGAACGATGAGGCCTTTACTCGAGCCAAAGATTCAGGANAGGGTNATTCATGGAAGTGACTTCCCAATCCCATCCGGGGGTTTAGGCCCATGGATCGGTCGACTCCTAAGCAAGACTACATACCTCGAATCCCGGAAAATCAAGAATTCGCTGGAACGGGATGTATTCATCAAAAAATCCGTGGGCTTTTTGGATGACACCTTGACCCGACTTCATAATCTGATCAATGAGTGAAGGATGGCTCAGGACGGATCAGAACGGAAGCCATTCACCAAAGTTACCCCAAGTACAATCAAAATAAGACCGAGGATTCCTTGCCAGGGAATCGATTGGGCAAACAAAAAATAACTCAAGACCGATACCAGAAATATGCCGACACCGCACCAAGTTGCATAGACAACGGTTAAAGGAATTTCCTTCACCGCAAAAGAAAGAAAAACAAAGGCGAGTAAATAAAGTAAGACAAGAAACACACTTGGATATAGTTTGGTGAAATTCTTGGAATATGGCAGCAGTAGGGTTCCAATCACCTCACAAATAATCGCAGCAGCAAGATACAAATAACTCGAAATCATTTACTTTTTGATTCGGAAGCCTGAAGGGATANGAACAAAATCCAATTTCTTCCAAAAGAAATTTGGGCTTNTTGAAGAGCCTTGTATCAGGGAAATCATTGGGTGTTGTAGGAATGCATTGATTTTTACTCTAAAAATAACTATGTTTTCTGTCATGAGCAATCACATTGGATACAGGTCAGGAAACCCAGCACTCACCACCAAAAGCTTCACCCGGATTAACACGGATAAGTCGTCCGAAGTTATGACCCTCGAAGGAGCGGTGAACAAAACTATGATCTGCTTAGTTTTGCTTTTCACTTCTGGCTTTTACGCCTTTCGGAATGCTGAATACTGGATGGGGCTTATATGGCCTCTTGCCATTGGCGGACTGATCATTGCGGTAATTACCATTTTCAAAAAAACATGGTCTCCGGTGACTGCCCCGATTTATGCGGTAGTCGAAGGACTACTTTTGGGAGCGATCAGTATGGTCTTCGAAAGTATGTTCGAAGGAATTGCTTTCCAAGCGATTTTCCTCACCTTTGGTATCTTCTTTTCCCTGCTCATTCTGTACAAATTCAAACTTATTCAAGCTACAGAGAACTTTAAACTTGGGGTTGCGGCTGCGACAGGTGGTATATTTCTGGTGTACATGATAAGCTTCATTATGAGTTTTTTCGGAAGCGGAATTCCGGTATTAGATCCTTTTAATTCTTCGCTTTTTAGCATCGGGGTTAGTTTATTTATCGTAGTCATCGCTTCTCTAAATTTAGTTGTTGATTTTGATTTCATCGAAGCGGGTGCCGAAAATGGAGCCCCAAAATACATGGAATGGTACAGTGCTTTTGGACTGATGGTGACCCTAGTCTGGTTATACCTAGAAATTTTAAAACTGCTTTCCAAAATGCGTTCAAGGTAGTAAATACCTTCCAAATCTAGTTAAGATTCTTATTTCTCAGTCCGATTGGGATGCAATAATTTCCTACTCCTGATCTAAGGCTTTGCTTGCACCCGATAAATCAAGGTTGTAAAGAATGGTATGAAAATTCTCCTCTTCCTTTCTTTTTTCTGTCTCCTGGCCTGCCAAGTACAAGCGATTAGTACCCAGGGCGAGGCTAAACCTAATATCATCCTCGTACTTGTCGATGATATGGGATGGATGGATCTGAGTTGCCAGGGTTCTGATTTTTACCGTACTCCGCATGTCGACCGCCTTGCCCGGGAAGGTATTCTTTTCACCAATGGTTATGCCGCCTGTGCAGTCTGCTCCCCCACCCGGGCTGCGGTTCAAACTGGGCGTTATCCACACCGCCTCGGAGTGACTGATTGGATACGCTCGCTCTTTCAACGGGGCGGGATTGGCACACCCGAAAAGAATCCGACAGAATATGTCGGTGGAAAAAATCGAAAACTTCTATGCCCACCGAATCCATATTGGATGGATAGTTCTGAAATCACCATTGCTGAAGCTTTGCAAAAAAATGGTTATAAAACCGCTTACATTGGAAAATGGCATCTCGGNGATGAAGCNTGGTATCCAGAGAAGCAGGGGTACGATGAAAATTTCGGAGGATGCGACTATGGGCAACCTCCTTCCTTTTTTGATCCCTANAANAATCCAAAACACAAGCACCCCACCATTCGGGCCGGTATTCATAAATTACCCGGCCGAAAGAAAGGAGAATATTTAACCCACCGGGAAGCGGATGAAGCGGTAAAACTGATCCGCCAATGGAAAGACCAGCCTTTCTTCATTCAGGTATCCCACTACGCGGTGCATACCCCCATTCAGGCCATTCAGGAAGTGGCCGACAAATACAAATTCAAGGAGGGAATGTCCGAAACCAATCGAAAATATGCCGCGATGGTTGAATCGATTGATGACTGTATGCGGGACATGCTCGCCGAACTAAAGAAGCACGGAATTGACGACAACACCCTGATTATTTTCACGAGCGATAATGGCGGGCTCGACCGAAACGGTGGTCCCACTGAAAATGCTCCCCTCCGTAGCGGAAAAGGATACTGCTATGAGGGTGGGATCCGGGTTCCCTTCCTTGCCCGATGGCCCGCCAAAATACCTGCTGGGAAGAAGACGGACTTTCCGGTATCTTCCATCGATTTATTTCCCACGATCATGGAGGCGACAGGAACTGCACTGCCCAAGGACCGGCCGATTGACGGCCTTTCCCTAAATTCCCACTTGTACAGTGGAGGAAAGAAAACTCCCAAACGGNAGACCCTAATCTGGCACTTCCCCCACTACCGTCATGCCCCTGGTCCCTACTCCATGATTCGGAAAGGCAATTTCAAATTAATTAAATTCTGGGAAGGTATTTATGAACTCTATGATCTTAAGAACGACTTAGGAGAAGCCAATAATCTGGCAGAAAGAAAGCCCGGACTTGTGAAAGCACTGGACCAAGAATTAATGGCGCGGTTAAAAGCGGATGGTGCAAAGTTGCCCAAAAGCAATCCGGAATATAAAAAGTAATTAGAAAATTATTTTGTCTAATTTGTAGGCATACACGCTATTCATTATTTGTTTCTTACTCCTCTCCCAATCCAAAATTTGAAACCTTTAAACTTGTTCCCAGTTTTTTCCTTTCTCTGTCTGGCATTCGTTGCCACGGGAAAGGTCGATTTCAACCGACAAATTAGGCCGATTCTTTCCGATAAGTGTTACAAATGCCATGGTCCGGATGCGAAAAACCAGAAATCTGATTTCCGAATTGATTCTTTTGAGGAGGCGATTAAGGAGCATAATGGATTTGTGGGGCTGACTCCAGGCAGCCTGGAAAATTCCGAAATTCATTGGCGTATTTACAGTGATGACGCAATCGATGTGATGCCTCCTCCTGAAAGTAAACTCCCACTTACTGATGAAGAGAAAAAATTAATTGATCAATGGATCAAGGAGGGTGGGAAATACGAAAAGCACTGGTCCTTTCAGGCTTTGCCTAAATCTGTAGATGTACCCGAATCCAAACATCCCAGTCCAAAGAATGAAATTGATCACTTCATCTCCAGACTGCTTGAGAAGTCTCCCCTTCACACCAGCACGGAAACGGACAAAATCACCTGGTTACGAAGAGTCACTTATGACCTTACCGGACTTCCACCCTCGTTGCATGATGTGGACGCTTTTCTGGGGGATAGGTCGAAGGATGCCCACGAAAAAGTGGTCGATCGCTTACTTGATACTGATGAATACGCGGAGCGGATGACATCCGAGTGGATGGATGTAGCTCGGTATTCTGACACCTATGGCTACCAAGTGGATCGTAACCGAAATGTTTGGCCTTGGAGGGATTGGGTCATTCGATCCTTTCGGAAGAATCAACCCTATGACCGTTTCGTAACCGAACAAATCGCAGGTGATCTCATCCCTAACGCAACCCGCGACCAGATCCTCGCAACCTGCTTCAACCGCCTGCATCCCCAAAAAGTGGAAGGCGGAAGTGTGTCCGAGGAGTTCCGGATCGAATATGTAGCGGACCGGGTGCATACGTTTGGCACTGCCTTTCTCGGACTCACCATGGAGTGTACCCGTTGCCATGATCACAAGTACGATCCGGTCACCCAGAAGGATTACTTCTCTCTCTCCGCGTACTTCAACAACATCGATGAGGCTGGACTTTATTCCTTTTTCACTCAATCCGTGCCCACTCCCACCTTGGTAATGGGTGATCTTCCCAGTGATGAAAAAATTAAATCTGCAGAACAGAAACTGAAGGATGTCCGTAAATCACCTAAAGCCAAGGACGCGTTTGGCAACTGGATTCAGGAAGTAAAACTCGAATCGGTCGGCCGTGCCCATTATTTTTCCAAACCAATCAGGAATGCCGAGCCTAGAGAGGTAGAGCCAGATTTCAATCCGCTTTCCATGAAGCCGGTCCTTTGGCTCGATGCAAACGAGTACAATAGTACTTCCGGGACTTGGGCAGATCTAAGTGGGAAACAAAACCATGCCACCCGGCACGCTTCCCCCAAATTGGAAACTCATAAACCAAGCGGTTTAGAGGTGGTAAGATATCACTCCAAATCCAATGATTATCATGAATTTGAGGAAATCAAAGACATCCGAACCGTGTTCTGGGTATTGAGTAAAACATCCGGCAACTCAGGCTCGCTTCTATGTCATCCTTCCGCTCATCACTTCTATTCAAACGGAGACAAATTTTGGCATCCGCAACATACCCACCAGCATATCCGCAAAGGGAGCCTACGAATCAATGGAATGGAAGCCAATGCAGAATCGAACTATCCCAACAAACTTGCGGTGGTTTCCCTGCGTACCACCGGAGATGTGATCGCCAGTCGGATAGGTCGAGACCGTAACCACGGGGGTAAATACAACTGGAATGGGGAGATCGGAGAGGTCCTCATTTTTTCAAGTGCCCTCAATGACGAGCAGATTAAAAAGGTGGAAAATCATCTCATTGAAAAATGGAAAGTGAAAAGAGACACAGACATTCAATATGCCAAGCCGATGGCTTACCTCTCCTTTGATGATCGAAATGGCGACCGCTACCCGAACTCAGCGAACCCTACCAAGGATGCTTCTACCAATGGTAATAATAAAGAAGTGGAAGGAAAATTCGGTAAGGGAATCCATTTCACCGGGGACGATGCCCTTAATTTCCCATCCGGATTTGGAGACTTTAACAGGCACCAGAATTTCAGTATGGCCTTTTGGGTAAAGCCAACGATTGAATTGGACCGGGCCGTGGTTGTTCGCCGGTCCAAGGCGTGGACGGATGCAGCTAGTCGCGGGATCGAGATATTAATCGAAAATGGGCGACTGTCCCCTGCCCTGATTCATTTCTGGCCCGGTAATGCCATCCGTGTAAGATCCAAAAATACACTTCCCCTTAACCAATGGACCCATGTTGGGCTGACCTACGACGGATCGAGCCGGGCAGCGGGGCTGAAACTTTTTGAAAATGGAAAACTGGCAAGTATCGAAGTGATCAGAGATCAATTAACCCGTGAGATCACTGGTGGGGGAGATCCATTTATTGGATTTGCCCAGAGGATGCGGGATCGTGGATTCAAGAACGGAATACTGGATGAATTCTACCTGTTTGACCGGATAATTTCAGGTTCTGAAATCGAGAAACTGGCAGGACTTCGTGAAAAGATTGATGACTCCGCAGTGCGGGACATATTTTTATATTCTGCCCACAAGCCAAGTGTGTCTGCCAGGCAGGCGTTATATGCGGAGAGGAAAAGCTTGGGGGACCAACGACAGCGGCTATCCGAAATTATGGTGATGAAAGAAATACCGGGAGTCCGGGAGACTCATATTTTGGAGCGTGGTCATTATGAAAACCGTGGAGAGGTGGTTCAGCGGGCAACCCCGGAAGTTTTGACCCCGTTTCCGAATGGTGCACCAAGGGATCGCTTAGGTCTGGCCGAGTGGCTCACAAATGCTGACCACCCCCTGCTCGCCCGCGTTACCGTAAACCGTTACTGGCAAATGATTTTTGGCCGTGGACTGGTTTCCACCTCGGAAGACTTTGGTATGCAGGGTAAGCCGCCCACTCATCCCGAGCTGCTGGACTGGCTGGCACGGGACCTCATAAGTTCAGGTTGGAACCTTCATCATATACTAAAGAAGATGGTGCTTTCCCACACCTACAGGCAGGAAAGTAGGATTATTTCATTGGCTCAGGAAAAAGATCCCGAAAATCTTTTACTTAGCCGATCATCCGCATACCGTTTACCCGCAGAAATGATACGGGATGGTCTCCTGTCCCACAGTCAACTCCTTCATAAGAAAATCGGAGGTCCCAGCTCCAAGCCCTATGATTTGAATGTTTCCTTTAAACCCATCCACCCAGATGGCGCCCCCAATGTGTACCGCAGAAGTCTGTACACTTTCTGGAAACGCACTGGCCCCACCCCCGTAATGATGGCCCTCGATGCTTCCAAGCGGGATGTCTGCACGGTGCGACGCGAAAGGACGGATTCCCCATCCCAGTCCCTGATATTACTCAATGGTACCCAATTTGTTGAAGCCGCCCGAGCCCTAGCCGATCAACTGATTGCCAAGCATGGTGAGAATAACCCAATGGGGCTGATCAATGACGCATTCCGTCAATTGACCAGCCGTTACCCAAGCGAAAAAGAAGCCGTCATCCTGCTCAATTTATTACGGGAACAAAAGGAATATTTTACCGATATTAAGGAGGCAGATAAATTCCTTTTGGTCGGGTACTACAAAGCAAATTCCAACAATCCCTCTAACTTGGCCGCGGTGACTTCAATGATTTCCACGCTTATGAATTTCGATGGGACCCTTTCAAAAAGATAAAGAGAATGAATCAAAATAAATGCACCGGTTTTGAATCTGCACTTGGCATGACTCGACGAAACTTTCTCAACCGTTTTGGTGGAGGACTGGGGGGATTGGCTCTAGCCAATATGCTTCACGCGGAGTCAGGTGCTGGGTTACACCACCCTGCCAAAGCCAAGCGAGTAATTTATCTCTTTCAATCCGGAGGACCGTCCCAGATCGATCTGTTTGACCACAAACCGAGATTGAATCAAGAAACTGGTAAAGAATTACCCGACTCCGTTCGCAAAGGACAAAGATTGACGGGAATGTCCGGCAATCAGGCCAGCCTCCCCTTAGTTGGATCCCCCTTTAAGTTTTCCCAACATGGTAAGAGTGGACAATGGATCAGTGAGCTGCTTCCGAACACCGCCAAGGTGGCGGATGATATGTGCATTGTGAATTCAATGTACACCGAAGCCATTAATCACGGACCGGGGGTTACCTTCATGCAAACCGGATCCCAATTTCCTGGTCGTCCGAGCATGGGCTCCTGGTTATCTCATGGGCTGGGTTCAATGAACGAGAACCTGCCTAATTTCGTAGTCCTGAAAACAAAAGGCAAAGGCGGTCAACCTCTGGTTTCCAGACTTTGGGGAAGTGGATTCCTACCTGGCAAACATGCCGGAACCCGATTCCGGGCGGATAAGGATGCGATTTTATATCTTAACAGCCCGGGAGGAGTTTCAGCGAAAGGACGGCGTAATATGCTCGATCGTTTAAAAGAACTTCATGAACTCCAACTAGAAAAAACCGGAGATTCGGGTCTTGAAACAAAAATTGCCCAGTACGAAATGGGCTTTCGAATGCAAAGTTCGATTCCTGAGGTGACTGCGATCGACCGCGAACCCGAATCCACCTTTAAACTCTACGGCGAGGAAGCCCGAACGCCGGGAACCTTTGCGGCCAATTGCCTCCTCGCACGCAGGTTGGCGGAAAAGAATGTTCAATTCATTCAACTCTACCATCCTGGCTGGGACCAACACGGAGGGTTGCCTGGAGGAATCAAAAAACAATGTAAGGAAACGGACCGGGCATCGTATGCGTTGGTTCAGGACCTTAAGCAACGAGGACTGCTCAAGGATACTTTAGTAATTTGGGGAGGCGAATTCGGAAGAACGAATTATTGCCAGGGGAAATTCAATGGAACCAATTTTGGAAGGGATCATCATCCCCGGAATTTCTCAACCTGGTTCGCCGGTGGTGGGATCCGCCCCGGCTCCACCCATGGTCAATCGGATGATTACTCTTACAGTGTCGCGGAAGGCGGGGTTCATGTTCATGATTTCCATGCCACAATCTTACATTTACTCGGGATCGACCACGAACGCTTAACTTTTAAATACCAAGGGAGACATTTTCGACTTACCGATGTGCATGGTCATGTGGTGAAACCTATCATTGCTTAAATTGGGGAAGATATAGGACCTTGATTTTTTTGATGAGGTCAAGAATGACCAGGTAATACTATATTAAAAAATAAGAATTTAATCCTATTATCCCCAGATTTTTCTAGATGCTTCCATTATTCATTTGTGAAAGCTTAAAATCACATCAAGATAAAACCTTAGCCCAAATTTACTGAAATTTCATTTCCTATGTTACACAAAACCGGAATAAGCCTGCTGACCTTAACTATATTTTTAACCTCTTGGATTCATTTGAGTGGAAATATTATTTTGTCCGATGAAGATGATGTGGTGTTTGTGGGTTCAGGTATGGGCTCACGAATGATTCACTTTGGACATTTTGAAACTGAAATTTTTCTCCGCCACCCGGACAAAAACTTAAAAATCCGGAACCTTTGCGATGAAGGTAACACTCCAGGCTTTCGACCGCATCCGAGCCGAGAGCAAGAGGAACAATATGCTTTCCCTGGTGCCAAAGAACTNATTCATGCNAGCTTAAANGCAGACACGAAGCCGAAAGGTCACTTCCCTACCCCGGACGAATGGCTCTCCCAACTGCATGCCGAAGTTGTGCTATGCTTTTTTGGTTTTAATTCTTCCTTTGATGGTCCCAGNGAGGCAGAAAGGTTTAAGAAAGAATTNGACGCGTATGTTAANCACCTTAAATCAAAACCTTTTGGCAGAAANACCCCCAAGATCGTTCTTATTTCCCCCACCGCGGTGGAAGCCATAGAAGGGATTACCTCAGGGAAAGCTCAAAATCGTAACTTGAGAATTTACACTCAAACCATGAGCGAGGTAGCTGCCGCAAATAAAATTCTTTTTGTTGATTGTTTTGCTCCTTCCTTAAACTGGTATCAAAATGGTGACAGTCACACTATTGATGGTGCCCTCTACAATGATCATGGCTACAAAAAGTTAGGTAAATTTTTGGCGGATTCGATCTTTCCAGATAAGAAACCAAAAGATAGTCTTAAAAAGCAAGTACACCAGGCAGTCATGGATAAAAACTTCTTCTGGTTGAATGACTACAAGGTNCCNAATGGTGTNCATGTCTACGGNCGTCGTTACAATCCATACGGCCCACAGAATTACCCNTTTGAAATTGAAAAAACNAGNGAATATACNGTCAATCGAGACCAAGCAATTTGGNCAACGCTCCAAGGAAAAGCTTACGATCTGANAAGTGCCGATGTTCAAACTTCCGANCTTCCCGCCGTGCCGACCAATTACCTACCTCCNACAAAAAACAGCAAAAACGGCTTAATCGAGTACACCCCTGGTCCCAAAGCCCAAACCAAAATTGAAGTTGCCGAGGGGTACAAAATCGAACTATTTGCCGACGAAAAGACCTTTCCAGACTTAGCCAACCCCGTTCAAATATCCTTTGATGCCAAAGGTAGACTCTGGGTCGCAACCATGGCGAGTTATCCCCACTACCGCATTGGTGACCCTTTACCGAAGGACAAACTGATCATTTTCGAAGACACCAATAACGATGGCAAGGCAGACAAACAAATCAACTTTGCTGACGACCTTCACATCCCCATTGGTTTCGAAATCGCCCACGATGGGGTTTATGTTTCCCAAAGCGGAAGTTTGGTTTTCCTTCAGGACACGGACGGAGATGACCAATACGATCAGCGTGAAGTTTTGCTTTCTGGGTTCGATGACCATGATACCCACCATGCGATTTCCTCGTTCTGTGCGGATCCTTCCGGTGCCATTATTATGAGCGAAGGAATTTTCCTGCATAGTCATGTGGAAACCGCCTTCGGCCCTCAGCGTGGTTCGAACGGCGGATTTTACCGTTACGATCCCCGCACCCGCAGACTCATACGCCATGCCCAATTTAGCATTCCGAATCCTTGGGGTGTGGCGGTCGATGCCTACGGACAAGAACTTTTTCTTCATACCTCGGGCACAAGTATGTCTTGGATGCTTCCGGGGATGATCAAGGCCCGGTATGGTGCAAACTTGAAAGCACCTGACATCATCACTTCCAACAAGGTGCGTCCAACTTCCGGAATCGAATTCGTATCCAGCAGGCATTTCCCGGACGAAGTCCAAGGTGATATTCTGATTAACAACAACATCGGATATCTTGGAGCGAAGCAACATAAGGTCATCGATCAAGACCCCGGATTTACTACTGAATACCGACAAGATCTTTTTGTTTCCAAGGACTTGAACTTTCGACCCACCGACCTCGAATTCGCACCGGATGGCTCTCTCTATGTCGTCGATTGGCAAAATGCATTGATTGGACACATGCAGCACAATGCCCGTGATCCCAATCGAGATCATAAGCATGGCCGGATCTACCGCATTACCTACCCTTCCCGCCCGCTGGTCCAACCTGCAAAAATTCATGGGGCAAGTATTAAGGAGCTAATTTCAAATTTGGAACTTCCCGAATTAAGAACCCGGTATCGGACCCGTCGAGAGTTACGGGGTAGAGATTCCGATGCGGTCGCCCAATCGGTTACGGCCTGGGCCAAAGGAAAGGATGAAAGGCTACAACTTGAGGCACTCTGGGTTAGCTGGGGAGCGGGAAGACTCGACCAAGCTCTTTTACAAAACTTACTCAAATCCTCCGATCACCGAATTCGCTCCGCTGCCTTGAATGTTTTACGATTCAATTATTCAAGCATCCCAGAAGCATCCGCTTTGCTAAAGAAAGCAGCATCCGATCCACATGGTCGCGTTCGAATGACCGCTACGGTTACCGCTTCCTACCTGCCCCGAAGAGCAGGTTTGGAGGTTTTAGAGGCCGTCGAACAGCAAGAAATCAACAAGCTTTACAATCAGACTTACGATTTCGCTCGAGAAGTACTCAACCGAATGCCCGCCGAATTGGGTGCTAAGGAAAAAAAGGTTGTTCAAAAATCCGGAATTATTTCGGATACGAGCGGTCTGACTACAATTCGGATTGCCACCTTAGTTGAAAAAATGAAGTACGATACTCCTTCTCTCACCGTAAAGGCAGGTAAAAAAATACGCCTTGTTTTTGCCAACCCCGACGCCATGCCTCACAACATTGTATTGGTCAATCCCGGTAAAGCGGACACGGTAGCCATGGCGGCACTAAACTTGGGTGCGAATGGTTTCGATTTAGCTTTTATTCCCCCCAGCAAGGATATTATTTGGGCGAGTAAATTATTGAACAGTGGTGAGGAAGAAGTCATAGATTTCAAGGCTCCGGCTAAACCAGGAGATTATCCTTATGTCTGCACTTTCCCGGGACACCACATTCTGATGAGGGGCAACCTGCAAGTGGTTAAATAATTTCTTAATCTATTTTATAAAAAGTCCCGCCCCACCTTGTTATTGTTAAAGACTATAGTACCGCGTTGATTGCTTACAATAATTAGACTTCCGAAATTCTTTAATGCAAGTCTTTCAGAAGTCTCCTTGCTATTTTTCACTTAATTCCCCCCTCCTTCAACAATCTTTTGGGTTGATATCAGGATCCATTGCATTCCATAGTAAAAGCTTTCTCTGCCCACCCGAAACTCTATGCAAGTCCTCATCTTCCCCGACGCCACTTCTCTCGCCCGAAAAAGCGCGGATTTGGTCGAATCACAAGTCAAAACTTTTCCAGACTCCGTTCTTGGTCTGGCTACTGGATCTACTCCTCTTGGCTTGTATCAGGAGTTAATCAGGAGGCATCAGCAAGAGGGTCTCAGCTTTGCGGGCGTCAGAACCTTCAATTTGGATGAATATGTTGGGATTCCCTCGAATCACCCGCAAAGTTATCGAAGCTTTATGGATGAGAACCTATTCGACCGGATCGATATTGAAAAATCCAATACTCAAGTGCCGGATGGAATGGCGGAAAACCCGCTTGAAGTTGGACCCGCCTATGAGCAAAGCATTCAGGCAGTGGGAGGAATCGACCTCCAAGTCCTCGGCGTTGGGTCGGACGGGCACATTGGATTCAATGAACCCACCTCCAGCCTGAAATCGATCACCCGGGTCAAAACCCTGACCAAGCAAACCATGGAGGATAATTCCCGCTTTTTCGAACCCGGAGAATTCCAACCCAAACTTGCCATTACCATGGGTATTCAAACGATTCTAAATGCCCGGAGGATTTTGCTTCTCGCCCATGGAGAAAACAAATCACAGGCGATCCGTGATATGGTGGAAGGTCCGCTCTCCGCATTCTGCCCAGCCTCGGCTTTACAATTTCACCCAAGAACCACCGTATTGGTCGACGAAGCCACGGCCTCAAAACTCACTCTTGGAAATTACTACAAATTCGTGGGCGAGATGCAGGATGAGCTTGTACGCAAGCACCGACCATCCGACTGGATTTCACGATGAGCACATGCAACCCATTATGAACCAAACCATTAAAGTCCTCGTAGTAGGAGCTGGAAATATGGGACGCTCCCATGCCCTCGCTTACGCATCCATTCCTGAATTTGAAATAGCTGCGGTTTGCACCCGCAAACCCGATTCCCGGACTGACTTGATGGACAAGCTCCCGGAGGGAACTCCGGAGGCCAACGATTACCAACAAGCCTTGGTTGATTTTCAACCTGACGCGGTCTGCATATCAACCTATCCGGACACCCATTTCCCCTTTGCCAAAATGGCCTTGGAAGCGGGATGTCATGTCTTCACCGAAAAACCTTTAGCCGAAAGCACGGTGCAATGTAAAGAGCTTGTCCGCCTAGCCCGCGAGAAAAACAAGGCTCTCGTCGTCGGATATATTTTGCGACAACATCCAAGTTGGATCAAATTCGTCCAAGTAGCAAAAACTTTGGGGAAGCCCCTTGTCATGAGGATGAATCTCAATCAACAATCATACGGAAAAAATTGGGAAACTCACAAGAGTCTCCTATCCTCGATTTCACCGATTGTTGATTGCGGGGTTCATTATGTCGATGTGATGTGCCAAATGACTGGTTCCAAACCGACTCGGGTCTCCGGACTCGGTGCTCAACTCACGAACGAATTACCAGAAAACAAAATTAATTATGGTCACCTACAGGTTACTTTTGAGGATGGCAGCGTAGGTTGGTACGAGGCAGGTTGGGGACCGATGATGAGTGAAACCGCTTTCTTTATAAAAGATGTGGTTGGTCCACTGGGAAGTGCCAGTATTGTGGCCGGGGATGCATCTTCACGAGGGAAATCCTCTTCCGTTGATGCACACACCCAAACCGAACGAATTCTGCTTCATAAAAGTGTCCAGAACTCCGCGGGTGAACTCGAGCCAAGGGATGAATTTATTGAAATCGATGACGAACCGGACCATGATTAATTATTCAGGCGGGCGCAGGAG
>NHDN01000049.1 GCA_002171765.1 Verrucomicrobia bacterium TMED60
GGAAGGACTCTCACCACTGGAAAATCGCCATTTACCAAGCACGATTCTTCCTGACATGTGCCTAAATGTAATCAGTAAACTGAATACATTTAAACGAGTCAACGGGTCTCACTTATCATCTCAGGTCATTAGGGTAATAGGATATGATGTAAGTCACAATCCTGAGCGCATAAAACTTACATTTTACACACAAGACGACACATTTTTCATGCGAACATAGATGGTATTCTAAATCAATACCCAACATATCGTCTATTTCTGGTAGTAGCGGAAACGACCGTACCTTTCAGTACCGCTGAAAGTTTCTATCCTGACCAGATAAAAACTTAATAACTGCATCCACCTAGGTCATGTCGATGAATGCCGATCCACATATTACATGTAATCACAAGCATGTACTCGTGAAGTGTGAAACGTGATATTGCCTGTAAATGAAAATAAATTTTCACATACAGGGATAGAATTTTACCAGAAAAATTCGATCATTATCTCTATCGTGAAATAGAGACTATCGAATAGAATTTTCATCATTGCTGAATCTTTATTCTATTAGTGCTATCAAAGAACTATTAAAAACTATGGTATCGTTCCTCTCTTTTGTCAAATTTTTTTTTCATAAAATGCTGATAGTTAGTGACTTGTGAATAATATGTTAATATTTTGTTAATAACTGATGTGTTTTTACACAGATAGGCTATTAAATCACTCAATCAAAGGGTTCCTGAGCGGATAAAGCAAAGACCTGAAGTAAAAAAAAAAAATTTATGTGAATATGTGAATAAGAAAGTTTCTAAAAATTTTTTTCTTTTTTTTTAATCTATTTTTTAATTTTGGGTAATTTTTATGAAGATCAATAATGCGAGTAGAATCGGAAAAATTTCAGTAACGGGAAGGTTTAAAAAAGATTGGATTTCTTCAGGTTTAAGTTAAGAAAAATAAATGAATTCAAATTTAAATTTTTCAGTTTTCATTTTGATCATTGGGCTGTTCATGAATTCTTCTTGTGAACAAAAGGAAGCTGAAAACTCTGCCACCGAATCAATGGTATTACCCGTTCAAGAAACAAAAATTGAAAATATTAAGGCGATGGAGGCTGCCAAAATGTTAGAGAAGAACCCAGACATGATGGTTCTAGATATAAGAACACCTGAAGAGTTTAACTCAGGCCATATTCCCACATCAATGAATATCGATTACAAGGCCGAGAATTTTGAGTTGGAAATAAAAAAGTTGGATCGTTCAAAACCTTATCTCATGCATTGCCGAAGTGGTCGTCGAAGCACTGCAGCACTGGATACATTCCGCAAGCATAGATTTGACCATATCATTCACATCGATGATGGCATTCTGGGTTGGAACAAGGAACTTACAAAATAATTCATTGGGTTCAAATTGTCCAAAGATGGGGCAGTCTTAGCGAGAAGTTGAAGAGGTCCACTTTAGTAGAGAAATTATAGATATCTTTTTAAAAAAAGCTTAACGATTTTTTTCCACAGAGTTTCTTTTCATTCTCTATTCTAAGCAAAGCGTTCTCTTATGATCTTGCTTTCATACACTTCTTGTTTATCCAAAGGTTTTAGTTCTTTTATGAGCATTTAACTTCAGAGTCTTTCCGTACATGAATCAATCTACTCAAAATCAATTCAATGATATCCTTCGTCAACAAGGGATTCAGGTTGGCATCAAACCAATTGAAGGAATTCCAAATGAGAAATGTCGTTTAGAAGAAGTGGAACGGTTGGGTGTCCTTGAAAAGGACTTCTCTGCCGACTCAGAATATAATTCACTCACACAACTTGCCACCATCACTACTGGCACTCAGATTGGACTGATTAACATTCTGGGCTCGAACATTCAAAGGTGTAAGATGGATTTTGGTTTCAGTGCTGATCAGAGTGCCATGGCCCAAGAGTTACCAAGAGAAATTTCCGTTTGCCAATACAGCCTTCTGATTCCCAAGGAAACTCTCATCATTGAGGACATGTTTTTGGATGAAAGAACTAAGAATTTTCAAAAACTCGAAGCCTATTCAAGTCTACGATTTTACGCCGGTTCACCGCTTGTCACCTCGAAAGGCTATTCTATTGGCACTTTATGCGTTCTTGGTACGGAACCAAAAAAAATTACGCACGATCAAGTTGAAGGACTCAGGATGTTAGGTGATCTAGTGGTTCGTTCGATCGAAAATGACTTCCTAAAAAAGCAGGATAACGGGAAAAAAGAGGTAGCCCACTTCAATGAGAACGAATCGATGGTGAGGCACTTCTCAACATCCTCCATCCTGTTTGCGGATTTCGTTGGCTTCACAAAGCTTGTCGAAAAGCTTGAAGCGGGAGATCTCATCGAGACATTAACCGTTTTTTTCAAAGGATTCGACAGGCTTGCTAAAAAGCATAATGTAACCAAGGTAAAGACCATCGGAGACTGCTATATGTGCGTTTCCGGAATCCCGGAACAAGAAAAGGAGCATGCTTTGAACATGTGTGCGTTCGCCTTGGATATGCTAAAATTTGTTGAGGGTATAAATATTCAACATGAAGTATTGGAGAAACCTATTTGGAAATTACGTATCGGAATTCACTCTGGTCCTTTGATAGCCAACTTTCAAGTCGGAGCATTTGATGTTTGGGGAGATTCCGTGAACATTGCAGCGAGAATGGAGAGTTCGGGAGAAGCCGGGAAAGTCCACATCTCCGAAAAAACAGCAGATCACTTGGGCTCCGAAGCTTCTTTGACTGCAAGAGGAGAAGTAGAACTGAAAAACAAAGGGTGCTTCCGAACATTCTTTATAAATTAATTGTTCTCTGAAACTTCGGTGGAGGTGGCGGGAATAGAAATTAACGCATCATGTGTCGATGCCTCGGTTAACATCAATGATTCAGACTCTTTACCAGAGGAGTTGATCAAGTTATTGACTGTTAATACTGGGATAGATGGTCAAAAGTTGACTCACATCACATTTAGATAGTTTTACTAATCAATAACCAAATAGGCGGGAAACTAAAATAATGAAACAAAAAACTAATAGTGTTAATGCGGGTATAACCTTGTAAAAGTTGTCCTTTGCTTTGATGTGCATCCAAACTGCTCCTATCATAAAGATGGTTGTAAATATCATGCAGGGCAAGGTCAAGGGGTCGTATATTAAACCGATTAATAGAAAGAATGCAAAGATTGGTTTTATGATCTTAATTATGTCATAGAACCAGTCAGGTAGACCAACCTCGGAAACCTCTTCTTTTAATGTTAAGGCATCGCCAACTCTGAAATTAGTACGCACATGAGAGCGTACCAACCACACAACTAATATAGAAACACCTACCAAAATTTGTAAAATATTAGAAAAGTCAGTCATTTGTAATTTTTGATGTAATTTAACGAAAAGGAGTTCAATTAAAAATAACTGAAGATGTAATATTTAACCTTATTTTTCTTAAACTCAAATTATCTTAACTATAGTAGTAAAAAACTCCATCTTACCCACATCCATACAGGGATTAGCATCCAAAAGGGCCCTTGAAACTTTGGTGGAGGTGGCGGGAATCGAACCCGCGTCCCGCAATCTTTCCGATTCGGCGTCTACGTGTGTAGTTGACTTATTAATTTTAGCTTAAAGAAGGAAGGAACACCTTTCAAGCCGAGCTTATCTTCAACCATTTAGCCTCCGATAGACAAGCAAACGCTCCGAGGTTTTACCTGCTTTTTAACGCCCCGACCACCCAGCAGGTGTCAGTGGACTGTCGACGTGCAGACTTATGCTGCAAGCGCTTCGAGCTCAGGCTCGAAGCTAACGATATTATTTTCGCCATTTAATGGTTTGAAGCATTTTTTACGAGGCCAAGCGTCATCCTCGACACGCGACCGNATTTTCCANATTGCAGTCGAATCCGGAACACCCCCATCAAAATTTCAAAGATCAAGNCTTAGAAAATACTTCATGGTTAAGTTTCCGTCAAGCGACGCTCCAAATTTATTTTTGATTGTCGTTGAGGAAAACNGGNAGGGTATGCATTATANCTTTCTANATTTCATGAGCACTCCTTCAACAAAATCTTCCCCTTCAACCCCGGTGAATAAACGATACTTTAATCGTGAGTTGAGCTGGCTTGCATTTAATGAAAGGGTTTTAGATCAGGCTTTTTCTCTTAAATATCCTTTGCTGGAAAGAACCCGTTTTCTCTCATTTGTGAGTTCAAACCTAGATCAATTCTATGAGATTCGGGTTGCGGGCTTGATGCAAAAAGTGGATGCCGGAATCACCCGCCGGAGTCTAGATGGTAGCCTACCTGCCAGTTTGTTAAAAGAGGTCAGAAGACGGGCCCATGCCATGTCTCAGCGAGAATATCAATGTTGGCGGGAACAACTGCAGCCTGAATTGGCAAAGGAGGGAATTACCTTCAAGCATATGGAAAAGCTTTCGAAGGAGGAGTTTGTCTGGCTGAGGGCCTATTTTAGGAGAGAAGTTTATCCAGTATTGACACCCTTGGCAATTGATCCGACTCATCCGTTTCCACTGATTGGGAATAAGTCTTTGAATCTACTGGTTTCCCTTCGTAATCGCCGCAGGAAAAAAGAAAAGCCTCTGATGGCCATTGTCCCGGTGCCTAGAATTTTGCCCAGGTTGGTCAAAATTGAAAAAAATGGCGGAAAAGGGGATAGCTTTATTTTTCTGAGTGAGGTGGTACGTTATTTTGTGGCTGATTTATTTCCTGGTCATGAAGCAGTGGGTGCCTGGTCTTTTCGCATTACCCGAAACAGTCACCTCTATGTGGATGAGGAAGAAATTGAAAATCTTTTGCTTTCCATTGAGGAAGAATTGCATAACCGAAGAAAGGGAGCGGCAGTTAGGCTCGAAATTGATGACGAAGTGGATGGAGAAGTGTTGAAGAATCTACTCAGTGCAATTAATTTGCATGCCGATGATGTAGTCAGAATAAAAGGGCCGATCAATTTGTATCGTTTGATGAAATTACCGGATATGGTGGACCGGCCCGATTTGAAGTTTGAATCCTTTGAAGCACGGGTACCCACTGCGTTGAGCATGAGGAAAAATATTTTTTCCGAATTGAATAAACGAGATTATTTACTGCATCATCCTTATGATTCCTTTGCTCCAATTGTTGATTTTTTGAGGGCTGCGGCTGATGATCCAGATGTGTTNGCGATTAAATTGACCATTTATCGTACCAGTGGAGATTCTCCTGTGGTGCAGGCTTTAATGGATGCCGCACGTAATGGGAAGCAAGTTACCGCATTAGTGGAATTGAAAGCTCGCTTTGATGAAGAGGCGAATGTGCAGTGGTCCAGAAGGATGGAGGAAGTGGGAGTNCATGTTGTGTACGGATTGGCTGGATTAAAAACCCATTGCAAATGCTGCCTNNTTGTAAGAAGAGAAAAAAATAAGCTTCGAAGATACGCCCATTTAGGTACTGGGAATTATAATCCAAGTACCGCTAAAACCTATACCGACTACAGCCTTTTTACCTCTAAGGTCGCCTTTACTTCTGATCTAGCAAATCTCTTCAATACCTTGACAGGATACACTCGGAAACCAAGTTTTCGAAAAATTCTGGTTGCACCCTATTCATTTCACTCTGAAGTAATTCGTTTGATCGGTGAGGAGATTAAAGCGGCCAAAGCAGGAAAAAGCACCCTGATTTTGATCAAAGTGAATAGTTTGATTGATCCAGAATGTATCGATGAGCTTTATAAAGCATCCCAGGCGGGAGTTCGGGTAGAGCTTATTGTTCGTGGTATTTGTGGTTTAGTACCCGGAGTGAAAGGGCTGAGTGAAAATATTCGGGTGAAAAGCTTATTGGGCCGTTTTCTGGAGCATAGTCGAATTTTTCATTTTCAAAATGCTCCCATGGGAAATCGAACCTATTTAGGCAGTCCAGACTGGATGCCCCGAAATTTCTTTCGGAGGATTGAAGTTGCTTTTCCCATTGAACAGAAAGAGGAAGAAGAAAAAATCCTCCATACCATGCAGGGATTTTTACAGGACAATGAGTTTGCGACTGAATTGAAAAGTACGGGAAAGTACAACTCTTCTCCGAAGCGTAGGAAATTATTTTCAGTTCAAGAACACTTGATTGCTGAAACCAAAGAGCAAATTGCGAAGCAAGTGGAAGCTTCCTTACGAAGAACCTCTGGAAAAGCCAATGATCAGGGCGAAGGAAACCAAAAAAATNCCTAATGCGATTACCGGATCCCTTGACANGCAAAGCAANATGCCGGTAATGCAAAGAATGGGTGCAAGCGGNCGTTTCCAATCAAATTTCATATTTTTATTCTTACTGTACCCGAAAAGGAATTTCCAGTACTGAATCAAGGCTTCCTCCAGGTGGTGGGCCAAAAACTCCACCTCTTTGGGCGACTTCCATAACCAATCGGTCGAGGGAGGTATTACCGGATGACTTTGAAATTCTTGGCGAAATCAGGGCACCACTTGGAGATATTCGAAAACTCANGCGTGCTTCACCTCCCGTACCCAGGGAGGAATTGATGAGTAATTTTCGCCAGATTCCCTCCAGTTTTGCCTTTACCCGAGCCAAGTACTGATTGATTGCACCCGGTGAAACCGTTGTTGTTGAATTTTCAGGAGAGGAAATCTTAATTTTTGGAAGACTAAAATCTTGTGGGTTTAATTTTATCGGTTGAATGTTTCGGACTGGAGGGCGAGGCTTGGGAGGGGAGGGCAACTTTTGGGTTTTACGAAACTGCTCAATAGACATCGACTTTGGCTGAGGTTTCGGCAGTGGTTTTGGTTGTGGTTTCGGCAAAAGTTTGGGTTTTGGNTTTGTAGTCTTTGGTGTCGGTTTGGGAGTTGGCTTGGGTTTGGGTGCAATTTTAACAGGTGGAGNTTTTTCAATTATTTTCTTGGGCGGTGGAGGTGTCTGGGGAGGCGGAGGTGTTTTAGGTAAAGTCGGAGTTTTGGGTATGGGAGTTGGAGTTGTGGATGCCAGTTCGAAAACATGAATTTCTTCAGGTTCTTTTTCACAACCTGGAAAAAAACTCATGATAAAAAGACCAGCACCCAAGAATAAATGCCCCACTAAGCAAATCCTGAATATTCGATTCTCTCTATTATTTAATCCCAACATTTATATACCCCATAAATTTGTCCACCGTGAATAGCATATATCACTGTGGGTAAATATGAAAGTAAATCGTTTAAGATGCAAGGTTATCGACGAACCGTATAATGGTATCGTGGTAATTTTTACCCCCAACTTGTTCGAGGTTATTATGGGTGGCTTCTTTTATTTCAAGGAATTCTTTGGGTTCAGGAAGTTGGTAGTGCAGTCTCTTCCCATGACGGAAGGGCACGACTTCATCCCATTCACCATGAATAATGAGGGATGGACAAGTGATTGATTTTGTATGCTCCAAATTATTAAAATAGTCCCATGGTAAGAGGGGGATTTCAGTAACCGTGCGAAAAGCTGAAGTAAAAGGAGTTTCCAAAATGATCCCAGCAGCCTTCTGTTTGGAAGCAAGATAACAGGAAGGTCCCGTGCCCAGTGATCTTCCCCATATTAAAATTCTTTCCGGGGTTCGACCTAGATCGTTCAAGAGATATTGGTAAACTAGATCCATGGATTCATAACAGCTTTCTTCCGATGGGGTTCCGGTACTAAGTCCATACCCCGGATAATCATAAGCAATAAATTCCCAATCCTGATCCTTCCATTTTTCGAAAAATGATTCCAGTCCGCCAAGGTCCTCCGCATTGCCATGACTGTAAAGAATGGAAATTTTGGGATTCTCCAAGTTTCCATGTCGGGCAAGGGCAATCTTATTACCTGAAGGGGTCTGGAGAAGTTTGATACTCTCCGACTTTTCGTAAGTGGGTGAAGGGGCAGGAAACATCACTCTGCTTGCATAAGCCCAGGCAAGAAAAATAAAAAATAGATANAAGCATACCGTAAAAATTAATATGCGACCCCATGGGATGTTCATGATTTCCTCCATTAAAATTAGACTTAGCNTCTCTGATTGATTATGGAATCGCAAGAAAGTAAAGATTCTGATAGGGATTACTTATGAAAATTTGTTGTATTGGTGCCGGCTATGTGGGNGGACCTACGATGGCGATGATTGCCCGGAAGTGTCCGGATATACAGGTAACGGTCGTGGATTTAAATGAGCGTCGTATTGCTGATTGGAATTCTTCGAAGTTACCCATTTATGAACCTGGATTGCAGGAGGTGGTAGACTCGGCCCGAAATAAAAATTTATTTTTCACCACCGATATCGATACTAATTTAAAGGAAGCAGATATCATTTTTATTAGTGTTAATACTCCCACCAAAGATTACGGCTCAGGCTCTGGAAAGGCTGCCGACTTAAGATTCATTGAGGCCTGTGCCCGTCGCATTGCACAAGTTGGTGGTGGAAATAAGATTGTGGTTGAAAAGTCTACGGTTCCAGTTCGAACCGCACAGATGGTCAATGAAATCTTACGTGGAGCAGGGAATGGGTTTAAGTACCAGGTTGTTTCTAATCCTGAGTTTCTAGCCGAAGGTACTGCTATGAGTGATTTAGAGAATCCAGATCGTGTACTTATTGGGGGAGAAATTTCGGATTCTGGAAAAGAAGCGGTCGCGAAAGTAGTTGATATTTATGCTCATTGGGTAGACCGGGATCGAATCATCACTACCAATCTCTGGTCTTCGGAGTTATCAAAGTTGACTGCGAATGCATTTCTTGCACAACGAATATCGAGTATTAATGCCATATCCGCGCTCTGCGAAGCAACCGAAGCAGATGTAGACGAAGTTGCCCGAGCCATTGGAACCGATTCACGCATTGGTCCTAAGTTTCTGAAAAGTTCGATTGGCTTTGGTGGATCCTGCTTTCAAAAAGATATTCTTAATCTGACTTATCTCTGTAGGCATTTTGGGTTACCAGAAGTTGCAGAGTATTGGGAGCAGGTAATTACCATGAACGAGTATCAAAAGGAAAGATTCGTTCAGCGTTTATTGGATGCGATGTTCAATACCATATCCGGGAAGCGGATTGCGATTCTCGGCTTCGCTTTCAAAAAGGATACCAATGATGCCAGAGAATCACCTGCCATTTCAATTTGTAAGAGATTGCTCGAGGAAAAAGGAAACCTCAATCTTTACGACCCTCAAGTTTCTAAAGAATCTGTATTACAGATTCTTGGGTTACAGGAATCTGATGTTGGAGAGAATCTTAAGTTTTTTGATTCTGCACAAGAGGCTTGTTTGGATACCCATGCGATTGCGATTTTAACCGAGTGGGATGAATTTAAGGAATTGGATTATCAGGAGATTTGGAATGGAATGCTTCGCCCTGCCCATATTTTTGACGGTAGAAACCTGCTTGACTTAGAAAAGCTCAAAGAAATTGGATTTCGAGCTTTTGGNATTGGTAAAATTTAGACTGCAGGCTTTCGGGTGGGGCGTGCCATCTGGAGCATCGCTTTGTCTAGTACACCGTTCAAAAACTTTCTGGAATCCTCGGATGAGAAATCCCTACTAATTTCCAAGGTTTCATCGATGATCACAACCGGGGGTACATCGAGACGATATTTGAGTTCGAAGAGGGCAACCCTAAGCATGGCGAGTTCGACCTTTGCAATTCTTGAAAATTCCCAATTTTCCACAAGTTCACGAATGATGGAATCCAAGATTTCACTCTTTTCTAATACTCCAGCAATCAATTCAACTGCATAAGAAAAATATTCTTGGTCTTGTTTCAAGCGCCGAAAGTATTCATCCAAATCACGATCCAAATTCTCAGGTGGATTCATTTCCCATTGGAAAATAAAACGGAAGGCGGCGCAGCGATTTTGACGCCTCTGGCTCCACTTGGGATTAATTACGAGATCGTCGTCCATTTTCCTTTTAACTTCGCCATTTGAAGAGCAGATTGAGCAAATTCTCGACCACGATCAATGGATCCGGAAATTCTTTCTTCTGCGGTTTGCCGGTCATCGGTTACGATGATTCCNTTNATGATTGGNGTATTATGTTTGATCATCAAGGATTGNATGGCATTACCTGCNGATTCAGCAACNAGATGNTGGTGCGAGGTACTTCCNTTGATCACNACTCCNAGGCCAAGNAGNCAAGAAAAGGATTTATTTTCNAACAGAAAATTCAAGGCGNCAGGAATCTCGTTGGAACCGGGGACTCTCTCGATCACNAGTTCCATCGGNTTTCCGTTTTCTTCAATTACTTCAACTACTCTTGAAAGCAGTGAATCAACCAAGCCTTGGTTAAACTGAGCGGCAACAACCCCAAGCCTAAAGTTGCCAGGTTCAATAGGAGAAAAGGGTGGTGTTTCTAAGCTCATTGATCGGGAAGTAAGACTCTATCTGTGATTTCCAAGCCGTATCCTTCGAGCCCAACAACTTTTCGATGATCGCGTGAGAGAAGTTTTAGCTTTTTCAGGCCGAGGGCAACAAGGATTTGGGCCCCAATTCCATAATCCCGAAAGTCCATGTTGGGCTGATTGAGCGGAGGGGGTTTTGAATCATAATCTTGCGATTTTTTAGGATCTGCTCTTCGAGGTTCCATATACAAAAGTGCACCCGTACCTTCATCTGCGAGAGCTTTCAGGGTTTGATTAATAGTATTAGGTTGCCCTTTTTTTTCAATAAGTCCGAGAGAATCAACCAGCACATTGGCAGTTTGCACTCGAACCAGAACCGAAGAATCATCTGCAGGATTTCCAATTGTTAGGGCATAGTGGATGCGTTTATCTAAAATGCTACGGAAGGCATGGAGGCGGAAATCTCCAAATTCAGTGGCAAAAGATGACTCGGAGATTTTCTCAATCAATTGATCACGCTGATGACGATATTCAATAAGGGACGCGATGGAAATCAGTTTTAGTCCCCACTTTTTTTTGAGTTCCAAAAGATCAGGAAGCCTAGCCATGGTACCATCCTCTTTCAGGATTTCACAAATTACACCACTAGGATGTAGGCCAGATAGGGATGCGAGGTCGATGGCCGCTTCAGTATGTCCCGCTCTCTCGAGAACACCACCCGGGCGGGCACGCAGGGGAAAAACATGACCCGGTTGCACGAGTTCCTCGGGATTGGCGGATGGATTNGCTAATAATTGGATAGTAGAAGCCCTGTCAAAAGCACTAATGCCCGTGGTAATTCCCTCCGCAGCATCAACGGAAACTGTAAAGTCAGTCCTCTGTGCTTCACGGTTATGGGGAACCATGCTCGAAATTCCAAGGCGGGACAATTGGTTGCTGAGCAAAGGGACACAAATTAACCCCCTTGCGTGAACGATCATATGATTGATTGCCTCGGGGGTCACTTTGGAAGCGGCCATGATCAAGTCACCCTCATTTTCCCGGGACTCATCATCGGTAACAATCACCATCTTGCCCATGGCGATGTCTTGGATGGCATCTGAAACGGAGTCGAAGCTATTCATGGATACGGGAAGAGAATAAATACATTCCCTTCAACATATCGGACTGCGAAAGTTCTCACAATGTAAATTCCTGAAAATAGATTTTATCTTCCCATGCTATCGAGAAGTTCTTCAAATTGTTCTTCTGAAAGAATTTCGATCCCTAAAGACTCGGCTTTTGCCAGTTTTGATCCCGCTCCCGGACCAGCCAGTAAATAACTTGTTTTCTTGCTAACGCTAGAAGAGACTTTTCCACCGTATGCTTCTATCTTTGCACTAGCTTCATCCCGAGTATACATGGTCAGGCTACCAGTAAGGACAAAAGTTTTATCTTGTAAAAAAAGGGCTTGATCACTCAGTGATACTTCAGTTTGTAATCCAAATTCTTCCAGTTTTTCAATTTCGGACCGACTCACCTCTGCATTAAAAAAAGAAAGGATACTCTGAGCCATGATATCCCCGATCCCATCGATGGCGATAAGCTCCTCCAATGAAGTAGAGGAAATTCTTTCTAGGCTATGAAAGTTGCGAGCCAAATCTTTAGCGGCTGCAGAGCCCACATGTTTGATACCTAGCCCGCACAATAGTCTCCATAAATCCTGCTTTTTACTGATTTCAAGAGCTTCAAGTAAGTTACGAGCTGACTTTTCAGCAAATCCTTCCAGGGAAAGAAGGTGTTCCATTGTCAATTGATAGAGATCAGAAATCTTAGAGACTATTTTTTTATCTACTAATTGCTTAATTACTGATTCGCCAAGGTTTTCGATATCCATACACCCCCGGGAAGCAAAATACTCCAATCTCGCCATGATTTGATTGGTGCATTCGAGAGATGGGCAACGCCATGCAGCTTCCCCATCCACGCGTATCAATTGAGCACTACATGCTGGGCAATGAACCGGGAATTTGAACGGAGTAGAATCNGNTTTTCTTTTTTCAAAGATAACCTCTATGACTTGAGGAATAATTTCACCCGCTTTTTCAACCATTACNTGGTCACCNATTCGAATATCCTTNCGANCGATCTCATCCGCATTGTGAAGGCTGGCACGAGACACAATCGTTCCGGCAAGTTGTACGGGTTGGAGGCAGGCAACCGGAGTAATGGTTCCGGTTCGGCCTACTTGAAAGATAATATCTTCAAGAAGAGTTTCTTGTCTTTCTGATTCAAATTTATANGCAATCGCCCAACGGGGTGCTTTGGATGTTGCACCGGCCCGTGCTTGCATTTCAAGTGAATCAAGCTTGATGACCGCACCATCCGTTGGATAAGCGTACTGATGACGAAGTTGNTCAAGCTCGAGGATCGATTCCCAGGCTTCATCTGCGTTGGATACGGATTGAAGAAATTCCACAATGGGAGCTCCCCAATTTTTTAAAGCCTGATGAAAAGAGGATTGTTTACTGAAATAAGTATTAGGTTCGCAGGCACCTAGTCCATAAAGAACAATTTCAAGTTTTCTTTTTCTAGATTCTTTTGGATCCAGTAATTTAACGGTTCCAGCGGCAAGGTTTCTCGGGTTTGCGTAAAGGGAAAGCTCGAGTCTTTCTCTTTCTTCATTGATACGGCAGAATTCTTGATGATTCATGAAGATTTCTCCTCGAATCTCAATCAATGGTGGTAGATGAAATGAACTTAAATCAGTGGGTAAATTTTCAATGTGAAGCAGGTTTTGGGTTACGATATCCCCCTCAACACCATTACCTCGAGTGGTTGCCAGAGAGAGCTTTCCATCGATGTAAGTGAGGGAGATTGCGACTCCGTCAATTTTGGGCTCTACTACATAGGGCAGGGTANTACAGTCAAAGATCTTTCTNAGTCGTTGATCAAATTCAAAGAATTCCTCTTTGTCGTAGGTGTTGTCCAAGCTTAACATTGGCACCCGATGCTTGTGGGACTGAAAAGAATCAAGGCGGTCGTCTCCAACATCAATCGGAGTATCACTTTCTTCCCTATCTGATTCTTGATCTAAAAGGCCAAGCGGATCAATTTCTTGCTCCAGGGCGTCCAGCTCCTTTTTGAGTAAGTCATAAGCTTGGTCGGATATGCTTGGGCTGGATAGCCTGTAGTAATTCTCGTCGTGTTTGCGAACGACTTTCTTAAGTTCTCTTAATCTCTCAAAAGATTCGCCCTCCTCTTTTTTCATGATANGGCTTCGCAGGCTTTANTCATTCTTTGTAAGGCTTCCTGNAGTAATTGATTCCTGCATCCAAGATTTAGCCTGAGAAATCCAGGTGCCCCAAAATCCTTACCATCTGACAACCCAACCCCATTTTCTTCGAAATACTTATGTGGATTATCNACGGGAAGTTCCCGGGCGTCGATCCAGAGTAGATAAGTAGCTTGGGGAGAGTAGGGCACCAGAAAAGGCATGCGGGATAATTCTTTACAGGCGTCATCTCTATTNTGGGTTAAGTATTTTAGCAGTTCTTGTCTCCAAGGTTCCCCATGACGATAAGCAGCTTCTGCTAATACAAATCCCATCGCAGGCGGGTCTGGAACTATACCTTGACAGGCTTGTTTAAATTTAACTCTAAGTTTAGGNTCTGAGATAATCGCAAANGAACAACCAAAACCAGGAAGGTTGAAGGTTTTACTNGGAGCCATCAGGGTAATACAGCGCTTAGCGAGTTCNGGAGAAATGTTTGCTATGGGGAAATGTTTAGATTCTGAATCCAGAATTAAATCACAATGAATCTCATCCGAGCAAAGGTATAAGTTTCTGGAAATAATCCANTCGGAGAATTGATGCAGCTCTGCTTTTGTGAANGCGGTTCCCACTGGGTTATGNGGATGGCACAACATAAANAGATCTCCAGGTGAAGTATCAAGCTTGTCNAGGGCATCGAAATCGAAACTGAATCGATGGTTCTCTAGCTTCATGGGGATTTTTTTTGAAGAAAGGCCAAAATTCCCGGGGGCAGAAAGAAAGGGTGGATAAATTGGGACTTGGGTAAAAACTTGGGNCGAATCNTTTTCCAAGGCCCGGCAACATACATTCAAACCACAAACCATACCAGGTAACCAAATGATCCAGTTCTTTTGAATTTNCCAATGGTATAATTCTTTAGATCTTTGAAGGAGAATATCGACCAAAGTAACGGGGGTATGAGAGTATCCGAAGTTACCAAACTCGGCTGCTTTTACCGCAGCATTGATCACCGCAACTGGAGATTTGAAATCCATATCGGCCACCCATAGTGGGATAATGTCTGATCCGTCGTATTTTCCCCACTTCAAGCTGTGGGTATTGCGGCGGTCAGGAATGCTTTCGAATAATTCTCTATTCAAGTTTCTTCACCCACCATCTTCCCTGGAAACTAACTTATTGCCAGGAATAAAGATATTTCAGACCAATGAAATCAATTTCATTTTCCGTGGTATGGGAGTATTCGAAGGCCAAACCATGAACATCATCAATCCACCACGAAAACCCAAGGTCAAAACTAAAATCCGTAGATCCGAAATCAGTCCACGATCCCAACAACCTGCCACCAAGAGATAAAGAGAGTTCATCGGTAAACATAAGTTCGGTACCACCACGAATTGACCAAGTTAAACCATCTTCCGTCAAGCGGGCCTTGGCTTTGTCTTTCAGGTATCCGATCCCTGCCCCCAAAAATGGACGAAGCATACCCCCTCCTACGCCGAGGTCGTCAAACCTACTGATGTAATCAATCCCAAGATTCCACGAGGTGTCATCCTGAACACCCATTTCAACGTTTGCATAGTCCAAATAGATTTCAAAATCCGCAAAGTCAGAGGCTAAGGAATTGATAGAAAGACTTAACTCGTCCCCTTCGATATCAACTCCATTCTTTCCGCCATCGAGCATGGAATATCCAAAACCATAGTAATACTCTCCCAACCTGGATTTACCATAAACAACAGATGAGCAAACAGATAACATTAAAAAAATNGAGCAAATAAATTTCATNCNAACACACAAAGAATAATTCGGATGTGAGTCAATGCGTAAGGAAGGGANAAAATTAAGATATTCNTTCCTTTTCCTGGATTTCCGATTCTTGGAAGCGTTTATTTTGAACTGTCGTTAAAAATANGNTGGTAGCAGTCAAAATAAAAAAAGCAGAAACCATTGATATACCGGTAAAACCAAGTGGTTTTACCAGAAAGTAACCCAAGAAAGGTGCNCTTGATCCTCTTAATCCAGTCAAAAACATGTGNACCCCCATGTAGTCCGATTCCCTTCCTGTAGGGGCAATTTTTGTAACCCATAAATTCCATGCTATGTTTGCTCCTCCAGTTCCAAATCCNGCNAGAGCGGTTCCGANACTNANNCCCAAAAAACTGGAGGAGTTAAAATAAACTAAGATTGCAGATAACATTACTAAGTTAAGAGCAATTCGAAATTGCATGAAGTGAATCCGATCAAATAATTTCCCGCATATCAAAGCCCCAATCACTTTGAAAACTAAAAAGTTAGAAACTGCTATCAAGGCGATTTCTTCATTTTTCAGGTTTAATCCATTGGGGTTGGCAAGATATTCGATCCGAAGTGGAAAAGTCATGATGACTCCAAATCCAAGGATCATCCAAGCAATCAAAATCCTAAAAAACAGACGGTCTTCAAAAGGGATAAAGAATATATTTCGTAAAAGGTCGAGGCGGTTGACCATTAGAGAAACACTGGGAGGCTTGGGCATACAAAAATGAAGAAAAGAGCAGGATAAAGCTGCAAATGCCATGGTCCATAGAGCGATTCTATGGTCAGCGAACTCCAGATCCAGGTACCTCCCTAAAAAATAGGAGGAAAGCATCCCACCCAGAGTGCTCAGAACTAAGTTTAATGAAAACCGAAACCCCCTCTCTTTTTTTGAATAAATCTCGGAGTAAATACCAATCATTAAACTTGGAACCTGAGATAGGCAGATTTGAGCCATCAAGAGTGAAAGGGAAAAAAGGAGAATTTGATCGGTACAAGAAGCTAAAAAAATAAAAAAAGCACAGGAAGCCATTAAAATTCCACATTTTATCGAATTTGGAGTCCTTGATTTGCCCCATAAGCCCATGAGAAACGGAGATAAAATNAGACCCGCTGAGGAACCTGCTGCCAGAATTGCCTTACAGTAATTGGGAGCGTTAAAGAAGCGAATCGCAATTAAAAGCACAAAGATGGTAAATCCTGCNTCCAAGATACCCGCAAAAAAACCNCGCGGAGTATCTACCTTAAATAAGGATTTCGGAACTGGGTTTATCACCAATTTCAGTNGGATTTTTTATCCTGAACNTTCTCAATCTCAATTCGAACAGAATTTGCTTTCAAAGGATTTTTCAGCGGCTTCATCCCCAATCAAGATAATCTCACCATTCTCGGAGAATTGATGGTCTGGGGAGGGCGTGATGATCGTTCCCTGTTCTCCCTTGATCGCGACCAGACTACAACCTGTCTTTTCGGTTATCTTGGAATCTCTCAATTGTACCCCCACTAAAGATTCGGGAGTTTTTTGGCTAAAGATATCAAGTCCTTCTGTGACCATTAAAATCTCAGCCCGGTTCAGAAGGTTGAAAATGGTGTTTGCTCCCATGTGGTCTTGGGACATTACAAAGTCGGCTCCCGCACGATGTAAAGGCTCCACATTTCGATGAAGGAAAGCACGGGTGATTATCTGAATGTCGGGTCTTAATTTACGACAGTAAATCGTTAAATACACATTCGACTCGTCATTATGGCTGGTAATAATAACCGCGGGGGCATTATTGAATCCTGCTCGGTCTAAAACCGCTTTTTCAGCTGCATCTCCATGGATTGAATTTTTTACCATTCCACATTTTTTTTCATCCGATTCAATAACCCGATAAGGAATATTCATCGATTCTAATGTCTTAGCCGTTTCTCTCCCAACCCGACCTGCTCCAATAATAATCACTGCTGAACCATTCTGGGAGAACCCGCTAAAAGCTTGGTCATATTCTTTAAAGTTTTGCTCTCGTCCGGCAAGTAAAAGGACGGTGTGGTTATTCAGTAAAGCAGTTGCTTCAGGAAGTTGAAAATGTCCGCGTTCCCACATGCCAACTACATTGACCCCAAACTCATCCCTGAGATTGGTATCCTTCAATTCTTTTCCTACAAGTGGAGTTCCATGAATAGTAGCTTCTGCAATTTGAACTTCATCAAAGGAACCGATTACATGGGTATTGTTGTCGGTACAACTGATTCGTCGGGCAAGAAAGCTTCCCATTTGTTTAGCGGAGCGGATAACATGTGAAGCACCAGCCAGGCTAAGGATTTCTTCGGAAGTGGCCCGGTTACAGGTACTCACTACAGTGAGGTTTGGTGCAGCGTCACGTGCACGGAAGGCAATATTGACATTACGGATGTCGTCATCTGTTGCTACCACCATCGCAGCTTGCTCAATGGCAGCATGATCAAAGGTTTCAGCTTCGTCTAAATTTCCAAGCATAACTGGAATATTCATGTCATGAAGCTCCAAGGCCTGCTTTAGGTTTTCCACGATTAAAACGAATGGGTATCCAAACTGGGTTAATTTGTCCATGAGTGCATGACTAATGGAGTCATAGTGCGTCAGGATAACATGTTTCTCTTCAGTAGGTTCATATTTACGGGCAACTCTGGATCCGGTTTGGTATTCCATAAACGGCTTGTAGAGGAACTCCATGAAAACGAAGGGAAGAACGATGAACAAGTAAAAGACTCCGGTAAACATAACGAGCATTGAGAAGAGTCTTCCACTACTTCCGGTAAAGGTAATATCCCCATAACCAAGGGTCGACATGGTGGTAAGAACCCAGTAGAAAGATTCAACCCATGGAATGTACTCGACCCCTCTTTCCTCCGACATCAAGTGCCTGAAGATATTCATATAAACCACAACAAAAACCACCAAAATGGAGGCGAAACGGAAAAAACTAAAAATGTTTTTTTGTTTTCTCTTTTGTTGAAAAGAGGAGGGAATCGACTTGATTACTTCTTTCACTAATTTTCTTTTCCTTTCGTAAGTGGAAAATCGATCATATGCGAGTTCAATTATTGATTAGATACCCACAGTTAAAAAATGCTTCGGATTCAAATTGATGAATGTGGATGCTTTGTTGAGACTCTGTTTATGAAAATCGACAGGGCTGTTTTTATGTTGCTCGTATTGCATACAGGATTTTTAGCAGCAAAAACCCAAGAGGATTCAAGATTACAATTTCACCAGGTTCCAAACTCTTTATCAACGGATGCAATCGTTGATGATTGGCCTCGATTTAACGGAGTAAAAGATGATGCATGCTCAGCTGAAACCAATCTANATTTGAGNTGGTCTGAGAATGGACCTACTCTGTTGTGGGAAGTGGAAAAAGGNGATGGTTACTCGTCGCCTGCAGTTAAAAATGGAATTTTGGTTTTGTTTCACCGCCTGGAAGGTGAGGAGATGATTGAAGGGCGGGATGCAGAAAGTGGTAACCTTCTTTGGACCCATTCCTATCCGGTTGATTATAGGGACAGGTATGGATACTTAAACGGACCAAGAGCGAGTCCGGTTATCCAAGCAAATCTTGTCTATGCCCTTGGAGTCACAGCGTGGTTAACCTGCCTGGAACTTAAGACGGGCAAAGTTGTTTGGAAAAGGAACCTAAGGAAAGAGTTTGGCATCCCTCAAAACTTTTTTGGTAAGGGTTCGAATCCCTTGGCCGCGGGTGATTGCCTGGTTATTAATCTTGGAGGGTCCGACAACCGGTCGGTGATCGGGTTAGATTTTAAATCAGGACAGACAAAATGGGTAACTCTCGATGAGTGGGGGGCTAGCTACTCGTCTCCTCGAATTGCTAAGATCCATGATCGGGAAGTAATTCTTGTTTTTGCAGGAGGTGAAAGCCGTCCACCGAATGGTGGATTAATCGTTATCGATCCAAAAGATGGAAAGAAACTATCGCGCTTCCCTTGGCGATCCAAGAGTTATGAATCCGTAAATGCAGTGCCCCCAGTTCCTTTGGGTAACAACCGGGTATATCTTTCGGAATGTTATGAGAAGGGATCGGTTGTTTTATCGTTTGATCCCAATTTTAACGCATCGATACTATGGGAAAATTCAGACCTTAATATTCACTGGATGACGCCGGTTATTTCCGGTACTCTTCTCTATGGAATTTCAGGGAGGCACCAAAGGGGAGCCCAGCTCTTTTGTATTGATCATGGCAAGGGAGAATTGCTTTGGCGGGAGCCGGTATCATGGACTCATCAAATGGACGGAAGAACTCTACAACTTCAACTTTTCAGGGGGTCTATTCTAAAAGTTGGGACTACCGGAGAAGATTTTATTGGTCTATCCGAATTGGGTTCTTTAGTGAGTATGAAATTGAGTGTGAAAGGATGGAAACTCGAGGCCCAAAAACAGCTTTTTTTCTCTTCTGGTACTTGGACCTTACCTGCCCTGAGTCGAGGTCTTCTTTATATCATGCAAAATGAAGTTGATCGAATTACAGGGAAGGGTTCTCGCTTGCTTTGTTATGATTTACGGAAAGGGTAAGTCCCGATGAGAGTGGAAGTTCAACCGCTTGCTGGCTTTGATCGATTACTCACTTATGAGGTCTCTGAAAAGATATCTTCACAGATAAAGGTTGGATGCTTGGTGCAAATTCCACTGGGAAGGAGGCGAGTTTTGGGCGTCGTATTTTCATTGGATTCAAAGGAAACGATTGATCCCGCAAAATTACGTTTTTTGGTTGGGCTTATACAGCCTGAGCCAGTTTTGAGCATGGATTTAATTCGGTTATCCAAATGGATCTGTAATTATTATTCCTGTTCGATGGAGTCGGTACTTGCAGCGATGATGCCTGCAGTCGTACGGGAAGGAAAAAAAGCGAGGAATGAAAAATGGATTCAACTACATCCCCAGCATACAAAAGGAGATGACTTGAAAGGTGCTCCCAAACAGCATGAGCTTTTTTGCAAACTTAAGGAAATTGGAAAACCAATCCTTAAAACTCAACTGATTAACGAATTGGGTTTTGGCCTAAGTACGATTAAAGGGCTGATCACAAAAGGATTGGTTTATGAAGTTTCTGAAATCGTACAAAGGGAAGCATATGATGATGAATTAGANGACGATGTTGTAGAATCTGAATGGGAATTAACTCCTGAACAAAAGNGGGCATCTTNTGAAATTCAGGATCTTTTGCGNNAAAAAAAGTTTGGGGTTCAATTGCTGCATGGAGTAACTGGTTCTGGGAAAACCGAGGTTTATTTTGAAGCAATGGAGGTTGCTCTGGATCAAGGCGGCGGGGTTTTATTTTTAGTGCCTGAGGTTTCTCTTGCTCCTCAGACGGTGGCAAGATTAAGGGCCCGTTTTTCAAAGAGAAATGAAAAGGTTGAGGTTTGGCATAGTCATCTTTCGGGAGGGGAAAGACTCGATGCTTGGCGAAACCTAACAACTGGAAGATCCAGAATCGTAGTGGGTGCAAGATCTGCAGTTTTTGCTCCGATACCCTCTCTTCGTTTGGTTGTGGTCGATGAAGAGCATGAACTCGCGTATAAGCAGGAAGATACGCCTCGATACCATGGCCGTGACTTGGCAGTTTACAGGGCTATGCTCAATGAGGCATGTTGCATCCTAGGTTCTGCCACTCCAAGCTTGGAAACATTTCGAAATGTAGAGCGAAAAAAGTATGGCTTGAGTCAGTTGAGTAAAAGAATCGATGGGAGGCAGCTTCCCCTGATGCATATTGTAGATATGAGATTAGATGCAAGGTGGGGAAAGGGGGTTTCTGTGCTTTCTCAAACATTGGTAGAAGCAATGCGTGAAAGGTATGAAAAAAAGGAACAAACCATTCTATTTCTAAACCGAAGGGGTTTTAACACCACGATGCTCTGTACAGATTGTGGATTTGTGGAGGAGTGCAAGGATTGTAGCATTGCCCTGACTTTTCATCGTACCGATGGGTATCTTCGATGTCACTTGTGCGGTTTCCGGAAGGTTGCTCCCCGGGTTTGTGCATCCTGTAAATCAATTGAAATTCGCAAGAAAGGTCATGGAACTCAGAGAGTCGAAGATTTGGTTAGTGAGCTTATGCCAAGGTCTTCCAAGGTCGTTCGGGTAGATGCGGATATGATGACAAAGAAAAATTTATTTCGGGAGACATTACGAGATTTTAGGCTGGGTAAGATTGATGTTTTAGTTGGTACTCAAATGATTGCCAAGGGCTTGGATTTCCCGAATGTAACTCTTGTTGGAGTCATAGACGCAGACTTACCCTTAAGAATGGAAGACTTTCGTGCATCGGAGAGGGCTTTTCAACTCTTGGTCCAAGTAGCCGGAAGGGCAGGTCGGGGTGATCGAGCCGGAGAAGTTTATGTTCAAACTTATGCTCCTCACTCCTCCTCGATACAATTTTCCAGAAAACCGGATATTTATGGATTCCTGGAAGAGGAAATGGAAATGAGGAAGGAGTTAGAGTATCCACCATTTCGGCATCTGATCCGGCATATCTTCAGGGGGCGAAGCCTGGAGAAAACTGAATTCTACTCCAATCAATGGAGGAAAAAGCTGGAAGCAGAACCAGTCTCCGGCGTAGAGGTAAAAGGTCCAGCCTTGGCTCCCATTGAGAAGATCAAGGGATATTATCGTTTTCACCTTTTTTATCTTACTGCATCCGTATCCAGTTGCTTAAAGCAACTGAAAAAAAGAAGGGAAGACTTTCCCCTTGATCCAGAAATTCATGATATTCTAGATGTTGATGCTCACCAGATGAGCTAGACGATTATCTTACTGATTAAAAGGGCTGTTTATACCGAAATGGGTACGAACGCCCTTGGAGTTATTTCGAACTAGAAGGATTCCGGAACCAGCAGGGATCAAAGCATCATTGAAAGGTGCATTTCCAGAACCTAATTTTTTCCAACCCCCGGAATGAATAAATACCTTGGGTGCACTAATATAGCCAGCACCTGCATCCGTAATTAATATGGAAACGACCTTTTGAGTGGATGGATCAACATTAGCAACTCCCGTAGCTCCGGTACCACCACCACCAAGAAAAGAAACAAAGGCATCCGAACTATATCCAAGGCCGCCCGAACCTGTGGACCAGGTTGCATTNCCATTATCAATAAAGTCACAATTACCACTTTTTCCAACTAGCTCAAAGCTGTCAGCATCCAAAACTTGAATATCAAAAAATCCATTGGCAGCAGATTGAATAACAAAGGGAATTGCACCTTGTGACACCAGGGCTCCATCCTCATCAACTTGTTGCTTGAGTTCATTAGTCTTATAGCCTTCAACTCCTTCGATAAAAACCATAAATCCATTTTTTAGACCATGATTCGAAGAAGTGACTACAAGGTTTCCAGTTGTTGGATTAGACATGTTTGAAATGGTACCACTTGACATGGAAATATCCTGTTGTGTGAGTGACCCACCAATGCCGGTGCCAAATCGGGCGGTTGCACTTGCAACCGTTGTGACCGTACGATTTTTTCCGTCATTCCAATAGGTACTCCAGACATTGTCCGTTAGTATTTTGACATTATCTGCAATTTCTTGAGAGCTATTTGCCAGCCACTTTTCCGTCTCATTCTCATCGGAAGTGATGGTGCTCGCGGAAATTAAATCTGAGAGCATGATGTCGACCCCGTAAGGATTACTAAGAAGTTTTCTTTCCAAGTAACCCGGTAAGTTTCCAAAGGTATCATTGGTCGTTGCACTTCCAGAAAAAACGAGTTCTAGGGGGGAAGGATTTCTACGGGCAAGGATAAAAGCCTGATCAGGATCAATGATTACGCTATCAGCAGAATCATTTTTGTCCGGGTCCTCATTCGAACGCCAGATATTTCCGTCATGGTAAAAAAAACAGAAGTCACTNGTTGATCCGTTTTGGTCAGCAAAAGTTTTTAAAAAGTAGAGACGATCTGCAGAAGTTTGGTTGCCTTCGGATAACATAACTTCCTCACTTGAATGCCCAAATAAAGATCCAAGAGTCCATGCCTCATAGATTTCAACTAACTGATTCGGTAAAAAGATTTGAGAAAGATTAAGGTTTAAAGGGTTGTCCACAAGGATACTGGAGCCGTCATTTGCTTGTATTTTGAAAAAATTGCCAGTGTAGGCAGAGTTTTTTTCAGCAAGCCTAATAAAATGGGTCCCTCCTTCAATTGAGATTTTGGGAATGGTATCATAGCCGAGACCCCTATCCTTGATTGTTAAGGCCGTGATTTCCCCGATATTTGAATCCACGGTTGCTTCGATGGAAGCTTTTCTGAAATCGGAGGCAGTACTTGTTCCAGAAGTTGGAAGATCAATAAAAACCTCAGGTGTTGAGAAATAATTACTACCTGAATAATCAATATTTATCCTGGCAAGGGTTCCATTTGCCTCAAGTTCCACACTTCCTCGTGCTTGTTTGGTAGAGAGCATTCCACTTTTAAAGGGGGGTTGCATTTCATCCGGATCAAGTAAGTTTGGGACTTCATAAAAAGAAATATTATTGTCAGCTGTCTGTTTGACCTGACCACGAAAAACTGCTTCACCTTTCAGGCTGGAAGAAGTTACCAGAAAAAAGGGCTTTTCAGGCGTACCTGGATCTAAATTGACTGAGATTGCTCCTTTTAGTTCACTGACCTCACCTGTTGCTGAAAACAGCTTCTGGTTGCAAATTATAAAAAATTGCAAGATTGAAAGAGACAATAGAACCCAGATTTTCATCATTTACCTATCAATACTATGCTATTGAAAGGGATCAAAAGCAAAGGGAATTTTTCTCCAAACCCCTTCTTTTTTCGATAAATAGGAAAGATTACAAAATTAAGAAACGGATTTTGAGTCGAGTTTCGCTAATCCTTTTTTAATAATGTTACCTATTGGTCTAGTTGGTACGATTAATCTTCATAACTTCATAACTATTATCAACTAGAAAACTTTTATTCAGGAGAAATCAATCAAGTACTCCTGAATACTTTTCCGTAATTTCTTCAGTAGAAACAAAAAAGGCACCGATAGGTGCCTTTTGAGGGAATAAATTTTATGAAATTATTTTTTGGCGAGTTCTGCACCTGCTCTTTTCCAACCTGAGATTCCAGCTGAAAGGTGTTTAATATTTTTGTAACCAAGCTTCGCCGCTTCATCGGCACCTCTTTTATATGCACCGCAAGAGGAACTTCCACAATAGGCAACTACTAGAGTATCTTTATCTTTTGGCAGTAACTTGGAAAGTTTACTTTTTGAACTTGAGAAGTGAATTGCAGTAGGGATGTGACCCTTTTCATAGGACTTGGCTCCGTTTACATCGATAACAGCGACCTTCCCGTCTGCAATGGCTTTCTGGAGGTCTTTAATACTGATATCAGCATATTCCCCGGCATAAGAAGTTGCAGCTAGAACAAAGAATGAGATTAAAGAAACAATTTTTTTCATGGGTATATTATAATAAGAGTTAAAATTTAAATATTTGCATTTACTGCAATCTATGCAAACCAAATGAATTAAATTTTAATAAATTTTGGATTCAACTGGTTGTATTCTAAATTAGGGAACCGAAATTCTAAGCCGTAAAAACTTTCTCTCGCCAGAGCTAATTGGCGATATAGTCACAAAGGTTACGCGTTCCATATTTTCGCCAAGGTCTACAACACTCTCTTCGAGTAAACCAAATTTATTCCAAGTTTGCAGATCCGTACTACTCTCCACATTATATTCGAATGCTTCCCCAGTAGATTGAAAGGGTGTTTTGTAGCGAACGAAAGTAATGCGCTGTTTATTGTCAGCAAGGACAACTTGTTGTGGTAAGTGATGTCTTCTGTCCGATCCCAGAGAATCCGTACCGATTGCTCGCTCGAAGAGGTTACTGTATCCATCTCCATCAGAATCCGCGTAGTCCTCATTAAAAACTTTTTTGGCTTTTTCAGTAGCATCAAAGTCAGAGAGGGAAGGGTTCAAAATCTTATATCTTTGGGTGAATCTTTCCAGGATTCCATCATACCTCACATCTGATTTTCGAAACTCCTTCCATGCTGCTTTTGTCGGTGCGACAATATTAATGCTCTTGGTAACTATTTCAGAAACCAGGTAGTAAGTTGATTCGGGAATTACAAAGCTCAAACTTACTAATCCAGGAGACTTAGGAATGATCAAATTTCCATCATGTATACTGATAATACTGGAATTTGAACTGGTTATGATGAAGGGTTTTCCATTGTCTGTGGAAACTCCTTGNAGCACGAGTGGGCGATGACCTACTGGAATTTCAGTTAGGTTTCCATCCATCTCAAGATTCTTGAAAATGACTTTAGGTCTTTGTTTTGATGAGACTTCGAATTCAATATCGACAGGGGGAGCTGGGTTCACATATGCACTACCGGATTGAGCAGCGGTGATTACAACTGTACCTGCGACTCCATCTAGAGAAACCAGTCCTTTCGAATCGACCGAAGCATATCCTGATTTTACTTGGTACCTAACAGGAAGATGGAATACCGGATGATTGATGCCAGTAGAAGTGGCAAGTGCAGAAAGATAAAAAGGTGGATCATCCCGGACTTTGACCGAGACTGGCGGAACTGAGATCGTCTGGTCGTCTTTCACGACTGGTGGAATTATGTGCAGGGTATGGGATTTGGGTGCTGCAGGATGGTAGCGTGTATCCCCCATTTGAATGGCACTGATGGTTACTGTACCCACTCCAACAACAGAAAGCATGTTCCCGGTGACGGCAGCAATGCTTGGATTGCTTGAAACAAAACTCACAGGTAGCCCAGAAGTAGAGTAGGCCTGCAATTCAAAAGCTAAGTCGCCAAAAGCCTTATCTGGAAGCTTGTATTTGGTTTGGTTCATTTCTTGGTAAGTTACCAAGCCGCCCCAAATGATTTCTTGATCCCCGCCAAACGAAGGAGGATTTACGGAATATGGATGAGAAGGAAGTAGTTTCTCATCCAATCCCCATTTATGAGCTAAATAGCCCTCAACTTTTTCACGGGTGACCGCATTCAACTCCTTGTCAAAAACAAGAACCTCTGCAATTTCACCGACAAAATTATTACCGACGCTATTAAAGTCTTGGGCTCCTTGATTAAAGGCATCGGTTCCAGCAATAGAACCATTCACCCAGAGGGACTGGGCATTTGGCAAAACTCTTAAAGTGCTAATACTCCATTCAGTCGAGGGGGATTCGGAAAGGATTTGAACATTTCCAGATGCATGCTCCAGGGAAACGAATCCATCTTGGCTGGTAGTAGCNAGATCCCCACCCAGAATGTTGGNGCTTCCAGTTGCATTTTGTTTATGAACCAAGAAAATGAAGGAAGGTTGAGCAACGGGATCCTGAAGTAAGAAGCTTAAATTGGANTCAAATATNACAGTGGGCTTAGCATTTAGGGCGGCTGGGGTCCATTTGGGCATATTCAAAATATTTCCTTGGATGGGATTATTATTGTTTCCTGATTTGTCTGCCCACAGACTGATACGGTCCTGCCCGATAAAATCGTTCTGTTGGTCAGGCTGAGAGTCGGCATTTATATCAGTTGCATCAAACCAGAGTTTTAGTCCGGGAGTTGAATCAGCAAACAAATTGCCAAAGTTTACTTGAAAAGTCTGATTCTGGTCTGGTGCAGCTTCGAATTTTTCATTTCCGTCTTGCTTGGCAACAATCGTAACTTTTCCTGCCCCTTGAACATAGACATAATTTCCGCTTATTGTAGCAACTGAAGGGTTGGAGGAAAGGAAGTAAACCGGAAGACCTGAGCTGGTGCTGGCAGATAGGGTGAAAGGGAAATCCCCGACAGAATGGTCCTTAATCGGATCAAGAGTTATAGTTTGAGGTACCTTATAAACAGAGAGGTAATTATCGACCTCGATAGATGCTTCAAAATTTTCGTTTCCAATTTGAGAAGCCGTAATTTTTGTTTGGCCAGCACCCATGATCTCGATGCGAGTAAAATCGCCAAATCCAGATCCATAAATTTCTTCGATGTCGCTCATTTGCAGGGCTATCCCATAAATCCTCAAATCATCAACCGTTCCTGAAAATGAATTAGAGTCGTCTCCCAAAGTCATACTGGAAAACCTGGAAGCGGTCTGCGATCCCGTAAAGTAGTTTCCAGTGGATTGCTCNATAAGTTGGGCATCTTTGAACAAGCTAAAAGTACCATTTTCGTCTTCATAGGTAACCGTGAGGTAACTCCAGTTGCTATCTTCCAGTACTTCGCTGGTTGAAGTAATCACCAATTCTTCCGTGGTACCATCCGGGTAATAATAGAATTGGAGGCTACCGTTGGTATCCGCTTTTACCCATTTAAAGACCTTCATCGAATTCACATTATTTTTGGCTAGAATCGTACTCGAACTTCCTTGGCTTCCATTTGGTTTTACCCAGAGACTGATTGAGAAATTAGAGTCAAAACGGACGCTTCCAAAATCAACTTTTCCAGAATTTGGGGTACCGAGTTCTAAAGCATTTCCAAAACGACCCGGAACCCAGACTTTGTTAGTTCCTGTTGAATCAAGATTAATAAGACTACCATTGTAGGCGTCCATTTCATCCTTGGCACCGCTATAGAGAGTCTCATCGAACTTCCAATAAGAAGTAAGCTGATGTTTTTGGGTTTCTAAAATTTTGGCGATTTTAGGATCCTCCACCAAATAATTGAGAGGGAGATTGGTTCGGTTGCCATCCATACCCACGGAGTATCCGGTCAAATCGATAAATGGAGTAATAGCGGAGACAAGAGTTAAATCTTGATCAAAAACGATTTGCTGTTGGCTTTTATCGGAAATGATTAGGCTACCAGGTTGATATGCAAAGAGATAATTATCCGAAGTTCCTCCAGACGCTATGATCGGGTAAGTTCCCAATGGACTCGGCGAAGAAAGATTTCCATCCGGAACGGGTGGAAGGATCGAAATATTAAAATCTAAAGCATTATCATTCTCAGCGATTCCGCTAATGCTGTAAGTAAAGACCGGGTTTGTTTCTATCGGCTTTCTGAATTGATCATCGACCTTGACTAAGACCTCCTTAGACATGACCTGATATCTTAAAATCAGTGATTCGGCAGGGAGCCAGTTTTCATTTCCAGATTGAGATGCGAGAATACTTGAGAAGCCAGTTTGTTTAACAGTTACGGTAGAACCATTGAGATCAATGGACTCGTTGCCTTCTAAAATGGTAAGAGTTACCGGAAGGCCAGATGTTGCCGTTACATTTATATCCACTGGGGCAGATCCGTAGGTCAAAGAGATGATCTCATCGTTCTGTAAAATACTTTGCCTCCCCTTATTTAATTTAAATTCTAATGTTTTGGAATCGCTTCCAGAAAAGTTGGAGGCGGTGATGGTAACAGGAAAAACCGCTGGTGTTGCATTTGCCTCACCGAAAATCAATCCTGAAAGTGGATCAATTTCGAGCCCGCTTGGCAAGCCACTGGCATTGAATTCTGTAGGGCCTTTAATAGATTCGACAGCATAAGAAAACTCTTCCCCGTAGTAGGCGATGAGGGGAGGGTCTGCAAAATTATACACTTCTTGTCTCTGGGCTGCGGTTAGGGCTTGTTCAAAAATCCTCAAATCATCGATCAGACCCTCATAACTTTCACTCATTCCATTTCTGCCCCCAATGTAGAGGCTCGCAGATCCAGTTAGGTTTCCATTGGTGTTGGTTGGGGTGGAAATTTCTAGGTTGTTTTTGTAAAGCCTAAGCTTTTTGCCATCCCAACTCAGAATAATGTGAAACCATTCATCTGAAGGCATGGCAATGGATTCGGTTCTTTTGAGGACCCCACCAACTTGGACTTGTCCCCAGAAGAATCCGTCCGATAACTTGATAGAGAAACGGCCAGACTCGAGGATGTCCGCATTCAAATCTTCTGATTTGAGCCATAGGCAAACACTAAACGGACCCTTGATGTTAAAAGTGGCTTCGTCCTGCTCTAATTTTATAGTTTGATTTCCGTCAAACCTAATTCCAGTTCCNTTTTTAGCTANCTCTGAATGNTCAAANGAGTCGGGTATGGANNNGTTACTTTCGTCATAAAAATATCCATGATTNTCCACNCCNGAATCGTCTCGGATAATGGATCCATTTAACTCNTTGAAGGTCCAATAGACCACGGGATTTTTAGGAANNAGNACNTCAGGTATATTATCAAATTCAGGTGGGAAATCTTGGTATGGATGATATCCAAAATCTCCTTCTTTGTTTCCATATAATTCGTAAACTTCTGAATTAGTTAGGCCACGTGAGTAAATCCGGAAGTCATCCATTTTTTCAGCAAAAGTTCCATACCCTCCGAAAAGATTACCGATAGATTCAATATTCAGCAGAATGCCCTTGTTGAATGAGTCTTCGAGCACTCCGTTGATGAAAAACTCCATGCTTGATACACTGCTGCGAATAACNAGATGGTGCCAGCCTGGAGCATCATCAAATTCATAAGTGGTATCAGAAAAAGAACTACCATCANATAGCATCAAGCTTTTGGGGCTGAAATTAAAAGCCACATAGGGCTCAAGATACTCATTAAAAAGAGCATGAAAGTCATCCGCACCAGTGGTCGGTAATGGAGCATAGAACCAGGTGGATAGAGTCCAAATCTTACTATTTACNGAGAAGCTGTTTCCTTCAGGTAAGAGAATCCTTGAGTTGTTCAAATCCGGAAAGAATTCAATACCAGATCCAAATTGACCATCGGTATCCAAGGAAGCATCGATCGCTTGGGCATCTCTTAATTCTGAGGAATAGTCCTGTATGGTAGAACCATCAGATTCATTAAAAGGATANTATAATACCAGACCGTCACGAATGGTATATCCAGTTTGAGCAAGATCGCCGANGACCCCCCATTTATGAGCTAGGTATCCTTCAATCTTTTCTTTTTCACTATCCCGTAAATTTTGATCGAAGACCATAATNTCNGCAATTTCTCCAATCAACTGNCCAAATCCAGTTTGAGGATCNAGACCAAGNGTAATTCTTTGGAGGACATTNTTCTCGCTTTTNTAAATNCCCATCCGNTTCCCTGGCTTTGCGTCNAGAGTCCAACCANTNAGNCCATCGGTTGCTCCNATGGCAACNCCAGTNCCNTGTGCGACCATGAANACATGNACATTTCCGTAGGTNAGGTTTAANCTGCCCACATTATAGCTTTGNCCNGANTGGAAGCGTACGCCCGGNAAAGCTCCAATTACCTTGGTCGCATAGGAAGGGGTTTGAAGGGCAACCGTTTGAANNGCATTTTTATTTTCTTTTGATTTNTCTATCCNAAGGGGTAGGGAAACCCCATCTGAATTTTGATCCGGCAAATTATCCCCATCCACATCCATAGCGTCCAACCAAAGTACTAGACCGTCCATGGTATCCTGAGTGAATCTNGTATCAATTGCCTTNAAGGATTCAATGGTTGGAGCCCAANNCTCTCCANCAAGATTTTGGGCATANGCTCTGTAAAAATAAGTCTTATTTAATGTAAGCCCAGTTGCAAGTTCTTGATGTATNCCTAAGCCAACCGCACCACTGGCATTAACATCAGCAACAAAATCCCATGATGAGTTATTATCTGGATCCACCAAGGTNGAGTTTTCATCAATCGCTTCATCGCCCCAGAAGATTTTAACAACAGGAGGATCTCCACCAATAGTTTGGAGTTGATTGATCGTGGTTATTCCACCAAATGGAGANTTTTCCGAGTGAGGATGGGAATCTGGTAAAATTTCGTCAGCTAGATTCCATTTGTGAGCCAGGTATCCTTCGAGTTGAACACGCTCTGATTGGTTTAAAATTCGATCAAAAATGATTACCTCAGCAATTTCGCAGGCAGACATTTCCGCATTATTTCCCCATCCTCCAAATTGNAGTTGGCCAGGATCGAAGTTTGCGTTTCCTGAACCACGACTGTTAGAAACCAGAGATTCTCCATCCCTCCAAAAGGAAGCTTGTGGATTGTTTTTCTTTTCGATCTCTCCTAAGTGGATATGCCAATNAGNNTCNAGNGGNCNAGNNGNNGAAATCCANCCTTNNGCATACCAACGACCAGTCAAAGCACCATGGTAGCCGAAANGAAAATTACGGGTTCTGGAGGAAATAACCCGTTGGTTTCGAGCTCCGGTATAACGAGCAATTGAAACCATAGTGTAGCCAGTATCAGTGAGATGAACAAAGTCATGAGTAGTCCAAATCAAATCATCACCATCGAAGCTGATTACAGGTTTACCCTTAAGGGCGGAATCAAAATATCTAGGGTTACCTGATGTGTATCCCATGTCCCGCCCATTACCTGATAGATCCATCCAATTGGAAATGGTATCTCCGTTGGACAAATTTGAGCCGGTATCGTTTGCCGAATACCAAGCTTGCATCCCNGGGAAAGTGTCGNNTTTAAAGGTTAAATCAATAGTTTCTTGGGATTGCAGTAGATCTCCACCGATGGAGAGGACTTCCATCTGCATAACNGCCTGANCGGGAAGAACACTAGAAGGTCGAAGGGTNGCAATACTAGGTTTNTCAATGGCAATGAAATCGAGAAAACCTTGGTTTTTAAAGTCTCCNTCATAGATTTCAGNAACCTCTCCCAGACCAAGGCCCCGGTCATAAATTCGAACCTCGTCNATTTCTCCTTTAAAGAAGCCATAATAATTTGGGAANGGAGNGGTCCCTTCCATTTTACCNATTCTAGGNTTTTCACTTTGACCAGAAANCGNGGAGCTAGNCTTNAACAAAATAGGNCCATCNTCAAGNNNNCCATCTAAGNAAAGNNTNAANGANTTAGGNGATTCNCCAAANCTNACCNNNAGNTGNTNCCANTCNTCTCCNNNNATNNNNGANNTGCTNNTNACNTCAGCGANTTCNCCNCCCTCNCTNACCCTTGCNTTNANNACNCCNTGCTCNANNCCGANAGAAAATCCNGATGCNGNNGTTCCTTCATCNTAAATNATNTGATTNTCNTANCCNGCAATCACTGCACTGGATATATCATCNTTTGCGATGTTAGNNANTTCTTCTGCGTTCAANGCTTTCTTGTANAACCTAAGGTCATCAATNCGNCCNTTGAAGTNGTCATCCTCAACTAAGTTNGTTCCACCCAACANCCATGGGTCGGTNGCCAAGNAATGAATNGCTTCTCCGGNAGGNAATGTTTCCTCTCCAGTTTCAACGCCATNNAGNTAAAGCTTNATCCGNGAAGAATTGTANTCNACAACGATNCCAACATGAGTCCATACCGATTCGTTGATCGGCTGATTGGCCACAACCTTNGCAGTATTTGAATAGTTGGAATGTTGAAAACTTGGGTAATAATTTCCNTCCAAGCTNAGNCCAATGGAATCTCTTTTTANGATACTGNANNAGTTNTCNGTNACNAAAAGATCACTTTGTTGCCCATCATTTGGTTTAACGGTGGTAAGAATGGTTGGTCCCGCAGAAANGGATGGAGTGGAAAACTTTAGTTCTTGAGTGGATCCCGCAGTTTTCTCTCCGTGAATGAGNGCNATCTTGTAGTAACCGGGAATCAAATTGACGCTGGNNTTCTCAAAGTTAGCNGTGGTATCAAGAATTTTTTCTTGTCCTTGAGATCCACTGAGNTCAAACACTCCATTTTGATCACGATCCAACCANAGNGTNCCACGGTCNTCATTACCCAATACTTCCCAACTGTAATTCCCCGCAACTTTAGCTTGGAAGGAGCCGCTAAANAAAACTAAATAGTTATCGGTACCGACTCCGACTCCAGCNGCNGTAAAATCACCGTCGTTTTCGAAATCAAGCCCACGNGAATCGGGACCNTCCGTGAGNANAGAACTGCCCGAAAAAGGTAATTTATANAGNGAAGANAGGTTGGTAAAATATGAATCGCTCATNGAAACTTGATANCCNTGCATNCGAAGTTGTCCTTGGGTATATAANCCAGGNCTAGCTNNGGAGGGATTGATCCANAGAGAAATGGAGTAGGACGAGCGATGCAAATCGTTTAAAGGACCCTCTGATTTGATGTNNACANAATCATTNTTACCATCNAGCGAAATAGCTTGACCAAACTGACCCGNTNTCCANTTTGCCCCTTCTTCNAAGGTTGANTTTAACTGGTTGGTAGAAATATCNANCAGNGTCGTGCCGGANGAANCATCAGANGGGAAATANGCNACNAAATCCTCATGNGCAACGACAGCGGGTCCAGAATAAAATTCGGANGTNGGTTTGATCCAAGCNGAAAAAGTCCTACCNTCAAATGTTGAATTGAGATANCCNNTATTTGCNAAATCCAAGTCAATNGATTNNGACCAACCGTCTAAGGNTATTCCGTTTCCTTGNAATGATTGCGTNCGNTTANCTTCCGTATNTGAGCCTTGNANCTCNGCGGTGTAAAGAGGATATACCGAATCATAAACTAGAGANCCATTAGATTCATCCATNCTCCANTATGCTAATAAGTCNTGATCGACTTCCGGTGCTCCACTGGACCANTCNAANCCNTCCGCACTTTCNGCAAANANCCGAAANTAATACTTCTCACCNGGGATCAAGCCNGTAANNGTNCCATTGAACTCACCAAGAACCACNGTGCTGCCACCGAATAGGGNTTGATTNTGCTCCCANGCACTTNGNTCNAAGCCACCATCNGNACGACCGTAGTANATGGNAACGGATGGNAAATTCTCATCTTTGCCAGTAAGTTCNGCTTTNATTTGTACNGTTGCATTTGCATCNGGTTGAATTTCCAANATNTCAACNGTAGGGGGTTGAGGAGTTGAAGANGTTNGAAAAGCAACGGTTCCATNCAAGGCAATGCTTTTNACTTCAATTGCAGATAACCCTCGATCATAAAGCCGAATTTCATCCATCAGACCGCTAAAGTGATTACCAAGGTTATTGGTCCCGATCAAAATATCTTTTTCATTTCCAGTATTTATAGGATCGTTTGTTTGATTCGAGGATGCATTATCAATTTCTCCGTTTGCATAGAGTACNCAATCTGACAACAGATTGCTTCCAGCAGGGAGAGAAACAGCAACGTGGTTCCACTGGTCATCNTCTAAAGAGCTGTCACCTAANATCGAGGATCCGCTTATATCCAATTTAAGCTTTCCATTTTCAAGAGAAAGCTCCCATTTTTCACCTACCGAATCAGCACCCCAAGATATTAAACTGGCATTTGAATCTGATGTTTTCAACCAAAGTGCCAAAGTCCTTGGGTTCGTTCCCGTTATTCCTTTATAGGATTTAAAAACTACATTACTACCATCCCCTTGAAATCGAAGAGACTTTCCTTGATATCCAAAAACCCGATCTGCGTCGTTTAGTCCGACCAAAGTACCAGTACGATCGGAAACTTCATTTAAAGAAGAACGGCCATCATTTTCATCAAATTTCCACCATTGAACGAGCCCATCCATGGTTGGTGTACTCCAAACTTCGGAGGATACCGTATTTCCTCCCAGCCATCGGTAATAGTAAGTGGAATTTTTATCTAATCCTTGTATGAAATAATTAAAACCTCCAGTTGGGAAACTACCGTTCATATCAATTCTTGCATCCCATTTCGTTGGGTCAANCGGGTCAACTAATNTGCTNGTNCCACCATCATTCTCCCCCCAGAATAAGCTTAGGCTAGTAGGATCACCCCCGTCAGAGATCATACGCCCAGCAAATCTCGCGGTGGTTGAACTCAAGTTTTTGGGAGATGAGGAAGTTAAAGTTGGAGGGGTTTTGTTGACGGTTAGTTGGATCGTTTTAAAACTGGTTCCTGCTTGGTTTGANGCGGTCAAATTNAGGTCGAAAATNCCAACTTCCTGAGCCAGTCCAGTAACTTCTCCTGTTNGAGCATCAAGCGTAAGGCCTTCTGGAAGACCGGAAACCGAGAAGTTCATGGGATTATCGGTTGCTTNAACAACAAATTGCATCAATTGAGTTTCTGTAAAGGTATCCTGCCCAATGTAGATAGTTTGGATTTCCGTTTCAGTTAAGGAATCATTGTATATCCGAAAATCATCGATAACTCCTTGGAAGTAGGCATTGGTATCNTTTCGCCATCTGCCGATCTGTAACGGCACTTGATTTCCAGTGCCAATCTCTGCACGGGTGGCGTTGTACACTCGAGAAGCATCTCGATAAATCATCATGTTACTACCATCATAAATATGAGCAAAATGAACCCAGTTGGAGGTAAGCAAGTTACTACCGTGAGTAGTCCACGGTCCCCACCCCCAATGCTCGCTACGGAAGCGGGTAAAGNTGGTGTTTGAAATGTTNCGTATGGACCANTATTGATTGGCCCCATCTGAATTCAGTAGACTACCATATCCATAGAAGCCNGGATCGTTGGCAGTCACGCCTTCCACCTTTACCCAAAAACTAATGGTTCTTGATTTCTTTCCGTCTACACCAAGGAGCTCACCGGTGAAGTCAGTATTTACATATCCATTGCTACCATTGAATCGAAGGGCAGAGCCGATTACACCATCCGTCCAGGTGGTTCCCCCAATCAGATTTGCAAATTCCCCGCTTTTCGTCTCTTGAGTAGAAAGACCTTGGGCTTCATCCATGGGAAAGTATGCCGTAAGGTTTTGAGGTCGCGTGGTGACTTTACTTTTCTTNTTAATCGATGTTGGCAACATGTAGGAAACGAAAAGCTTATCGGGTATCTGTAGGGTAGGGGGACTGACTTCCTTAAAGGATCCAGATCCGATGGAAAGAACCCCNCGNTCGATCGAACCATTCGATGCAATCATTACNCGACCGCCTCCCGCTCCNCGATTNCCNCCATCAACCCGGATCAAACCGCGATTGATAACATTTTTACCAATGAGTCGAATTGCTCCACCTGATCCACCNCCACCATGATCCCATTGGTGATCCACTCGNCCNTCTCCTCCTTGTGCACTCAGTACTACTCCTTCTCCAATGAACAGATCGCCGTCGGCCTCGATNGATAATGCACCGCCACCAGCCCCTGAGCCTTGNAAATATTGNCCGCTTGAACCACTGCTTCCAGGAANNAGCTCAGAGATTTGATCATCCCCATAATTATAATTAGCACCTACACCCCAATTACCNGCGGGAGCAGGTCCACCAGGTCCGAATCCGTTCAGTTTTTGAGAACTTCTTCCTCTCCATGGATTCAAAACAGGCCGACCGCCGTATCCTGTATCTTGAGAAGCGTGACCTCCGTCTAAATTCATGTCTGCATGTATGGTAATGTCCCCACCCGCGACAGTTTTCAGCACGAGAGGTTTATCACCCTTAAGAATGATGGAACTCTCTCCGATTATTGAAATTTGACTGAAGGTGAAAGAGCAAAGTTCATAGTCCCAATTTTGACCTAAACCATCGGTAAAGGTATGAGATGAGAAAACTCCAACCCCATGTGCCCCACCTTCAACCGAAAAATATCCAGTTGTGGTATCGATGGTAAGGTCAGCATTTTCAACTTCCAGAGTAGAGTCGAGGTAGGAGCCTCCAACAAAAATACTACCCTCATTGGAGAGCCATTCCCCAGAAACATCAGTCTGGCCTACTTGGATGATTCCATTTGAAATAAAGGCAATTCTTCCTCCTGAGGACCCTCGAGTTTGATCATTTCCACTTACTTTCGCTCCATTTCCAGCCTTTGCTTGAAGGGTTCCATGGTTGAAAATTCGGGTGGCCTCAAGCCGTATAGCTCCACCTGTTCCNGCAGCTGAATCATTACTTCCATCNCCACCATTCGCAGTAATTAAGACATTTGGCTCAATCACAAGCTCGGTCGCTGCTTTAAGAGAAATGACTCCCCCTCCAGCTCCGGAACCAGCTGTCGATGATGACCCTCCAGAACTTCCACCGACCAAAGCGGCAAGGTCTGTCTCCCCGTAAGGTTTTGATTCTCCAGATCCATGTCCACCATAAGCGGCACCATGACCNACNGTAGCGGTGTAAGTTGGNGCACCCGGNCCAATACCCGGAAGTTGTCCTGAATTAGCTCCTGAAAACCCNCCAAGGAAGCCAATGCCTCCAAGATCAGAGATCGCATCAGAACCATCCGCTTTGAGGTTTGAACCTAAAGTGAGAGACCCAGAGGTTGCTTCAAGTGCAAGAGAATTTTTACCCATTAATCGAACGACTAGATTTCCACCCAGGCGAATGCTTGTAAATTTAAAGGTACAAACTGAATAAGGCCAGAAAGCACCATTTTCATCTTTATAAAAGTTGTCGGATATTTGACCAAAAGCCACGCTTCCATTGGAGTGAGTAATGGTAGCTGCGTCGGTGTCAATGGTAAGAGTACCAGATTGAAAATCCAGATCGTAAAGGTTGGCAGGTCTTAAGTATCGAATGGAACCACTGGTTCCAGAAACAGCACCCTCTCCACCCTGGGCAAGCAGATTATCAAATCCCGAGTTTTCCAAAGAAGTTGAGCTTTCCAAGTATATTCTCCCAGCGGCTCCACCGTTGACCCCGCCCGAAACATCAATGAGTGAATTTTCATCAAGTTCCAATGTGTTTGCCTTTAGGTGAACGGACCCNCCGGCTCCACCTGCAGATCCTCCCGTGCCACTGCCTCCCAGTGCCCGAATTGAAGAGATAAGTTTAAGGTTACCAGAAGACACCACGCGAAGTGCACCTCCTCCACCAGCACCTCCTGAGTCAACCGTGTAGCCACCACCACCACTTCCTCCAAGTAAGTGAGTGATTGATCCATCCCCGTAGGGTTGACCACTGGTGGAAGTTGCACGGGAACCAGCACCACCATAGCCACCACCCCCAGGTAAAACACCACCCAGGCCACCGCCCGGTCCAATNCCACGACTCCCAATTTCTCCACCAGAGAATCCACCTGGGCCAGGTTTTCCAGCGTTCTCACCATCAGCCGAGTTTCCGGAAATTTCAAGATCAACCCCCCAAAGGATATCTCCACTGGTAGTAATAATTTCAAGAGCATTTTTTCCTTTAACTTGAATTTCAAGATCGCCAATTAATTCGATCTCATCGAATTCAAAACGACAAATTTTATAGTTGATAGAATTCCCAAATTGATCCGTAAAAGAGCGGTCTAAAAGGGTTCCGGTTCGGGTATCTCCATTGCTGTGACTCCAAGTTCCTAAGTCGGTATGGATTAATAGATTACCTGAATCATAAGCGACCTTATCCTCCGCTTTGAAAGATTGAGTATAGGGAGCCCAAACACTTCCACCGTTGTTAGAACCAAAAGATCGGTAGTAATAGGTTTGCCCTGGGGCTAAACCATAAACGGGAGCCTCAAACTCTCCGGTGTCATGAACCCAGAATTCTACCTCACCCCACATATGGCCCCAACCATCGTATTCTGGTTCTAAGCGAATCGCTTGNGTGGTTACACCAGTCATATCAAACTCAGTAAATTTTCCTTGCTGTACGGGNCCAGGGCCTCCAGGGAAAGTACTTAAAAGTNCAAAATTCATTTCCTCATCCGCGATATAAACTGCGACTTCTTTTAACTCAGCAGCTCTTTCATAGGGTTGAAAGTAAATCCTGATTTTATTCATTTCCCTTTTCTTACCAAGATTGAAAGTCAACTGGGGGTTTACTTTTAACCATGCCGTCCAGGTAGATCGCCAGCCATCAGTAGGTAAGAGACCATCCAGTAGTTTACTAGCTGGGTAAGTGCCGCCTGATTGATTGGGTGCAGGAGTAGCAATCAAATTGACACCATCCGAGAGCTTCCGAAGGCCTACGCTGACTTCTCCAGTTTCTAGTACATTTTCCCAAATGCTTGGATCTTTTCCTCCGTCTGAACCACCCCAATAGATTTTGGTAATGGCAGCAGGCTTGCTGCGCTCCGGTGGGAATCCCTGAAATGGATGGGTACTAACAAGCGAACTTTCGATGCCCCATTTATGAGCAAGATAACCTTCAACCATTCTCATGGTCGAGACCGGAAGTTCTTCTTGATAGATAATGAGTTCGCATAGGTCTCCATCCCAATAAACATTGTTGGATCTATCTTTCGAAAAACTGGAGGCAGGCAACATTGCGGTCGAACGGATAGAAATAATGGAGGGGGTGCCTGAGGGGAAGTCCTGAGAAAGTCCGTCGTATGTACTTCCATTGACATGCAAAATACCATTGAGCAAATAGGTGCTGGACCAAACATCGGACCAAACCGAATTATTCCCAGGATGAAAGGCATAGCTAGTCTCATGTCCTAAAAGAAATCCCTGGTTTCCAACATTGCGATTTACCACCATGAAGATGGTTCGGATGCTATTGATCTCATTAAATTTCAAGTAGTCATCTTGACCATCGAATCGAACCACCGCATTCCCGTTCAATGTGGCATCCATGTAAGCGGGTTGACTACTGTTAACGTCTTGCAGGGCATCATTTCCAAGGCCAGACTTGTCCACTAATAAGTGAATTGGATTACCGCTATTGTGGGATGTGGAACCTAGGCTTCCATCCCCATCCGCATCGGATGCATCCAGCCAGAGTCGTAATCCAGAATACTCTGCCGGCGTGAATGGAGCATTCTCAATCAGCCCTCGCCCTGCACTGATTACTTGGCCAGTCAACATCGCAGAGGTATCAGTTTGATTGGCAGGGTTACGATTAATGATGATGGGAGCAAGTGTTTGGGATGTGATGCCAATGGGAGTTGAACCTTCCGAGATAATTTCCCCAAAAGTTGGAGGTGCAAAAGCCCAGGGATGTTCAGAAGGTAAGAGAATGCCCCACTTATGACCTAGATAGCCTTCAATCATCAGTCTTTCATCCTCCTCAATCGATCCTCGCACCATCAAGAACTCCGCAACTTGGCATTTTGAAGTTTCCCGTAAATTTTCATATCCCCCAAAAGATAATTGTGCAGGCTGAAATCCCCACCACGCCGAATTTCTGTTTTGAGCCAATTGAATTCCATCGGTCCATACCGTACCCATAGGGTCAGCATCAATGTTTCTCCCTTCGTGGGAAATTTCCCAAAGGTGAAAGTTTGTATCTGCTGCATAACCCTGATAAACCCAGCCATTAAGGAAGTATCTTGAAATCTGATTTCCATGGTGTCCCATCGACCAATTTCGACCAACGGAGCTGATTACTCGCTCGTTGTCACCTCCNGTNTATCTGGAAACACCAAAGGCAACATAACCCATATTTCTAAAGGTTTGGTCACTATTGAATGAATAGCTTGTCCAAAGTTGATCATTCCCATCAAAATCTATCACNGCCTTGCCNTTATATCCCTCCATTTTAATGGTTGGGTCGCCTTCGGCATTATCCATGTCTCTGCCAAAAGCAGATTTATCTTTCCAGGTACTTAGCAGGGCACCTTCAGTGGGTGGCTTACCGTCTGCGAGCACATCCGTTGCATCCATCCAGATNGCTAAAGCCATGGGTAAGTGACTGGCCAGAGGCTGAAANCGAGTCTCCGATTCCTTTCCAGTCCAATCTTCTCCGGCAGAATTCACTGCATACATTCTGATGTAATAAACTGCATCGGCATTTAACCCATCCAAGATCGCACTTCCTGNNCCNAGNCCCTGNGGGCCTAAGGATAATCGAAACTTCCATTTATACAGGTCTTTCCCATGGTCTATGGTATCTGCGACAATANAAACCTCNGGNTCATCTCCACCTGTAGCAGTAATCTCAAAGTCAACACGAAGAGAATTNCTGGTTTCAGTTTGNGGGGAAGAGATACTTACNTNAGGAGCTCCGGCAAAAACCGTAAACTTGTAGTCTTGCATCGCTTGAGCACCATCCGAATAGATCGCATGGAGTTGAGCTTGATAGACGCCCGCTCTACTTGGAACTCCGGAAAGATTACCGTCGNTNGGATTAAGAATTAATCCNGGAGGAAGACCAGATGCAATNTAAGCNGTAGGACTGCCNGTTGCTTCCACAAAGTTGACAAAGGGTTTTTCAGCATTGATCAAAAATTCTGATACCGATTTAAAACTATGATCTCCAGAAATACCAGCACCCGAACTTGGGAAATCAGGGTTTTCTTTTTGGTTGTTATAGGAAGCAGCAACCCAATTGGGTGANCGGATTGTGGANGANAGCCTCGTTTCATCAATAGCAAAAGCTAAGTCTCCCATTCCAATTGACCAATTTTGACCGGGAATGGGTGTAGCATTGCTGTGGGTAAATCCTTCATTGTGAACNAAGTTACCGTTTTTNAATACTTTAATTTCTTGATTCTCAATATCTACCTGAGCAACAACATGGGTCCATTGATCAACATCTGGAGTGTACGAGGTATCAATGTCTACGATTCCGTTATTGATCCTATGAGTGACACCCATGTTGCCATTTCTGAAATCAAACCGCTCCTTTACGCCATGCTTAAAGAACGAAAAGGAACTTAGGTTATCAGAGAGGGATCCATCAAAGGGTACACTGTAATATCCTTGCTGGCTCGGATCACTTGCATCTATGATNCGCCAATCTTGTCCAGGAGTCAGTATCCATGGTTTTAGTCGTGAACCTCCCCATCCTTGACCATGCCCAATCGCNAACATGTAAGTTTGATTGGCATCGGCATTCAATTGAATTCCCTGNGAAGTAAAATTATTATTGCCACCGATTTTTTCTNCACCTTGAGCTCCAGAAAGCTCAAAAGTTTGATCCCTATCCANATCTAGCCATATGGTAGCTCGATCNTCCTTATCTGTGCAACGAAACTGATAAANTCCAGTTTCGGGAGGCTTAAAGTAAGCCAAGAAAAGAGACATGTAATTATTATTTCGATTAATACCGATATCAAGATTCTGAAAATCTCCATTGCCCTCGATGTAGAGACCTTGCCGAGGTCCTTGTTGAAAGATTCGGGCTCCACTCGGAGATAGGTTCTTTAAGTTTTCGATTTCGTTGAAATAGGAATCATTGTAATTGGTTTCATATCCTATTCCCAAGAAAGCATCTGAAGCCTTGTTGTCTGGAAGGTTCTCTAATTTAATCCAAGTAGAATAAGTGTAACTATTTTGATCTAGGTCATCCAATGAATAAGAACTTGGCACTGCAATGGACTGATCCGGACCACCTGCGAAGGAGCGCCCCGAGCCAAGAATACTATTTATTTCCGTAAATCCAGATTCATCTTCAGCATGGTTTCGATAATAGGTTGAATCCGTGAGAGTGGTCGTTAATGACATGGGGCGGTAGTGCCAAACCCCTTTGAAATCATTGGCCCATGTGGATCCGTTGACGGAGTAGGAGGGAGTGCTCGCAGCTAAGCTTGGGTCCCCCCAATAGGCTGTGACCGAATTACTTGCATTCATTTCCGGAACCTGGACCCATACGGAGAAAGCGTTGGATGCCTCTTCAATCGTTTCGATCTCGTAGTTTAACTCTCTCCCTGCATTGTCAAAGAAGCGCAAGTCATTGAGTTGGGGAGATGCGAAACTCTTAAGGCTGAATTTAGGGATGGAGGAGTTAAAGTTAAGGAAGACAGGAAAGTCTTTCAGGGTCTCACCACCCGAATATCCAGAAAAGTCAAAACGGGTGTTATGGCTAAAATTATTAACCGAGGCAAACCGAAGTTGAATGATTCCTTGATCTAGTCCAAAATTGTTTTCAGCCGTAACCGTAACCTGATAGGTGCCCCCTTGAAGGGGAACCCCCGAAATCTCTCCTGTACTTGCGTCAAATGATAAGCCAGCCGGTAGTCCAACGAGAGAAAATGTATCTGCACTTGGAAATGTTTTTACAATGTATGAAAAACTTCGATTACTATCATTGGCATATCCTTCCCCAAGTTGGGATTTGAGAATGATGGGAGGACCATTGACCGATGTTGGACTTGCGAAGCTTGAACCGGAATCCGGTCGTTGACTTTCATAGGCAGCAGCAATCGAGTCTGGGTCATCTATAAATAACCCAATTCTAAATTCATCTAGCCAACCTTTCCAAGGCAATCCACCCGTGCGGGCAGTGCCGACTTTAAATAAATCCACATCTCCGGTGATGGGTCTAGTTTTATCCAGGCCTTCAGCAAAGAGTACTCCGTTTTTATAGATTCTCATTACTCCCAAATCGACATCCTTCTGTAAAACCCAGTAGATCCAAGATCCTAGATAATCAGCATCTTCCTTCTCGATCCGATCATAGTTTCCAGCTCCGACATCCCAATAAAACCTAGAATTGTTCCATGGGTAATGAACATTTAAGTGTCTTCCAAGTGAAGAACCGGATTCGAAGAGGGTTGAATTTTTGAGAGTTTCCAACTTACCATAGGACCAAAAAGAAATGGTAAGTTGTTCCGTTCCCGTTGGAGGATGGGAATCTAGAGACATGTTGAGGTAATCATCAACTCCGTCAAAATTGACAGCACTTTTGATCACTCCATCCACTTTCAGGTTTTCAAAATTGGTTGGAGTTGCGTGAAAACTACCCTTGGAATCCCGAATTAGATTATCGTCATCTTCATCCATATGCCAAACCCCATGATATTTCTCCCAGACAGAACCATCTATACAATAAGTGGGTTGCCTTGTTTGATTTGTATTCCCCCAAACCGCTTGGATGGATGTAGAAGCATTTAATTCAGGAAGTAATACCCAAAAGCTGGAGGTTCCAGTTGGTTGCCACTCTACAACCTCGTATTTTAACTCCTTTGATCCATCTCCAGAAAGAAAGCGCAAGTCATGCCCGAAAGGAGAAGCGAATTGTTCATAACTAAAACCGCTAATCGAAGAATTTAATTCTAGATAAAAAGCAAAGTCCTGCAGCGTGGATTTCCCGCTGTAACCATCGATGGCAATATTTAGGCGAAAGGGGTATTGGGAAAAATCATTGATTTCAAAAGTAACACTCTTGGACAAGGATCCCGCCTGATTGGTAGCTTCAAGAATACTATTAAAATTACCTGGGCTCTGAGGAGCGCCGGTAATTTCTCCGGTCGAAGAATCAAGAGAAAGACCTGTAGGTAGATTAATCGCAGAGAAAGAATGAGCAACCCGATCGGTTTCAATGAACAAGCTCACATTCTGACCTTTAAGAATGGAGAAGGGGCTGGGTAATAATATTTCAGGACGATTCTCAAAAAGAGGGATACTTTGTTTGTATGGGTGCGAGGTAGGCATCTGTTGGGTTAGGCCCCACTTGTGGGCAAGATGACCTTGAAGCTTATGGATTTGATCATTCGAGAGNGCNGAATCAAAAACCAGGATTTCTCCCACCTCGACGCTTGCAAAAGATGTGATTCCGGAAGGACCATCTCGTGCACCAATAACTAAATCGTAATCAGGTGCTGCAGTAATAGAGCCACTATCTACAACTTCGAATTCAAGGTTACCATCGGCCCATTGGCTTTTCCGGACATCGGACTTTCTTAAGGCCCAGACATGAGGTGCACCGTTGAATGGGGTTCCTCCTTTGCGATCCCAGTCGGAAGTTCCGTGGATAGTGAAACTTGCGAAGTCAGTATTTGATTTTCTAAACTGCCAGCCCATTTGATTTTCTCCTCTTTTAGAAAGGACGGGTCTCCAGTCTTGGCTGTCGTGCCCTTGGGATACGATAAAGATGGTTCCATCCTGTCCAATATCAAAGACATCGGAATCCTGGACCCTTAAAAAGTTGGTAACTCCGTCAAACTTTAGAGTNCTNTTNGNATTCCACCTGTCGACNAGGAGGGTGGGGCCATTNCCATCTCCAGCATGCCTGGAAGCACCAGACTTATCTCTCCACTGATCGACAAAGCCACCGTATGGTTCATTGCTTCGATTAAAGTCCCCGTTTACATCTGTAGCGTCTAGCCATAATAGAAGATTTCCACTGGCAATGGAATCAGGTTTNAAAGAAAAGTCGCCAGTCGTAAAAGTTTGAAGATCTTTGGCCCAAGTGACACCAGCAGAATTTTCCGCNGANAGCCTGTAAAAGAANGTTTCGTTCTGGGAAAGTCCAAGTAAATCATGTGAAAATAANCCNGTTTCTAANACNCCAAGNTTNACTTTTTGNTCCCATGCNGTCGAAGAGCTTGCATTGACCTCATNGGTTTCNCCTGCATCTTCATTTCCCCAATANAGGCTGACTACTGGATTTTCTCCCCCTAAAATAACTTCCTCTTCGAGATCACCCCCATAGATGCTTTCGATTTCGTCTTTAGATAGTGCTTTTTCATAGAGTCGAAAATCATCTATCATACCCTTGAAATAACCATCATTAGGTGAATTACTCCGTCCAAGGTATTGGAATTCACGAGTCCGTCCACGCGGCAGATGTCCCAGAATACTTCCTTTGAGTTCACCATTGCGGTATAATTTCATCACNCCNGTNTCATCAACCAAAGCAACCACATGTTGCCATTCGTAGAGCGTCCAGAAATCTTGAACTTGTAGGGTTCGACTGGTGGTATTACGGATGATGTTCCAGTCTGCTTGGTTGGAGCTATTACGATTGGAGAGATACAAATTATCTAGTCCAGGTCCGNTGCCNAAATCGAAAACTCTTTGCCAATTTCCTAAATCTTCCTTGAAGACCCATGCTGCGAGGCTAAGGGCACCTTCGATCCGAAAATCACCAAGATCAACATAGGCAAGGTTTCCTCCATCAAATTGAAGGGCACCGTTATATGCCCCACTCATTCCTCCCGTCCAGGTTACTCCTGAATGAAGGTAAGCNGTAGGAGCGAGACCGGTTGAATCATAAGTTTCACTNCCTTGGCCTTCATCAAACCTCCAATGACCAACGAGTCCCTTTGCAATTTTAGGAGATTGAAGATTGANTAATTCTACCGTGCCGCCATTACCTANAAGTTCACCTTTGAGGGTTGCACTGGATACGGATTGATCTATTGCAGGTTGGGTGCGTATCAAGGAGGGAGAAACCGTTCTAAACTTCCCTGAATTGTCTGCCCAGTCATCATATGGAGTTCCAACNGCCCGAGCTTGATAAAAGATCTCATCTCCTGAGCTAAAGCCTGAAATGTTGAGGTCACCCAAACCTGTACCATGAATTCCAAGGCTTTGGCTATATTGCCACAATCCGCTATTTTCACCATGGTCAAAATCTCCCCAATAAAGNACAATTTCCGGTTCCGTTCCATCAAAGGATACAAGTTGATAACCGATTGTGGCATTAGAATCAGTGATGTTACGAGCCGGAGAAATTCTGATAATCGGGGGCACGACAGAATTACCGGTTGTAAAACTTTGGGGAGCACTCTGATGAGCAAGGATTTTGATCTCTTCATCAGTTAATTCTGAAAGATAGANCCTGAAATCATGGAGCATGCCATGGAAATCTCCCCNTATGGAAGAATTGGGCCGGGCGGCACCAATACTAAATGGACTGGTTGCACTACTTTCCAACCTTCCATTGTATTGTGTCCATGTGGTTATTTTCGTTCCATTTAGNTACAGGCTCAACTCGCTACCATAAACCAAAGTAAGATGGTACCACTGATTATTACTTATACCTGCATCAAAAGTTACGGTTCCCTCCGTGTCCGCACTCCCAGTATCTGCATACAATTGCAGGGATGATCCTAATGAACCGATTTCAAGATTGTCGTTTGCATTACCACTTGATTGAGCGAGCAAGACATTGTGAATCTGATGATTTGTGGGAGTAGTTGAAGTATCACTTTCCCTATTAAACCACAGACTGACCGTAAACCGGTCGATTTGATCCAATTCTTCAATATCACCCATATTGATGTAGTCATCATCCCCATCAAAGCTTAGTACTCGACCCTTATCCGGATCCATTTGACTGACTGCCCCGAATATCTCTCCATTCGATCGTTCGGCACGATCAATTGCGATGGAGTTTGTATCGTTGAGTTCCCAATGAAAATAAGGAAGTTCGGTAATGGCATCTCCATTGGAAATTCCTGCTGAATTGACCGCTTTGGATTGGAAATAATAATTGGTATTGGGAGAAAGTCCGGATAGGAAATTCGAAGTTTCACCCTCCGATGAAACATTGGTAGCAATGGTTTCGTTNCTAAGGTTATTTGGNTCCGTTCCCCAGAGGAAACTAACTGCTNCATCTTCTCCTCCGCTATCGACAAGATCGGCTAATAACCTCGCCGAACTGGATCCAATTTCCCTAGCCTCTTTTGTTCGAATACGAGGAGGNAGAGCATGAACGGTCATGCTGAAACTCTGAGAAGCTGAGCCCCAGAGATTGGATGCGGTTGCAGTAATATTATAGATGCCAGCTTTCTCGGCAGAACCATTCAGGACAAGCCCCGCTTTTCCAATCGGCTTAACATTTCTGTAGGGATGGGCACTGGGNAAGGANGNANTCAACCCCCANTTATGTCCGAGATATCCCTCGATGGAGAATTTTTCTGAGTCTTCCAATAACCTTGGAAACAGGATGAATTCTCCTAATTCCAAGGAACCATCTCCATTGATGCGATCAAACAAGGCATCTGGGTTCCAATTTGCGGAGGCGTTGGTTGCAATCTGCTCACCATTTATTCGGAGTTCGTACGAGTATCTAGAGATGGTCCATGCCACCACGGAATGAATGCTTGAGTTGATATTTCCATTGATTGCAGGGTTATTGTTACTCCATCTTCGCAAGCTCCAGGTGTGGTTATTACTGAGCCTCCACCCATCGGTGGTGAAATGTTCACGGTCCGGGAAACTTAGTCCAGTCTCGCGGCCGTAGATAAATAAGGTAACGGGCATGCTGACAGCATCTGGAATTAGTAATTTTTTTCCATAGTCCAGTCGTAATAATTTTTTGCCGGAATTTAGATCGTAGGAGATCTTTGGGGCCTCAACAAAATGGGAAAGGGCATGCCTCTGATTCCCTGAGAAATCTTTCATTTCGCTTACTAAGCCGTCACTAAAGACTTCCGTATTAGAACCTATAAAATCACCATTACCATTGTTAAAGAGTTGGCTGACCTCGGTTGCATTCAGCTCCTTTCGATAAATTCGAAAATCATCTATGGAACCATTGAAATCTGCCCATTGATCCGAGTAGATTCTGGCCATCCCAATGGAAAGTGGGGAATCTTGCCCCGTAGTAAGTGGACCATCATAAGCTTGCTGTAAAACCATATTCCCATCTGCAAAGATTTTAAGGTCATTGCCATAGGTCATGGAAAAGTGGTGCCAGTTGCCATTTGAAATTGAGGCNCCGNTCGTNGTGTAAGTGGTATTTTGAGCNCCNGTTCCNGAATCCAAATAGATCTCAAATTCCGATCCTTCGCTGCCGATTTCAAGGTTGNCNTNATCGGAGGCACTCGATTGGGCAAGCATTACATTGTTAACCAGATTATTGGTTTCATTTTCTGTACCATTGATATCAGAGTCCCTTTGGAACCAGAAAGATATGGAGAACGCCTCAGGAGTGTCTAGGTATTCAACTTTTGAAAAGGCCAAACCATCATTATCTCCATCCAAGGTAAGAGCTTTACCAAACTTTCCAGATGTTCGGATCGATTGATCCAAAAGTTTACCATGATATTGGTTTCCAGATTTATCTATTGCATGGCTGCCATTCGACTCGTCAAAGGATAGAAAAAGTAAAAGTTCATCTTGAGCCACGGAATCATTTCTTTCCATGCTTGGGACTGAATGGTATGAGAAGCTTTCATTATGGTCGGACTGGTACCAAGCAAATAAACCGTTCACATTTCGAGGGGTGAAAGGTTCGATGTTATCCAGTCCACTAGGGAGACCAGAGATTGAAATTTCAATACCTTCGGCCGTTCCAATACCTAAGCTATCCAACCTATCNCCCACTTGCAAAGTAGGAAAAGTCAAAGATGGGACAACTGGAGTTTCGATGGCCACGATCGATCCATTTCCTCCTTTTTTTGCTTCGATTCTGGGGGCTNTGTAGTAAATATTCTCNACATCTCCAGTAAAAAGTTGTTGCACATCTTCAGAACCGAAGGATTTTTTGTAAAGCCTGACCTCGTCGACCATTCCTTGAAAATAGCCGCCATTTTCATTATCCGGAAAAACGCCNATATGAAGATTTGCAGAAGCATTATTGGTTAAAGCCTGTGAAACTTGGTGATCAAACCTTTGGGTGGCACTGGTAAAACTACCATTAACATAAGTCCGGGCAAATCCACCTAGACCCTGATTNGAGCATACAATATGATACCATTTCTTCCATTGAGTCAGGGCATAATTGGCAACCCCTTCATTGTAATTTTGACCCTCTGTAAACCGGTGGTGGATGTAAGGGCGAGTTGCATGAATAGAATCGCCCTGCCAAATTGCGTAGTTGCGAACCTGCCCACCAATTCCCCGACCAAAGAGACCCGTAAAACCTACATTGTCACTTCTGCGTTCTGGGTAATACCAAATGGAAACCGTATATTCTTCCAAGGAAAGTACCGGATCGTAAGGAATTACGATTTTATCATTGATACCATCAAAGTAGAAAGCACCTCCCTTCACTCCTGATCGACGATCGGGAGAACCACTTATGTTGCCATTTAAAGAGGAATTCCCAGTGGCATTTACAGCAGTATTCGATCCCGAGGCTTCATCGAGTTTCCAATAGCCTACGAGATCAGATTGCCGGTAGACTGAAGTTGAGCTTGATAAGTTGAGCCCACCGCTGGCATTAACATCGCCCCTAGAAAGGGTGCCATTGGTTAGAAGGGAAATCCTGCCTCCTCCACCCGCACCGGCTAGGGAAGTGTCACCTACCGCATTCCCACCTTTAGCTTCGAGTTTACCAAGATTCAATATACTTGCGGCTTGAATTTTAATCGAACCTCCGGAACCACCTGCTCCCGATCCATCAGGATGACTAAGTCCATCTCCACCATTTACAGAAATGGAGGAATTTGCCTCCATAGAAAAGGAGCCCGAAACATCAAACCCAATGGCACCACCGCCACCCCCTGCATTTCCACTTCCCATGATGGCATGCCCCCCGCCGGATCCGCCAACCAAATGAGTAATTTGCTCATCCCCGTAAGTAATACCTGCAACTCCACTATTCAGTCCACCTGAACCAGAATTACCATAACTTCCACCACCGGTTGATTTTCCAATTTCATAACCCCTTCCACCTCCGGGACCTTGACCGTTTAATGAAGGATGAAGGTTGGAAAATAGATCAGTATTTTTCAGACCCTTACCAGAGCTCCAGCCCCCTGGTCCTGCTTTTCCGGAATAAATTCCTTGATTTCCCGGTTTTCCATTGAGGATGATATTACTGCCGATACTAACATTTCCATCGATATCAAGAAGTAAAGAATTCTCCCCTTTGACATTTATCAGCAGACCCGAACCAAGTTGAAGATTCCCAAAGTTAAACTTACAGACTGAATACCCCCACTTTTTACCAGCACTCAAGAAATCATAGCTCGTAATAGAACCTCTGCCTTGGAGGCCAGAGCTGTGGGTCCAAAACCCAGAAGTATCCAATGTTAGAGTACCGGAGTTTAGGCTGAGGTCGCTAGCTACGTCCTGGGTCTTAGGACCCATTACTAAAGTGCCAGGTTGTCCGGCAGAGCCATCTCCATTGGCCAAACCTCCATCGAGTAGAATGGTTCCTTTTTTAATTTCTCCATCCGAAATCAGGGCAATTCTACCTCCTCCACCGGCGCCTCCTGCGTTGGTTAGATAGCGGGCTCCAGGTTCGCGGTCATCCATACCTGAGGCGTGCCCGCCCTTCACCTCAAGAATTCCCATATTTGAAATGCTTGATCCTACGATACGAATCGAACCACCGGAGCCAGCACCTCCGGAGAAATTAGCACCCACCGATGGATTGACNAGGACGGAACCGCCATTCATTGAAATTAGGACTCCTTCGGAAATCAGAACCTGGGCAGATGCAATGAGTTCCAAGGCTCCACCTCCCGCGGCAGCATCTCCAAAATTCCCAAATCCACCTCCTGAACCACCAATTAATATACCCAGTCCGCCACTCCCGTATTGTTGTCCAGATGGACCAGAGGCTCCAGGTCCTCCTTCACCACCATAGGATGCTCCGCCTCCTGATAGACCACCAGCACCGGAAGAGCCCAAAGACTTTCCTTTACCAGGTCCTTGTCCACCGGAAAAACCTCCTAAAACCCCAATGCCAACCCGGTTTCCTTTCTGTAGATTATCAACATAGAATGAATCATGGCCGTCGATAATAGTGGCTCCTTGTACATATGGATTGAGGAGAGTCTGAGCACCGGAAAGGGTCTTGGAAATGGTAGCATTACCTTCAATTTGAAGAGAAAGTGAATTGACCCCTTCAAGCATAACCATGCTAAGATTCGGACCAATAAACAGACCGTTATTGAAATGAAATACAGCTTTAGTTAAGGACCAAGATGAACCATCTGGTGCGAGCAGGTTGTCATTTACAAAAGTGGCATTCGCTACTTTTTGCTCACCGTCCCCATTTTGTTTATCCCAATACAGACCCGAACCAGTTCCGGTTTCATCTTCCCCGGTATTAAATCGTAAGANTCCTTGATCATAGGAAAGGGTGGTGAAGGTTCCCAGGTTGGACCAAGCGGAATGATCTGTATTGACGCTCTTTAATCGATAATAATAAGTGGCACCACTTTCAAGATTTTCAAATTTGTATGGAATTTTACCTTGAGATAAAAAGCCCAGATCGACTGGGGCTTCTCCCCACGAAGAATTATTTTCACCAGCGTCCATTTTTCCGTAGTAGAGGTTTACTTGATTTGCTTTTCCGCCTGTGCTTACAAGTTCCGCCTCGATGCTAGCCGATCTACCCCCAACCTCGACAACATTACCGGCGGTGATGATCGGTGCACTTAAGCTCGCTTCGAAGGAGAGGTTTACAGAAGTGGATGCAGAACCTCTGGCATTGGATGCGGTAATCGAAATCGAATAAGAACCCGTAGGTCCACTTGGTGTGCCGGAAAGAATCCCCGTTGCAGTATTAAAGTTTAGACCTGAGGGAAGATTTGAATTGATTACATTGTAACTGGTTGCGGGTGGATTACTTTGAATCTTTAGACTCATNAACTCATTGGTAACCACAGTAATATTGATATCGGATGGAAGGACAGGAGGCAGGAGATATTCGAGGTCATAAGTTAATAAGTTTGAACCGCTTCCTTGGTTTAAAAATGAATATTTGGCCCATGCCTGACCTCGGTTTTGGTTGGAGATTCTTACTTCATCAAGCAGTCCAGTCATGGAATTTGAATGATCAAAATTTGCACCGATTTTCACCCCGGAATCAAGGGAAGTATTTACCAAACCCGAGACAGAAGAAGCGGGTACATCAACCAAGTTGCCGTCCAAATAAATCCTGGTAGTGTTTAAATCTGCCCCATTTCCGGGGTAGCTTATAATAAGGTGATGCCATTGATCATCGGAAAGGGTACCATATCCCTGCCTTTTTCCATTTGTATTACCGGTAGTAACCAGAGGACCTTGACTATTCCAAGCTATATNCCAAAANTTCCCNACCGATCCCCATCCNAGAAGATTCCCGCTANNNGCACTTGATTTAAACCACATACTTACAGNCCTTGGNTTNTNNGNTGAAATTCCATTGAATNTGGNAANTTCCATATGATCAGATCCAGTGAGNGAAAGTGATTCNCCGATTAAGCCATTTCCAGAGAAGCTAANATTTGCAGTCGGGNTTCCATNTCTTCCATTGGTNGAGGAATCAAGANTATCTTNTANGTGCCATACTCCTTCNAATTCNGACCAAATNANCGAAGAGGGTGGNGNGNTGGTATTATTATCATTTCCCCAGCGTGCNAANATTTTAGATTCCGNTGAAAAATCGATCACTTTTACCCAANCNAGNGACTCTCCCGATGCATTCCATTCATCAATCTCATAATCAAGTTCACGATTATTTTCGTNAAAGAAACGAAGGTCCCCNCCATTNGCTGGGTCNGAAAAGGTATCAAGAGAAAAGTCAGGNTGNTGNGNAAANCCGAGCTTTACCAGAAGGGGGAAATTCTGAACTCTGCCACCTAACCATTTGACTTTAAGGGAATCGGAGAGATCACTTACCTCAGTTTCAGAAAGGGCACGGTTATATAAAATAACTTCCGCAACTTCTGAAAGG
>NHDN01000050.1 GCA_002171765.1 Verrucomicrobia bacterium TMED60
CAACCAGCTCTGCTTCCTGCTTTTTGAAAACCTCTTCGAAAGGAGGTTTGGATACTTCCTCTTTCGGTGCCTGTTCGGCAAGGGAGCTAGTAAAAGATAGAGAAAGGCAGGCTAGTAAAAAACCTGCGAGAGCGGAGGAAGGTTTAGAAGTCATATTGAATAGAAATATTATATTACGACAAACACCAGAGCAAACTCGGATGAATCAAAAGATTCTTGTGCGTACTTCGGGCAAGAAGATTGCTTCGGACACAAATGAGAAGATGCCAGGAATGGAGAAGATCAAGCCCCCAAGCCGGCAAGGGCGGCATGTTTGACCACATTCTCGACCGAAATTCCAAGCTCTTTCAAAACCGTACCACCCGGTGCAGAAATTCCAAAGCGGTCAATGCCCACAACCACCCCATCAAGGCCGACATATTTGGGCCAAAGGTCAGAAACACCCGCTTCCACAGCCAGGCGATTCCGGCAACTCTTGGGCAGGATGGAATCTCGGTAGTCATCATCCTGGCGGTCAAAGCGTTCCATGCAGGGCATGGATACCACCCGGACGGTGGGTCCAAGTTGATCGGCCGCTTCCAGGGCAACGGAAACTTCACTTCCCGAGGCGAGCAGGATCAATTCGAGCTCTCCTTCTTCCTGCCGGGCAATGTATCCACCCCGTAGAACCCCGCTACGTCTGGTATCCACCGGAATATTGGAGAGGTTGGGAACACCCTGGCGGGTAAGAATTAAACCGGTCGGGCCATCAATCCTTTGAAGAGCGGCCACAAAGGCACCCGCAGTTTCCTCAGGATCCGCNGGGCGNATNACATCCAAATTTGGGATAACCCGTAACCCACTGGTNGTTTCCACCGGTTGGTGGGTGGGGCCATCTTCCCCAACCGCAACCGAATCATGGGTCCAGATATGGAAAATGGGAAGGTTGGTCAGGGCGGATAAGCGAACTGCACCCCTCATGTAGTCCGCAAAAACTGCAAAGGTTGCACCNGACGGGCGGAAAATCCCGTAATACCCAATTCCGTTCACAATCGCTCCCATACCATGTTCACGAATGCCAAAAAGTAAATTCCGACCCGCATGATTATCCTTGGTGAAATCCCCAACCTCCTTGATATAATTCTTGGTGGAACCATGGAGATCCGCGGAGCCACTGATCAAAAGTGGCATTGCTTTTGCCAAATCGTTGATCACTTGTGAACCGGCGGCCCGGGTGGCCACCTTAGCATCCTCTGGNAAAACTTGGACNTGATCCATGAGGTCATCCGGAACTTCGCGGTTGAGACCAGCGTTTAATAANTCCGCTTTCTCCGGGTTGGCGGCTTGCCAGGCGGAGAAGGTGGCATCCCATTGCTTTCGGGATTCGATCTGTTCGGCTTTGTGCTGTTCAAAAAAGGCACGCACTTCATCGGATACATAAAAGGTTTCCTCGGGGAGCCCCAGTCCCTGACGGGCAGACTCCGCAAATTTCGCCCCACCTTCCCCATGACCACCAGCGGTGCCAGCGACTTCGGGNATCCCTTTGGCGATGGTGGTCTTGACCTCAATAAAGGTGGGCTTTTCAGATTGGGAACGGGCTTCAGACAAGGCATTGGCAATGGCTTGTAAATCGTGCCCATCCTCAATTCGAACGCAGTGAAATCCATAAGCGGCAAAGCGGTCGAGTACACTTTCACTTTGGGAGGCATCCGCCATTGCATCCAAGGTGACGTCATTGGAATCGTAAATTAAGGTAAGGTTATCCAAAGCCAGGTGGCCGGCCAAGGAAGCCGCTTCCGATGCCACCCCTTCCTGAAGGCATCCGTCCCCGGCTAGGGCAACCACTTGATGATTAAAGATTTCATGCTCCTTGGTATTAAAATGAGCGGCTGCCATTTTCGCTGCCATGGCCATGCCCACCGCGTTGCCAACTCCCTGACCAAGCGGCCCGGTGGTACACTCCACCCCAGGGGTTTCCATAAATTCCGGATGTCCCGGGGTTATGCTGTGCAACTGGCGGAAGTTTTTAATTTCNTCCATNGGTANNTCAAANCCNGCAAGATGCAACCATCCATAGATAAACATACTGCCNTGACCCGCAGACAATACAAAACGATCCCGGTTGATCCAGNAGGAGTCNGANGGATCGACTTGAAGATCATGGCCGAACAGAACGGCTCCGACTTCGGCTGCACCAAGGGGTAGTCCCAGATGTCCGGAACTACAGGCGTGGATCGCATCGATGGCCAAGCCCCTGGCTTGATCGGCGGCAGATTGTAGAATATCTTGATTTTGCATAACTAAATAGGAGTTGTTTGGTAATGGGAGTTGAGTTTGGGAANTTTTGATTACTCTTGGTAAATGACGTCGTTGGCGCTCAACTCAATCATATTCTCACCCGGATTGACTTGGACCTCCTTGGACCAGATCGTGACTTGATTGCTGAGGTCATCCTTTTCAATTCCAATCAGAAAATATTTATCCGAGGGTTGAATGCCTGAAAGTGCGGCTTGCCCAAAGGCATCGGTCCGGGTTTTTCCAACCTTTGCCTGAAGTAGGATTGACTTCACCCCAAAGATAACTTCGGGATCGGAACTCTTTTCTGCCCTTGCCCATAACTCCGCCACGGAACGAACCTCCCCGGCGATTGCTTGCTCCGCACCGAGATCCTTAAAGAGTTCGGCTAGATTCTTACTGGTTATNTAAAAATCAGATGCTTGAGCCGGTAACTCACCCCCTTCAGCAGAGGGCTTGGATACTTTAAATTTGAGAACGGCTTTTCCTGGGGCGACCGGATCCAAATCTTCGGAAAAGGAAAAATTCGGGGCTTCAGGAATTTCGATCTTGGGTACGGTAAGTTCGACCACCTTTGGGTTTTCAAAACTAGAGTCTGAGGGAATCATTCCAGGGTCTGCCCCTTCTCCATTCGCCACATTCGGTTTTAATAGGCGGGAAATAAAATCTTTTTGTTCATCTTCCGAAAATAAATTCTCCAGAATTTTTTGTTTTTCCTCATAACTTAATTCAACTTTGTCTTGCTGCAAAAAACTTGAAAGTTGTTTCTCGTTGGGTAAACTTTTTGCACCACTACCAATCAATCTTTGGATACTAAATTTATCCGTTTTTCGATCGATTGGGGAATCTTCAGCAATGGAATCCTCCCAAATATCTTTTTTCGGAGCAAAGGGAGACCGGCGGGTTTGCTTGTATTGCTTAATGGGGGGATGGAGTTGCGGGTTTTCACAAAGATCATCCAGGCTAATAAAATCCGGATTCCCCGAATCGATCCATTCAAACGGAGAAACTAAGCGAGGAAAAAACAGGGGGACAGCAGTTGGCTTCAAAGATAGCATTGCAATGGTCGCTCCATCCAGATCAGACATTCGATATGGAGCACGAAAAGTGGGGTAATCAAACCAGTCGAGACTAACTTCAGTGGTTAAAACTTCGTTTTTCCCATGAAGTGTCGTAACCAAAAGCAGGATACAGATTATAAGCTTTTCCATATAAAACACCCGAATTCTATGGTATTAAAGCAGGTCGATGCAAAGTTTTTCTTCTTGCTTGTATCTGAAGATAAGATTTTTTGGTAGGGTTGAACAAAATCCAGCCTTTTTGTCGCTAACCCCTATTGTTCAAATTTAAATCCCTTTTTAATCTAAACTCAAAAGTTACTTCTTATGACTAATGATTCAAACGATGACATTATGATCGAGGCCCATGGCCTTACCAAAGAATACGGGAGGTTCGTCGCCGTAGATGATTTAACCTTCTCAATCCGCAAAGGTGAAGTGGTTGCCTTCCTCGGCCCAAATGGTGCAGGAAAAAGTACCACCATGAAAATGCTGACGGGATTTTTAGCTCCCAGTAAAGGCTCGGCAAAAGTTTGTGGAATGGAAGTAGCCGGAAATCGAGATATCGTGGCCAACCGCATTGGTTATTTGCCTGAGAATGGCCCCCTCTACGAAGAAATGACTCCCCTTGGACTGCTTCATTTTTTTGGGGATGCCCGTGGGATTGATTCCTCCACGAAAAGGACAAGGATTGAACAAGTGGTCGGACAATGTGCCTTGGAGACCGTTTTAAATAAGCCGATAGGCAAGCTGTCCCGTGGTTTTCGTCAAAGAGTCGGCATGGCCAATGTATTGCTGCATGAGCCCGATGTCTTGATCATGGACGAACCAACTGCAGGTTTGGATCCGAATCAAGTTCTTGAGGTTCGCAAAACCATCAAGGGGCTTGGAAAGACCATCTTGTTGTCCACTCACATTCTGCAAGAAATCCCGGAAGTGGCCGACCGGATTATTCTGATCAATCACGGCCGCTTGATTTTTGAAGGAACCCCAGAGGCACTCCAAGAAGAAGAATCTTTGGATATTTGGTTCAATAAGCAAACCATGGAAAGCGTCTAATTCTATTTCACCTTTGTTTCTACCTATAATTTTTATTTTCTCACTATGAATACCAAAGCAATACTAGCCGTATTTAAACGTAATTTTTCTTCTTATTTTGGAAGCCCCAGCGGGTATGTCTTCATTTGTGCCTTCCTGCTCGCCAGTGGATTGGCCGCTTTTTGGCCTCAGGAATTCTTTGACTCCAACCTTGCCAACCTCGACCAACTCAACAAATTTTTACCGGTTATCCTGCTTGGCTTTATCCCTGCCATCACCATGGGTATCTGGGCGGATGAGAGAAGACAGGGAACGGATGAACTTTTACTCACTTTACCCGGGAGCGACTTTGATGTGGTGCTGGGTAAGTATTTTGGGGGGGTCGCAATCTTCACCATTTCTTTGGTATTTTCTTTTATCACCAACCTGATTGTACTTGGACAACTGGGTAATCCGGATATTGGACTTCTTCTCGCCACCTACATGGGCTACTGGTTTGTTGGACTGAGCATGCTCGCCATTGGTATGGTGGCCTCTTTTTTAACTCCCAACCTAACCATTGCATTTGTCTTCGGAGTTGCCTTCAATGCTCCCATTGCCCTGCTTTCGAATTCTGAGTGGGGAATTTCAGCTAATTTCTTGGACTTTAGCCGGGGAATCATCAGCATTTCTGGAATTGCATTCTTCATGGGTCTTGCCATTGCCATGCTTTATTTAAGCTCGATTCTGATTGGAAGAAGACATTGGGTGGGCAGTCCCCAAGGTGGAAATAAAATCATCCATTTTAGTATTCGTGTGATCACGGCCATCATCATTGCCTTTTCTTTGACACAGTTTTTCCGTAATCATGATTTTATTCGAATTGATTCCACTGAAGAACAGTTGAGTAGCTTGTCGAACGGTTCCATTATTCTGCTCAAAGATATTAAGGAACCCGTTGAAATTGATGCTTTTTTATCACCGGCAGAATCTATGCCTGAACAATATGTTCAAACCAGGATCAATTTGCTTACCGCTCTCCGTGAAATCGAAAGNGAGAGCAAAATGGTAACCGTTAGTATCAATGTGATTACACCNGAGGATAATGCTTCAGCCACGGCNGAAAAATATGGCGTGGAAAACCAAAACGGGGTTACCCCACCACTTTTTGTTCAACAGGAAGGACGNTTTATGCCTTGGCAAAAAGATTTATACCTTGGCCTAGTATTTAAAGGGAATAGCGGGCAACAAACCATTCCCTTCCTCTACAAGGGTCTCCCGGTGGAGTATGAAATCATGAGGACCTTATCCTCGGTGAGTGGACCTAAGGCAAAAAAGACNNTGGGGGTCTTTGCCACCGATGCCCCGATGCTAGGTTCCGGAGGCATGGGAATTATGGGCTTTAATTTAGGCGGTGGTTCTCCTTCGTGGGAAGTGATTACTGAGCTCCGCAAACAATATGATATTCAGGAAGTAACCGGTGGAGAAATCAAAAANGAAGATTATGATGCCCTGCTTGTGGTGCAACCGAACAACTTGGATAATGAAAAGTTGGATGATTTACTCGGNGCNATCAANGCCGGCATTCCCACTGCAATCTTTGAAGATCCACTTCCCCTCATTCAAGGGGGACTNACTGGAACTTACGAGCCAAGAAGAAACAACCAGCAAGGCGGGGGTCCGGGACAACCTCCTCCTCCCGCCCCGGAAAAGGGTGACCTCAATAAGCTATGGGACTTGCTCGGGGTTCACTTTAATGTAAANCCAAAAGATCGTCTGGCTACCATCAAGAAAGAACTCGTGGCCCTACAGGCAAACGCAAGCCGAAGCTTGGCACCGGCCCGGGGCAGGTTTCCAGAAATCGGTACCTTTTTTACGAAGCTAAATGAACTCATCAATAAGACATCGGAGTATGAAGCTAGGATCAATGCCAACTCCTCCTTGGTTCAGTCTGACTGGGACAGTCTCAAGCTAACCCCTTTACGAGACACNGTGAGTAGTTTGGACTCCAGTCATCCNATCAGGAATTTCGTGGAGCAAAAACTTCTCTCGCCNGTGGAGACCCGCCTCGGGGGCTTAGAAAAACGGGTGGTTCGGGATCCTTACAACCCATTCCCTAAAATTCCAAGGTCTGAAAATTTCCCGGATGAATTTGTNTATGTTGGAGGTATGGGNAATTCTTTCGGAGATGGAGCGGAAACCTCGGCCCTTCAATACTGTTTGTTTACCTGCCCAGGTTCCATCTATCCAACCGGTAAATCCAACCTGACTTTCAAACCTCTTCTTTCTTCCCGAGGGGGGCCCCTTGCTGGGACTACCTCCGTGGATAATTTCTGGACGGGTGGAGTTTTTGGAGCCCCTCGACGATTCAACCCAGACCGTACCTTATATCCTGGGAATAATCTTTCAGAAGTGATCGGTGCTTCTATTTCCGGTGAGGTTCAGGATGGCAACCAGACTAATCAAATGAAGGTTATTCTAGTCGCAGACTCCGATGTTCTCGCTGATCCCTTCTTCAATATTCGAAGCCGGGGCCCAGACTCCGACTTTCCACTCGATGTGGACAATGTTACCCTTAGCCTGAACCTCATCGATAGCCTGAGCGGAGAAAACAGCCTTTTGGAAATCAGGAATCGTCGTAGGTTGCATCGTACATTGGAAGAATTTGAAAAGAGTATCGAGGCTGCCCGGGCGGTCGCATCCACCACAATTCGCGATGCAGAGGCTTCCATTCAACAAATCTTGCAAGACGAAAATAGAAAGTTGAACGAGGCATTGGCCGAAGTACAAAACAGCCAGTCATCGATGACCCAGGGCCAATTTATGCAGGTTCTCCAAACTGAGGCAGCTAAATTACAGAAGAACCTGGCAAAGAGGGAGCGGGAGCTNCGGCAGGAAACCAATACCAAGGTAAAAGATGCGGAGAGGCAAAGAGATCTAGAAATCAAAAACAAGCAGGAGAAAATTCAGAATTTATCCGTCTTTCTCCCCCCCATTCCACTCCTGATTATTGCTCTGGTCGTATACTTCAAAAAGAGTGCCGCTGAAATCCAAGGTGCCACGGCCTCCCGAGTTCGCTCCTGAATAGTATCCANTTTATAATCCTTACACTTACCAAATAAGACAAATGAAAGAAAACAAAACCACTCTTGTTTTTCTCCTCGCAGCCGCCGCTTGCATTGCTTTGGCAATCTTCACCGCCCCGGTAAAACGCGATCCTTCAAGTAAAGTAAACCGTATGGGTCAACCCTTGTTCGAAAGCTTTGACCCCCGNGAAGCAACCGGTATTGAAATCGTGGAAATGGACGAAGAAGAACTGGAGGCTAAATCCATTGAGGTAGCCCAAACCGATCAAGGGTGGTTTATCCGTAGACCAAACAAACCGGATTACCCAGCCAATGCGGATAANCAAGTAAAAGATGTTTCNACGATTCTCTTTGATGTTCGGATTCTGGATCAAGCCGGTGAAGGAGCGGGCGAACACTCGAAATTTGGAGTGCTTGACCCNAGTCGGGCTCAACCCGGAGATCAGGGTGTGGGCCGTATGATTGCCTTAAAAAATAATTCTGGATCCAACCTTGCCCAACTTATTATTGGAAATGAGGTGGAGGGTCTCAACAATACTCATTTCGTTCGTAAACCGGAAGAAAATGAGGTCTATCGGGTTGAAATGCAAAANGTNAATGATGTCAGCACNAAGTTTGTAGACTGGGTTGAAAAAGATTTCCTCGATCTCGATAAATGGAATATCAAAAGCGTTACTTTTGATAATTATGAGGTNAAAGACGGCAAAATGGTACCATCTGCNAAGCAAATTCTGGATTANGCCGATTCGGAATGGAAGTTAATCGGTAGCNTACTTAAAGAAGATGAAGAGCTCGACAAAGAGAANCTTGATNGCATGAAAGATGCCTTCGATGATCTTGAAATTATTGATGTTGANAAAAANCCTGCGGTNTTAGCTTCCAGCTTNCGAANCGGGAACGAATTTNTCGCAGCTAATAATGTACAGGAGCTGAAAAATTCGGCNAAGTCATTATTTGACAAGGGGTTTCTAACCGTAGAAATGGTGGGCAAGGATGGAAAACCTTTAGCTTACCAAGATGGAAAGCCCAAACTTCAAGTGGTGTCTAAAAAGGGTGAGGTCGTGGTCGGCATGAAAGATGGAGTCGAGTATGTCTTGCGTTTTGGAGAGGCCTACCGTGGCTCGGAGGACGATGAGAACGCAACCGGAGATAGCCGATACATTTATGCCTATGCCCGGGTTAATCCAAACCTTTTAGACCAGCCTCAATTAGACCCTGTCCCCGCCCCTTTTGAAAAACCGAAAACAGAGGGCAAAAAGCCTGCTGAACCATCCCANGNNAAAGAAGGNGCAAAAGGACCGGAGGGAGAAAAAGGAACTAAATCCGCNCCCCCGATTGCACCACCAGGTCCACCGCCTAATTTCACCCCCCCCTCTCCTCCTCCATCCAGCCCGCCCGCAAACTTGCCAGCGGCAGTCCAAGATTCTACTTCCTCTCCCCAAGCACCCAGTTCGGATTCCAATGCTTCTTCTGCCACGGATGAAGTAGCCCAAATGAAAGCGGACAGGGAAGCGGAAATTGCACGCATTCAAGCATCCAATGGCCAAAAACAAAGAGAATTCAACGAAAAGGTGGCCAAGGCCCAGAATCGGGTCAAGGAACTGAATGAAAACTTAGCGGACTGGTATTATGTAATTTCGAATGAAGTCTACGAAAAAATCCGCTTGAATCGGGTCGATTTCGTCAAGGCTAAGGAAAAGGAATCCGAAGAAATGCCCGAGGAAATTAAAGCCTCCCACATTTTGATTTCTTACCAGGGTGCAAGCCGAGCAGATGCTGATATCAAAAGATCCAAGGATGCTGCCAATTCCGAAGCACAACGAATTCATAAATCAGTCACCTCAGAAGGTAAGGACTTTGCGGAGATGGCAAAGAAACATTCGGATGGGCCTTCCGGACCCAAGGGTGGTGATCTTGGTAAATTTAAATTTGAAGTCATGGCCAAACCTTTTTCGGAAGCCGCCTTCGCATTGGAAGTAGGTGCAATCTCAGAAGTGGTAGAAACTGATTTTGGTTTTCATATTATTAAGAGAACCGAGTAAGGTATTTTTTAGTTTTTTCTTTCTTCAAGCCTCTCTTCTTTACAGGAGAGGCTTTTTTCTTCCACGAACTGGGTTCGTTCGATAGTATAAGTGGAATGGCTTTTCCCTTATTTAATAAAGCGAAATCCCCAATTATCCAAAGAATTCATTCGGATGACGCAACCCGGTTGCGCCTCAAGTATGACACCTATTACCATATTTTTGACAAACAAGAAGGTACAAGGGTATGGAAAGACGGAAAAGAATTTATCATGCTTTCAAGCAATGATTATCTGGGCTTGGCTCAACACCCCAAGATCAAGGAAGCAGGTGCGGAAGCGATCAAGAAATGGGGAAGCAGCACAACGGGTGCCCGTCTTGCCAATGGCGGTCGCTCCTTTCACCGGGAACTGGAAGAGGAACTTGCTACTTTTGTCGGTAAAGAAGCATGTCATGTATTTTCCGCCGGATACCTAGCTTGTGCCTCTTCGGTGACCGGCTTTGCAGATCGAAAAGATATTTTATTTGCTGATAAAAACCTGCATTCTTCCCTATGGAGTGGTATTAAATTAAGTGGAGCCCGATGCGAGAGGTTTTCGCACAACCACCCGGGACACTTGAAGGAATTATTGGAATATGAAGATGAAAAAACTCCTAAAATTTTCATTTTTGAGGGGGTTTATTCTATGGAAGGACACATTGCNAAACTTCCAGAATTCATGAAGCTTGCCGATGAATATAATGCTTTTGTGGTTCTGGATGATGCTCACGGCTTTGGTGTTCTTGGTGAACAAGGTCGTGGCACCGCAGATCACTTTAATTTAACCAATGAAGTGGATGTAATCTGTGCAAGCTTCTCAAAATCCCTAGCGGGATCAGGAGGGTTTGTGGCAGCCACTCAGGATGCCATCGATTATATGCGCAGTCATTCCAAGCAGGCCATTTTTTCCGCTGCCCTCTCTCCAAGTGCCTGTGCTTCCGCCCAAGCCGCCCTCCGAATCATGCAGGATGAACCCGAACATCAGAAACGGCTTGTAAAAAATTTGGAGCGCTATCGAAAAATTTTATCCGACTTGAAGCTAGATATTTGGGAAAGTGAGACCCCAGCCATTCCAATCGTTTTAGGGGAAAAGGAAAAAGTTTATTATTTCTGGAAAGCATTACAGGAAAAAGGGATTTACACGATTATTTCAATCGCCCCGGGAGTTCCTCCCGGCAAAGACTTAATCCGAACCGCAATTTCTGCGAGCCATACGGATGAGGACTTGGATCGGATTGAGGAAGCCATGCATTATGCATGCTCCAAGATCTAAAAAGCCCTCAGCTTTTTCAACCGTAATAAAATAAATACTGAATGGATAAACTTCGAGAGGTTTACCGACCAAGGTTTGACAAAACCCCTGTATAAATAGGTCCACGCATGTAAATATTGGTCAGAGACCGCTTGATTCTGTCGAATCAAATCACCCCATCTTTGGTTGAGTACCTCGAAATTTTCATGATTGAATTGTTTTCTTCCTTCACTGGCACTCTTGACATGCTCCACCACACTATCATGGACCACGAGGCAGGATTTTCCATCCTCGTTGATTCGAAGGCATAAATCTACATCCTCACAACCATTGACAAAGATTTCATCAAAACCTCCAATTTTTTGAAAATAATCACGCCGGACCAAACAGCAGGCTGCAGTCACCGCGCTCCACTTTCGAATTTCTCCTTTAAATGGCCTGTAAGCAAAGCCCTGACCAAAATGTCTGGGATTTCCCTCAGGAGAAAAAACCACCCCCATATGATCGTATTTTGAGCTATCCGCNAGCCTTTGGACATTACCAACAACGCCAACTTCCTGAAACTTGTGAAATGCCTTAATCATAGGTTCCAACCAATTTCCTTCCACAAAGACATCATTGTTTAAAAAGCAGAGGTATTCGCCCTTGGCTTGGGCTGCCAAAAAGTTGTTATTCTTTGCATAACCCTCTCTTTTTTGATTAAAAAAAGTTTGAATTCCTGAATCGAGGCTCTTTAGAAATGTTTGGGTTTCGTCCTCACTGCAGTCGTCCACGATTAAGGTTTCAAAATCAATCTTTTCAGAAACCGTCTGGTTAATNGAATTTAGGCAGCGCTTGGTATATTCCAGCTGACCATAAGTTGATATTAAAATGCTAACTAAAGGTTTTTTCATCAAGAAGTAACATTCTCGATCGCTTTCTGAATGGATCGGTTGAGTGAAGATGCAGTTCTTTTAATATTGAAGTTTTCCCGCACATGCTTGCTTGCATTCTTTCGGATCTTCTCAAATTCTGCTGGGTTATCAAGAAAATCCTTGAGTAGACCTACCCATTCCATGGGAGTGTCCGGATNCATTGAAAAACCAGAGACACCGTCTATAAATGCTTCCGATGCGCCCGCATTCTTCGATGAGATAACCAAGCANCCCGCATCCATCGCTTCTGGAATGACATTTGGAATTCCNTCACGGTCTCCCTGAGCATCAATAATTCCAGTGAAAAGAAAGGCATCCGCGAGCANTAAAAATTTGCGAACTTCTTCTTCTTTTTTNGCTCCTAACAAGAAAACATTTTCTTGTAATCCGAATCTTAAAATTTCTGCTTGGATTCTTTTTTCTAATNCTCCATCCCCAATAATTTCAAGCTCGNACGGCACTTGATCCCGGGATAATTCCAAAGCGATTCGGAGCATNTGGAAATATCCTTTTTTNGGAACCAACCGGCCAATGGCNATCAANTTTAATTTCCGTGGGTAATNAAGTTCGAATGAATTTCTGGTCGAAAATGTCTCNAGTCCTCTTCGAATCAATTTGATCTTATTTTCAGGGACTCCCNATTGAGTAAGACGGGAGGCAGAAGATTTCGAGGATGTACGGACAAAGGATGCACTTTCCAATTTCATCGGTAGTAACCAGTCGCCTCCNTTCCTGAATAAGTCATAGGCATGNGCTCCCATNGAGAATGGAATACCAACCAGTTTATGGATGGCAAATGCTGCAGTGGCAGGCATGGTTGCCCATACTCCGTGAACCAGGGAATAATTCTTTTTTTGGAAATTATTAGCTTCTACCAAAGCGAACCCAAGCCCAAGAAAAGTCTCGTTGAAATTTTGCAGATTAGGGCATGATTTATCCCACAAAAATTTTAAAGTCTGCCCAAATGCTTTGGGCCGGGAAAAGGCCCAGTAAGGGAGCCAAAAAAAGAGGGTAAATAATTTATGCTTAGGAAATAATTTAACCTCTATTCCGTTCCATAAGCTTGCACCACCCCAAAGGGAAAAAGCTTGGGGTTGGAGACCTGAATCCCATAGTGCCCTGAGCTCTCTTCGTACGAATGTCTCCGTTGACCTTGGGAAGGTCGCATACAGAAAAGCAACCTTTTCCAAAACCAAAGTTTAGGCACAGGCCTAACTTAATCACTTGGTTCGTATTTTACGAACCGAGGACTGACCGAGTCGGTTTTTTTCGCCGAACCATTTTCTAAGGGCACTGAGGTTCGTGCCCCATTCCCGTTATTAGTATTGCTGCTTTTTTGTAAAGCGGAAGATTCTTTTTGCCCGTCAATTACAGGAAAATAGTCAAATGCCAGTTTCACCTCTTCGGCAGAAGCAGTCTTTTCACCCTCCACCGTAATTTCACCTTGAAAGCAAGCGAGTGGGTGACGGATGCGGGAGACCTTTACTTTCATTTTGAGCAAATCCCCAGGCTTACAGATGCGCCTGCATTTAACCCCGTCACAGGAAGTAAAAAATATGGTGTTAGGATTTACTTTTTCTTTAATGGAAGGGTTTTCCCCTTTGAGCAGGAAGAACACACATAANTGCCCAAGTGCCTCAATCATGATAGANGCAGGAAACACTGGATTTTCTTTAAAATGGCCTTCTAGAAAATATTCGTTCCCTGAAATCCGATAACTACCAGTGGTTTCATCCCCATTAATTTGAACAGATTCGAGGAATAAAAATGGCTCGCGGTGAGGCATTAAGGATGCAATCTCTTCAATTCTGTAAGTTTTTGCACGTACCGGTGGTTCCTCCCCTTTTGCCTTGGCTTGCAGGTAAGCTTTTACATCGCCAATGGTTCTTAAATCTTTGAGTTCTTCGTTATCAATACTAACTTGTAGAGTTTGCTCAACCAGCATGACAATCTCAAGCATGGTGAGAGAATCCANGCCCAAGTCCTCATACATCCGAAGNCTTTCATCACTGTTGTTTAGAATTTCGCGTTGNTCAGGTTCCAAGTGACGATCGATAATACCCATGACAATGGGCTCGACTTGATCGATATCTTGCGAATTTCGAAAGGTAAGAGCTGCCTCGTAGGTACCGGGGGGGCATCGTTTGAGTAAATCTTTAAGATCTTCCTCAACGGTTGAATTTGAATCGGGGTTCATGATTTGAAAGGTGAAGGAGAATTTTACTATCGTGAAATGTTATTCTTTGGGGTAAGGAAAAGCTCGGATAAATGATAAAGTNTTAAATATGGCGGAAAATCAACCAGTGAGCAAACCTAAATCAGTAGTTCTTACCTGTGCCCAGCCAACTGGAATGCTGACTTTGGGGAACTACCTAGGAGCCGTTCGAAATTGGTCTACCATGCTCGAGGATCATGATTGTTTTTTTGGAATCGTCGATCTGCATGCCATAACCAACTCATACACCCCCTCGGTTTTAAGGAAAAATGTATATGATTGTGTGGCTCAATACATTGCATGCGGGCTTGATCCAGAAAAATGCAACCAGTTTGTACAATCCCATGTAACAGGACACACAGAATTAGCATGGATCCTCACCTGCCTGACCCCCATTGGTGAGCTTCAGCGGATGACCCAGTTCAAAGATAAAGCTGCAAAATTGGGATTCAAAGTTGCCACCCCTTCCGAGGCAGAGACCGATTCCATCACCTTTTCCCATCAAGGGGCAAGAGCCCAATCGTCGATTAATGCCGGATTACTTTGCTACCCTGTCTTAATGGCAGCCGATATTTTACTCTACAACGCCGACCTTGTTCCCGTAGGAGAAGACCAGAGACAACATCTGGAATTGTGCCGGGATCTGGCCCAAAGATTCAACGGCCAATACTCCGAAACCTTCAAGGTTCCTGAAGCTTTTGTGCCCAAGGTCGGAGCTAGGATAATGTCGCTAACCGACCCGGACCGAAAGATGTCCAAGTCAGACCCGAACGATAAAGCGACTCTTTTTGTCTTAGACGAACCGGATAGGATCAAGAAGAAGATTGCATCTGCGGTGACAGATTCCGGGGCTGAAATCAAGGCGGTCAAAGAAAAGCCTGGAGTGTCCAACCTTTTAGGAATCCACTCGGCNCTTAGCGGGCAAAGCTTGGAAAGTCTTGAAGCTCACTTCGAGGGCAAGGGATACGGGACTCTTAAGTCAGAGCTTGCAGATATGATAATTGAGACTTTAAATCCGGTTAGAAAAAAGTACAACGAACTCGTGAAGAACAAGGATTATTTGAATGAAATTTTAGCAAAGGGAGCAGAGGGCGCTCAAAAGCGAGCCTANAAAATGCTTGCCAAGGTTTATCGTAAGGCCGGTTTTCCAGATAAAGCCAGACGCTAAATTGTATCTCTTGAAAATTACCTAAAAAATGGCACTCGACTTTGAAGATCAAAATGAATCTGAGGGAGCCCTTGCAAAATGGCCCTTTTATCTTTCNGCCTTTTTCATCCTAGGCATAACCCTACTTTTTGCTTACCTACAATATCTCCAAGAAGGAATCTTGGGGACTTGGCAACTTATTGGCTGCATCTTCGCATCCGCGGTTGCAAGTATTCTCATCTTCTTTCCACTTTTTGTCGAAAAAGCTCTCTTTCTAAGCTTTTACGGAAAAAAACCACAGGAAGAAGAACTGCATCGAAAGATTTTTTTCGATATGAAAGAAGTGAAAGAGGGACTGGATTCGCTTGCGGTCAAAATTGATAAGGTTCCCTCGGTTGTGGATCAGATTTTGAAAAACTCGAAGGAGGGAGATCAAGCAGAACAAGAGCTTGCTTCTTCTCTACTCCAGTCCTTCCAAGGAATGGAGAGCAATTTAACCGAAAAATTATCTGCTCTGGAGGGCTTGGTTCATTCTCCGATTCTTCCCGAACCAGATCCTCAAATTAAAGAGGTCCAAAAAAACTTGGCCTCAACCCAGAAAAAACTCGATACATTCAGCAGTAAATTTGGACAACTTCAGGATTCAATCAATGAAATTAAAGCTGCACTGAAAAGTTCAGCCTTCTCTTCATCCCCTCCTGCTTCTCCAAATTTAGAAAATCCAGAGAAACACGAAGACCAACACAAAGCTTCCCCCGTTTCTGAAGTCATGGAAGAAGAATTTANAGAAGAGAAAGAGGATGAAGCTGTGCTCTCTGATCCGGAAGATTTNGAAGAATCCTTTACCCCGGAAACCCAAGAGGAAGATCCTCCAGATGAAGAGGATGCGATCGATGAAGATGTACTCCCTGATCCGGAAGATTTGGAAGAATCTTTTACNNCAGAAANCCAAGAGGAAGATCCTNNAGATNAAGNGGATGCGACCNATGAGGCTCTGCTCCCTGANCNGGAAGACTTGGATGAAGAAGAGGTTACAACTGGCGATGAACTCCCTGNCCAAGTATCAACAGATATCGAGACCGAATTGGATCTTGATTTGCCAGATCCACAAGAGACCATTCGGAAGGTGGATGCCCTACTNGCTGGGGAAAAGATTTCTGAAAAANCTACTCCCAAAATTGAAAACGAGGAAAANTCGAAAAAGAGCGACCTTACCTCCGTGATTGCAAATGTAATGATTGGTATTGGAAATAAGCCTTATCTTCGTGGAGAAGGACCCGGGCTAAGTTGGGACGAAGGTGTGCCCATGAATTTTATTGAAATCGGGAAGTGGGCATGGTCACCATCCCGAAAGAATGCATCCCTNACCATTCAAGTTTACAGAAATGATGAGGACCCAGACACCAGTGGTAAATTCGAAGTAAAACCCGGGGAAAAATTCGAGCTCACTCCCAAGTTCTAGTCTTCGAATAATGGATTACGGTAAATTCCGTTTTCAACNAGCTTAAGAATGGAACTCATCACCTTGGCTTTGTCTTCTTTGAAAGTCACGCCCATCCAAGCACAGGATGCAGGATAAACCTTAACTTTTACACTTCCAGATTTGATACTGGCATCAACGGCACTCGGTAAATAAAACTCAGAAAGCAAGTCTTCCTGGTTTAACNACTCTAGAAACTTGATAAATTCAGTCTCCAATAGAGAAAAGATGGATCCGGGGAATCCCCAAATGTTCATCGAAACAATTTCTGAACCGCTCAAGGAAAGCTCGGTNCCACTGGAATTCAACCCGGTGATGGGTGTTCCGCCAATTTTAGTCCACTCTTCCACCGTCTCAAGATATCCCGCTGTTNCCTGACAAATCCCACGGGATACAAGCCCGTGATCTGATAAAGTTTCCGACAGGCGAAAACCAACCATGGAAAGAANCGGTTTCTCCGGTTCTTCTGCTTGATCCATGCCAAAAGATTGNGCAAGTACCTGAAAGGTTTCAAATCCATAAAAATCATCAGCATTGATCACCGCAAANTCATNACCCGCTAAGCTTTCTCGTGCCGACCAGACTGCATGTCCNGTACCCCATGGACGAAGTCTTTCTNGCGGGCAATTAAATCCAGAAGGCAAATCGTGGATATTTTGATAGGCATATTCCACATCCAGAATATTTCGGTATTTCTCCCCTANCTGNCTTTCGAATTGCNCTCTCATCTCCTCACGAATCAAAAAAATAACTCTTGTAAACCCTGCCCGCCTGGCATCATGGATGGAGTAGTCCATCAANGTCTCACCACCGGGACCAATTTTTTCAAGCTGTTTAAGGCCACCATAACGGGAACCCATTCCAGCCGCCAAGACCAGTAAGGTCAAAGGGGGTTTGATCTCAGAAGTCATTACGTAAGGCAAAAGATAAATAGCTCAAGATTTCAGTCGTCCGAATNGATTCCTGTCCATGTTGACGGGCTAATACTTCAGCAGCNCGGCCATGCCATTGTACNCCAAGACAGCANGAATCNGNGATTGAATGGGAATTCTTGGCTAATAAGGCACCGAGAATTCCAGTTAAAATNTCTCCACTTCCACCACGNGCTAATGCAGAACTTCCNCCCAGNCTGAAAATACAATTTTGGGATGACCAAATTTGAGTNTGNGACCCCTTGAGCACCAAGGTGCAATCNTGCTGGCTTATCCATTCNTCCNGNGAANCTTGGNCAACAANNCGCTTCAGNTCNCCCGCGTGNGGAGTNATTACCACCCGTTTTAAGTCGATAATCTTTTCAAGNATCTCAGCTTGTATGGCATCGGCATCCAACAAAANTGGACCTTTAAAAAAGTTACNTAGTTCTCGAACTAAGGNGAATGTTTCCTTTTCCACACCCAGTCCNGGACCGGCTGCAAAAGCAGATGCTCGATTTGTAAACTGACGGATTTNCCCAAGACCTTCCAAGGCAAGACAACCNTTTGGAGTTTCTGGTAGCGGGATCCACATTGCTTCCGGTAATTGGGCCACAAAGGAAGCATGTAATGATTCTGGAATCCCCACAGTGAGCAAACCTACGCCTGCNTTGAGCGAGGCTTCCGCCGCCATCAATGCNGCCCCGCCCAGTTCTCTGGAACCNGCCAGTAAAAAAAGGTGCCCATGGCTACGCTTATCACCCTGNACGNAACGTAATCGACGCANAGTNTGTAAAGCAGAAGGTCTTAAAACTCTTTGATTGATTTCAGGCTTTTTNATTGNTTGAAAGAAACCNAGGTCAAGNTATCGAATTCTTCCGACAAATTCTGCATTTACAGGATCCANCACAGGTTCTTTCACAATCCCAGTNCAATAGGTNAAATCAACCCGNAATGGGTNTTCCGTGCCTTGTCCGGTTACNCCAGTTGGNAGNTCTACGGAAGCCCGAACNGCAACCTTATCAGATTGGTTGATCCAGCGAATTAAACNCGGNATTGGATCACGNAGTGGAAGTTTTGCNTGGATACCAAGCCATCCGTCAANCATTGCATNAAAGGAACCNTCTTCAGTTATCTTTTCCAATTCAGCCAATGAATCTGNGGAAGGATCGATTACTTGAAGCCGTTTTNCAGCNAACTCATTGAGTTCTTCCCACGCCCGCTGAGTCANTGGACGACANTCCTNCCANGGCTCCAAGGGAAGGAGNACCGCNCTGGCAGTAGGAATCGTCCTGAGGAATCTTTTGGTCGCAATCAGAGCATCTCCACCATTATGNCCTTTGCCAACCAGAGNCAGNATCCTNGGACGGTGGGGAATGGTTCTAAGTTCGCGCATATCCCGAAGCAGAGCATCCCCGATNCCTTCACCTGCCCGNGTCATCATCTGCCACTCTCGTTCCGTATCGGATTCAAAAAATTCCTGTTCGAAATCAAGGCTTTGTTCACAAGTAAGAACTGGGTCCGTGGGTAATGAAATCATATGCAAATCAAAATTACAATGGCACTGGCTACAGATTCCAGGTGGGTCAGGCTAATCAGAGCCTGGTTTGCCCCTTTAGACTCGAGGAGCTTTAATCCACGATCCGAAAAATGAAGAATCGGTTCGCCCGCTTTTCCATGTCTGACTTCAGCATCCAGCCAGCCAAATTCAGCACCTAGTCCGGTACCCAAAGCTTTCGCGGTTGCTTCCTTGGCAGCAAAACGGGCCGCGAAGAAAGGAGCGGAGTCCGCTTTATCCTGGCAATACGCCTGCTCCTCAGAAGAAAAAACCTTGGTAATAAAATGATCCCCATGTTGTGCCAGAGAATCATGAATTCTAGAAACTTCAATTTGGTCAATACCTACCCCCATGACATTAGACCCGTGAGGAATGACGGGGGGCTCCATCAATGATTCAAACGGTGACGCATTGTGGCCACCGCCTCCTTAAAGCCATGGGTAATCGAACGCGAAACAATACTATGACCAATATTGAATTCATAGACCTTATCAAGTTGCTTGGCCCCTTCCACATTATCGTAATTGATCCCATGTCCAGCATTTACCCGGAGCCCCAAGGATACTCCTAATTCCATTCCTTTTTGCAAAATCATTAATTCTTTTTCACGCTCGGATTCATGGTACCAAGCCCGAGCAAAGCTACCGGTGTGCAACTCTACCCAAGGAGAACCGATTTGAGCGGATGCTTCCAATTGCTTGGGATTGGGATCAATAAACATACTGGTGGGAATACCTGCATCCGTAAAGGCCCCCACAGCTTCTCGGGCACGCTCCATGTTAGATACAATATCCAGTCCTCCTTCGGTGGTTACTTCCTTGCGATTCTCAGGAACGAGGCAAACACTTTCTGGCCTTAGTGATAAAGCTAGCTCCACCATTTCTGAAGCAAGAGACACTTCAAGGTTGAGGCGAGTCTTCATTTTCTCCTGGTATCTTTGTACATCTTCGACTTGGACATGCCTGCGATCTTCCCGAACATGCATCGTAATTCCATCAGCCCCCGCTTCTTCCGACAACCATGCGACGCGGGCAGGATCTGGCTCGACAAAGTTGCCAAAAGTAATCGATTCATCCCGATAGCGTGCCTGCCTAAGGGTAGCGATATGGTCAACATTTACTCCAAGTAAAATCATAAAAAAGAAACATCATAAAAGGATTTCACCAGAAACTCAATTGACTTTGTTCATCCGCGCACTGGGACCCTTTGGGTTCCTTTAACAAGTTACGAATAAACCGGGGGCGATGATGCTGGGTCGGACCGAGTTCCTGCAAAGCGTTGAGGTGTACCGGTGCTCCATAGCCCTTGTTTGAATCAAATCCATAATTTGGAAATTCCAGATGAAGTTTTCGCATAAATCGATCGCGCGTAACCTTCGCCATCATCGATGCCATCGCGATCGAAAGTGAAATACTATCCCCTTTAACCAGCCCCTGGTGCCGGATTAGTAATTTTTTCATTGGTCGCCCATCCACTAAAACAATCCAAGGTTGCTTGGCTTTGCATCCAACTTCCAACCATTCAGGGGATGATTGCTCAAGAGGTTTCCATAATCCATCGCTTTTCTGAGAAAGCTTTTTCATTGCTCGCTCCATCGCCAAACAAGTAGCCCCTACGATGTTGTACTTTTCTATCTCTTGGACCGAGGCTTCTCCAGTACTTGCAATCAATGCACTTTGATCTGCAAGTTTGATCACTCGGGCATAAAGCTCTTCCCTTTTGGCCTCGTTAAACTGTTTAGAATCATTCATTTCCTCGGTGATCTTCCTGTGTTTAGCCACACGAAAAAAAGAACTGCTCAGAAGAACCGCACCTGCTACGACCGGTCCAGCCAAACAACCCCGACCGGCCTCATCCACCCCAACGATTCCTTGCTGGCCTTTTGCCAATTTTCGATCATGGGTCCACCTGGGATTTGGCATCAGAAAGTGATTACTTTTTTTTCCATTTCGGATTCCAAGCCTTCTTTACAGGCGGTATCTTTCCCATCGCCTCATATGCGGTCTTGAAATGCATCTTGCAAAACTCATGCATTTTAGCCTCTCCGAATCTGGAAAATAACTCGCCCGCGACCTCCTTGGCCTGGGTCCCGGATCCCTTGGGGATTGAACGGCCCGCAAACGCTTCAAGCTTTTTCATTTGTTGAAGCCAAGTTGCTCGCGCAATAATCGAGGCAGCGGCCACCACCGGATCGGATTCCGCCTTGGTTCTCATCTGCAGTTCGAAACTTCTATCTTCGACATATTTTTGTACGAGTGGTTGCTTGGTGAATTGATCCAGCAACCCCCATTTTGGTTCTCGCAGGTCAAGAGCATCATTGAGGGCTCTACCGTGCAACCAAGCAAGTAACTTATTTAGATTCTCTCCAAATTTCAGATAAAGTTCATTATACTTCACCATACTCGTAAACGCGGTTTTGATTACTACTCCCTGGGTCATGGCGATCTGTTTAGCCATCTTCATAATCGCCCCATCGGTAATCGTTTTACTGTCTCGAATGCCCTTTTCCATCCAAAATTTCACCATATCTCCATCCGCAATTACACAAGCTGAAACCACCGGACCAAACAAATCCCCTTTTCCACTTTCATCCAAGCCTGCATGGGGCTCAAACCATTCAGGGTTATTGACCTCTTCGTATCCCAATAAGAATTCCCCGGTTACTTTGGGTTCGAGAATATGGGTAACAAAATCTTCCGTACCTTTTCCTTGCACCACCAGTTTACCACTTTCATAAGCGACGACTTTTACCCCATCTCCATCAAATGCATGACGGGCATATTTCACTTCCCGCGTGGACCACCCCAGGGCATGCAGAACTTCACCGAGTTTGTCTACCTGTTCCGAGGACAGCTTCAGGTTGTACATCGACTTTTTCTTGGTACTTTCATTATCTTTATTTTGAGCCAGACTTGCCATCATGAAATTATCCATGAAAAAGAGATGAAGAAAACGCAACCGCCAAGCATGAAAAATCATCGATCAGAATATAATCTGAAAAAACCGGAAGATCTCCATAACTT
>NHDN01000051.1 GCA_002171765.1 Verrucomicrobia bacterium TMED60
CAAGTTAACTCGATGAATTCTGCATATTTAAAGTCAGTATTTTGGGAAACCCATAGATTTGGAACCTCTGTAGGTCTAAAAAAAGGGTTAATCACATTCGAGGATGAAAAAGCAGACTGCAGAGGGGATGCTCGAAGATTAGGACCTATTGGCTCACTTTCTTCCTTGGTTTGAATCGGTTCGAAATCTGAAAAGGGATTTTGGGATTTTTGACCGTTTTTAAAAGTGGGTTGTAGGAAACTAACTCCTGGAGGAGGATTATTTTGAGAATGGATTCCAAATTCATGGGCGGACTTAAGTTCCATAAAATGCCAACCTGGTTTTTCAATAGATACATCAAGTTTGATAGTGACCCATTGGAGGCTGTTTTTGGGCAACAAAATGGTATCGGTAAAAAGACATTTTCCAGGAAAAGCAGAGTAGTTTGATGAGCCTTGATGCAGTTTGAATTCGATTTTACTTTCACGGGGAATATCAAGAAGTATTTCAAGTTTTTGGATTTTCGAACTAACAATCGGGAATTGGAGCAAACAATTATTGAAATACTGAATCGGGCCTGTTCCCCCCTCTTTTTCATCAGTGAAACTTTGGAGTGTAGAGGATGCAAATGTCTTTGCATCTTTTGCTTTATTTTTGGAATCAGAAACAAAANTNATTCCTACNTGTTGATTCGTTCTCGTCAGAGCACTTCGAACTTTTTTGTAAAAAGAAGCGTGTTTGAATGAAGACTCAGACTGGGAAAGCAGAGCAGTTGAGACTCCTCCGGCACATCCCATTAGGGCAAGTGTNGGAGTATGTCCCAAAAAAATACTTTCATCGGATGNAGATAGTATGTTGTCTCCAATCCANAATAAATTGCTAACTTTTTGAGANCTAAGGCTTCGCAAAGGAATTTCAAAAGGGTGAGGGAGGCTAATTTTTCCTCTGCTTGAAAAGGTTAAAGNCTCTTTTCCNGGGATGGGTATTCTGGCAACGGCAATGGAGTCTGGGAATTCCNCACCGGNCATGATGTTTTTCAAGCTTAANTCTTTCACGCTTTTCCCACGATGNNCATCNNTTGAAATTGNANATTCTGAAATATTTTCGACNAAATANGGNCCGAGTATGCTGGAAATGGATGATCGNTTTTTTAAGTAATCCCACACACACCATGCNAGAGNACTAGAACTAANCTTGGATTTACTAANAGGACCTTTCCACTCGACGAGGTGATCCCCNTCGATGGATCGATTAAGAGATTCCATAATCTCAAGTTTTGCCAAAATTGAATTNTCTTCCCACTNTAGGGGAATCCANGCTGGAGGTTCAAAAGNGGTGTCTTCGGNNCCTCTTNNCAAGGTAATGACGATGGAGGNATCATCNCTTTCGCTNTCAAATTNGGNANTTTNCTTATCATTNNAANTTCGCTTTGCCAAGGGTTCCAAANCNTTGACNAATCTGCTCACTTGCGAAGATTCAGTGCAATCNATNAAATATTTNCCTTTNGCAAGNTTTGAATCNTTTANNTCATTATTTGTGAACAGGANTGANTTGATNAGATTTTCANCTGCATTCATATNTGCCTCGNTGAGNTGATGNTTTANNAGAAGCGATATTCTTTTTTCANTTCTNACNANATCNTCAAGCACTCGAGACAAACCAAGNTNNCTTCTCTCTTGGTTGNGACGGGATACTTCAANGCATATCTCGTCTAAAAGNCCNCTTTCTCTNCCAGNAGGAAATGAGNTTGGNAACTTCTGNTCGAAAGGAAAGCGAAANTTTTGNGNATGCCTTCCNCCNAGTTGAGCATCTTTTTCAATTAAACAAACATTTGCACCTNGTCTTGCTGCTGAAATTGCGGCACAGACACCNGGGATNCCTCCTCCAACCACGACAATGTCGCTTCTTNTNGATGAAACTTTCAAATTTCTTTGTATAAAATTTTTGGTTTCATTAATCAAACAAACTCGTTTTGTGAACTCCAACTAATAATTTTTATTAAGTTTTATTAATAGTAGGTGTTTAGCTTTTTTAATATTGTTACCATTACCCTTGTTTCGTATGATTAGTTGTGCCTGTTTTTATAGCTACTTACTTTCTTTCAATGATTGTTCCTCTCTTGACGAATGGGTTCTCCAATTGTGCTTTCTGTTCTTCTTCCTTGAACGGTTAGTTTTGAATTTAGTATGAAGAATCTCTTTCCTAGATGGATTAATACGGTACCAATCAAACTGATCATTTCCATGGGTCTCCTCGGGGGTGGAATCGTTGCTGGAATTACATACTACGCAACACCTAAATACACTCGGGTTGGTTACCAACCTACTCAACCAGTCCCTTACGATCATAGTTTTCATGCTGGGCAACTTGGACTAGATTGTCGCTATTGTCATCACGGTGTTGAGAAGTCATCCCATTCCAACATCCCATCTGCAAATGTGTGTATGTCCTGCCACAAAAATGTAAAGGCCAACTCGCCATTACTAGAAGTTGTCAGGCAATCTTACTACGGAGAAGATAATGATAGGGATGGCCAACTTTCAGAAGATGAAGATCTCAATGGTGATGGAGTTATTACCGCAGGTCCATCGGTTCCCTGGGTNCGAATTCACAAAACCCCTGATTATGTTTATTTTAACCACGCAATCCATGTGAACCGGGGNATTAGTTGCGTTGAATGCCATGGACGCATCGATCAAATGGAAGTTGTTCATCATGCAAAACACTTGAGCATGTCTTTTTGCCTTGAATGTCACCGAAATCCAGAAAAAGCACTTAGACCGAACTCTGAAGTTACGAACTTAGCTTGGTCTATTGTTTCCGGTAGTCATTCCGGTAGTCAATCCGAAGCCGACCTGGAACAGATTCATGCTGGCCTCGAAATTAAAGAAAATTGGGGGATCAATCCACCTCTTAGTTGCACTGGTTGCCACCGATGATCCAAGAAAATAAAGACACCTCTTCTGACTCCGGGAAAATGTACTGGAAAAGCTTAAACGATTACGCTGAATCCCCTCAATTTAGAACTTGGGTTGAAAATGAATTTCCGAATGGAGCAAGTCTTTTTGAGGATACACAAAGGCGTAGTTTCATGAAATTAATGGCCGCATCTTTTGGGCTGGCGGGCCTTGGCTTTTCTGGTTGTCGTAGACCTGAACATGAAATTTTACCGTACGGCAAGAGTCCTGAAGAACTCATACCTGGCGTTCCAAATTANTANGCCACAGCCATGCCTACTACGGCTGGATATTTACCCCTTATTGTCGAGTCCCATGAAGGTCGACCCACCAAAATAGAAGGAAATCCAAGTTATGTTCCCTTTGGTGGAAGTACTGACATTTATGCGCAGGCTTCTGTCTTGAATTTGTACGACCCGGATCGAGCNAGGGGTTCATTTCAAAANGAACAAAAAACCTTAGCTGGAAATACTTCAATNAGATGGAAAAAAATTCANTCCNATTCAATTCTCTCTAGGCTAAATGACTGGAGTANTTCTGGTAAGGTCGCAATTTTAGCAGATTCAAGCTACTCACTAGCTCGACAAGAGCTGGTTGGGAAATTACAGGATAAAGGTGTTTTATGGGCTGAATTCGATTCTGTAGATTCTATTTCATTCGAATCTGAACTTGCAGCTAAATTAAATTCTAAAAGGCCAGTTAGAGCTATACCCAAGCTGGAAAATGCTTCTAGGGTTTTATCCTTGGATTGCGATTTCATGGGTAACCGGGAGCCTTACTCCCTCGCAAATTCTAGGAGTTTCATGTCGGGTCGGAAGGTTAATAAACCAAAAGACTCTCTCAAGATGAACAGGTTGTATTCTGTGGAAGCAGACATGACTATNACCGGTGGGGTAGCAGACCATAGACTTCGACTTGAATCTTCCAGAATGAAGTCATTCCTTTGTCTTTTGGGTGCTGAAATTCTAAAGACGAAAACAAAGAACGACACCGCATTAATNAAGAAGTTTAGCGATTTAGGAAAAGGCACTTCTGAGCATTTAAATTGGGCTAGAATTTGTGCTAAAGATTTGCTTTCTGCGAATGGTAAATCCTTAATCTTAGCGGGGAACCATCTNGATGCAGAAACTCACTTAATTGTTTACTTTCTGAATGGTTTACTTGGATCACTTGATAAAACCGTTTCCTATGTAACCCAGCCTTTCAGTTCCAATCTTGGGTTACAAGATCTGGTTTCTTNCATTAATGATGGAANTGTTGATACTTTGATTATGCTTGGAGGTAATCCAGTTCATGCAACGAGTGGATTTATTGACTGGGAAGATATCTCGCAGAAAGTTGAAAATACCGTCAGAATTGGATTTTCGATCGATGAATCCTCCCAATTCTGCGACTANCATATCGGTTGTTCACATTATTTGGAGTCTTGGGANTTAGGNCTCACTTGGGACTGCACCTCGGTGATCCCTATTCAGCCCTTAATTGCCCCTCTTTTTGATACTAAATCAGATATTGAATGCTTGCTTTCCCTGTCGGGTGATTCCAATAGTTCTCATGATTATATTCAATCTCTGTTCGAAAAAAATAGAGCAAGTATTACATTTAAAGATTTCCTTCGATTGGGAGTTTTCAAAAAAGATTACACCAATAAACTCAAAGTAGAAGATCTTAGAAGCTATCTTCAAGAGAACTTAAAGCCATCAGTCTCAGATGNGAANGCAAACTTTGAAGTTTTACTTGTTCCTGACTTTCACGCTTTGGATGGAAGTTTTATCAANAATGGTTGGATGCAGGAATGTCCNCACCCCATCACTAAATTAACATGGGACAACGCTCTTTTGATCAGTCCTAAGATGGCGAAGGAACTTGANTCTAAGTTTCCTGACATTGGACTGCTNCCCAAACCCACCTTACTGAACCAAACGGGCGAAATTGCACCGGATAATGCGGTTTTCGAGAATGGTTATCAGAAATCCCCNGTTGTNGAACTCTCGGTCGCAGGCGGTAAAAAAATTACAGCACCCTTGTATGTTCAGCCTGGTCTGGCAGATAAGACCGTGGTGGCNTCCCTAGGAATGGGAAGAANAAATNCGGGTCGAGTTGGTTGCGAGGCCGGTTTTGACTCTTANCCTCTACTTTCAAAANAGGATACTCGAGTTTTACCAGTTTTAGAANTCAAGCCAACCGGTTCNNACAAGATCCTGGCCAATACACAAGAGCATTGGTCCATGGAAGGTCGGGCAATTATTCGCGAGGCTAATGCAGANAAATNTTCTAANAATCAAGATTTTGCCACCCAGATGGGTGCGGAATCTCATTCGCCTCCCATTTGGGGTAAGGATCAAGATACCGATCTTGCTTTCAAATCCACTACNACNCCAAGAGGTAATTCATCGTACGAGCACCCAGACCATACCTACGAGAAATCCGAGACTCATGGTATCCATCAGTGGGGNATGGCAATCGATTTAAACCAGTGCACNGGATGTAGTGCATGCGTGGTTGCCTGCCAAAGTGAAAATAACATNCCTATCGTAGGNAANGATCAAGTTNTGAGAGGTAGAGAAATGCACTGGATGNGGCTCGATCGTTATTACAGTTCTGCCGAAAGAAATGGTGATGAAATACCTTCCGATGTGCAAGTTTCATTCCAAGGGGTTGCATGTATGCATTGCGAAACCGCNCCTTGTGAATCNGTGTGTCCGGTTAATGCAACGGTACATGATGAAGAAGGTTTAAATGCGATGGCCTACAANCGGTGNGTGGGAACNCGTTATTGTGCAAACAACTGTCCTTATAAAGTGAGAAGGTTCAATTTTTTCGATTGGAACAAACGCGATATCAATCAACTCTATCAGGGACCCATGGGCGATAAAAACGATTCCTTGCCTGCAATGGGGAAAAATCCTGATGTTACGGTTCGGATGAGAGGTGTAATGGAGAAATGCACTTATTGCGTTCAAAGAATTCAAGAAGCTAAGATTAGAGTAAAAGTCAAAGCTCAAAGACATGCTAATTTGGCTACCGGAAATGACGGGGCAGACCTTAAGCTTAGTACTCAAGATATTAAAGTACCAGATGGGACGATTCGACCAGCATGCCAACAAGTTTGTCCTTCCGATGCTGTGGCGTTTGGAGATTTATCGGATCCCAATAGCAGGGTAAGCCAATTGAAGAATGACCCTAGGGACTATGCTGTCTTGGGCTACTTGAATACGAGACCTAGAACCAGTTACCTCGCAAAAGTCCGAAATCCAAATCCTGCCATGCCTGACTTTAGCGATTCTCCCCATTCTTACAGGGAATATCACGACAAGGCATATCCTTCCCATCACTGATAATTTTGCTCATACTCCATGTCCACGGTTAAAACAGCTAGCGATCAAGCAGACCCAGCCATTCTTGGGAAGATAAAACCTGCCCCATGGATTGATAAGCCATTGGTCGAAAATAAAAGAAATTTTCATTGGGTCACGGAGAAGATTTGCGGAATTGTTGAGCGTAAAACCCCGGTTTGGTGGTGGTGGTGTTTCATTTTAGCTCTTTGTATCGCTAGTTTTACTGGAATGGGGCTAGTTTATCTGGTTTCGACCGGAGTGGGTGTTTGGGGGAATAATAACCCTGTTAATTGGGGTTGGGCGATTGTGAATTTTGTTTTTTGGATTGGTATTGGTCATGCGGGTACTCTGATATCCGCAGTTCTATGTCTTTTGAAGCAGAAATGGAGAACTTCCATCAATCGGGCTTCCGAAGCAATGACTGTTTTTGCTGTCTTATGTGCAGGGATATTTCCGCTTTTCCATGTTGGTCGAGTGTGGTTTGCCTGGTGGTTATTTCCTCTACCTAATTCAAATGCTATATGGCCACAGTTCCGTAGTCCATTGGAGTGGGATGTATTTGCAGTATCTACCTATGCCACCGTTTCTATTTTGTTTTGGTATATGGGGATGATTCCTGACCTTGCCGTTATTCGTGACCGGGCGAAGGAAACATGGCGAAAATATTTTTACGGTGTCCTTTCCATGGGTTGGCGAAACGCGAACAACCACTGGAGAAATTTTGAGATGGCCTACTTGTTGCTCGCCGGTCTTTCTACCCCTCTTGTTTTATCTGTTCACACCATCGTTTCTTTCGATTTTGCGGTGGCTAATCTTCCCGGTTGGCACACCACTATTTTCCCTCCTTATTTTGTTGCAGGTGCCATTTTTTCTGGTTTTGGAATGGTATTAACCTTACTACTACCACTAAGGTCTCTATTTGGTTTACATGACCTAATCACCCAAGGACACATTGATAATATTTGCAAAATCACTTTAGCTACGGGTACGATGGTCGGATATGCGTATTCGATGGAATTCTTCATCGCTTGGTATGGGGCAAATTCCTATGAAAGCTTTGCATTCATCAACCGTGCATTTGGGAATTATTGGTGGGCATATTGGATCATGGTATCCTGCAATGTAATTAGTCCTCAACTTTTCTGGTTCAAGAAAATCAGAGATAACACTCCTCTTGTTTGGATTATCTCAATTTTCGTCAACATTGGCATGTGGTTTGAAAGGTTTGTTATCGCCAACACCACGCTTTCAAGGGACTTTTTGCCTTCAAGCTGGGGTTATTATTCTCCTACCGTCGTTGATATCTTTACCTTTGCGGGTACTTTTGGATTCTTTTCAGTTCTCTTTCTTCTATTTATCAGATTTCTGCCATTGATGCCGATGGCAGAGGTCAAAATGGTTATGCCGCAGGCTGACCCTCATGGTTCAAAAAATCATTAAGTGAGTAAAATAATGGACATAAAGTATGGCATCTCCGCCACCTTCAGCTCAGCCAAGGGTATCTATGATGCCGCTGGTGAGGTTCGTAAGGCAGGCTATACAAATTGGGAGTGCTACACCCCGATGCCGNTTCATGGNCTTGATGCACAAATGGGACTTGGAAGGTCAAAAGTGCCTTGTTTTACTCTGGCGGGAGGAATTACTGGTTTCTTTACCGGAATGCTTATTGTTTGGTATATGAATGCATTCGATTATCCCCTAATTGTTGGAGGTAAACCTTATTTTAGTCCTATTTATCCTTTTCCTGTCTTTTATGAATTAACCATTCTCTTTGCTGCTTTTGGAACTTTGTTTGGTATGTTTTTTCTTAATCGTTTACCTCGACATAATCATCCAGTTTTTGAACATCCAAATTTTGGTCGGACAGGAGATGATAAATTTATGGTCGTAATTGAGGTAGATGATCCAAAATTTGACGAACAGGAAACCACTGAATTACTTAAAGGACTGGGTGGTAAATCGATAACAGTCATAAGGGAACCGATTGAATAATATGAAATATTTCATCACCTTTTATTTTATATTAGTTATCATCGCGGTTTCCATTCTTGGTTTCCGGGGGGATTTGACCGAAAATACTCCACTCGAAGTTTTTCCAGACATGGACAGGCAGGCCAAGTACAAATCTCAGACTCAAAATAAGTTTTTTGGTGACAGGCAATCGAGTCGTCTTCCCGTGGATGGAACTGCACTCCGAGGAAACGCTCTGGAGATGAACGATGTATTTTCAGTCTCTCCCACCATTCATTCCGTTGAGTTTAGAACTGGTAAGGATGCAGATGGTGAATGGGTGGATGTAATCCCTTCAGATATTAATATTGATATGTCACTNGTACGCCTTGGCAAAGAAAAATATGACATTCACTGTGCGGTTTGTCATGGNGATTTTGGNAATGGNCTNGGTGTTATTTCAAAATTTGGAGTGGCCCCCCGNAACCTCTCCGATGCCTCGAATGCTGGTACTTACCTCGAGTCTGCTGGTAGATGGACGGAAGGTCAAATTTTCCATGCCATCAGCATGGGTTCAGCTTCCGGAATAATGCTTGGCTTGCAAGATAGGCTCACCTTTAAAGAAAGATGGGCTATTGTCCTTTATNTTAGNGCATTACAANATTATGTCAGCGATGCTACCATTGCTCTTAAGGATGAAGGTGGATCATGAGCAAAAATAGTTTTAGTTCCATTAAGTTGCCAACGGGTTATTCTANCAAGCTTTTAGCTGGCTCCATATTGTGCCTTAGTATCGGTCTATTAGGCTTAGGTTACGGAGTCACTACAGGCGATAAAGCTCCATTTCTAGGTTGGTTGTGGGGCTGTTCCTTTTGGTTAAGNATCGCAATTGGATTGTTGATGCTGATTATGATTTTTAGGATTTTTAATTCCAAATGGACGCCAGTNGTAAGAAGGCAGCAAGAACACGGAATTGTAGTTTTTCCCTGGTTGGCATTGTGCTTTTTACCATTATTGCTGGTTGCTTTATTTGGTGGAGATAATTCTGGTGTTCTTTGGTCCTGGGTAAATCTCGAGAGTTCCACGATTGAAGTGACTTCTGAAATTCAAGTTAAGGATGATGTTTTACACCAGAAAAAAGCCGCCTATTTAAATCTGGTCTTCTTCAGCCTGCGTTTAGCATTCTACTTTGCAGTCTTCTGTGGNCTCAGCTACTGGTTGAGAAAAGTTTCTTTTTCGCAAGATACTGATGGTAACCCTGCGTGGACAATTCTTGGTACTAAAATATCAGCAGCTGGTATTCCTGTGGCAGCTTTGGCGCTTACCTTCGGTGCTTTTGATTTATTTATGAGTTTGGAGTATCAGTGGTTTTCTACCATGTATGGCGTATGGTTTTTCGCCTCTGGGATTCGGGCTGCACTTGCGGTTACCATAATTGCATGCCTNTTTCTTAAATCTAANGGGTTTTTGAAAGGGCTTTATCAGCAGGCACATCAATATGACTTAGCCTGCCTTTCCCTCGCTTTTACCGTTTTTTGGGCCTACATCAGTTTTTCCCAGTATTTTCTCATCTACAGTGCAAATATTCCAGAAGAAACATTTTGGTACACCATTCGTGAAATTAACCCGAACACGGGAGAAATATCGGGCTGGTTTTGGGTAAGTATGGGTCTTATTTTTGGTCATTTCTTTTTTCCATTCTTATATTTACTCTTTTATCGGAGCAAAATAGATCCTCCGAAACTAGTTTTTATCGTTTGTTGGATATTAGTATTTCATGCTCTCGATCTTTATTGGAATATCATTCCAGGTAGGGAGATCGTTCCAGGAACTTTTGTCGGTTTTGAGGCTAGGGCAGTGCTTGGTAGCCATTTAGTTTGGGGAATATTCTCATTGGTTGGGGTCGGCTTCCTCTGCCTCTGGGCAGTTGCCAAGAGCTTTACTTCCAATGAGGCTGAAATTATTCCAATTCGAGATCCTAGGATTTTAGATTCCATTCATCATCATGAGTGATCCCAAGGAACAAAGAGCAGATGGTTGTGGTATCTTTTTTACCATTATTATAGTAGTGATTGTATCCCTCTGCTTTGTTTTCATCCAAAAATTTATCCAACCGGATGATCCCGCCGANACATCTNTAATGACCGATGAGAAACGGGCTGCCTTGATCGAGGAATTTCATAAATCAAANGAAAAATANAACCAGAATATTTTAAATTACCATGCTGAAAAAAATTCTTCTCTTGAAGANGCCATGGTCAAAATTCTTACCGATTATGGTACTGATGTTAACCAAACCAATTGATTTGAATCGTGAAGGAAAACTCAGAACAAGTCATTGATAAATCNTTAAAACTTGCTGTTTGTTTCTTTATNGCTTCGGCAGGGCTATGGTTGCTTGCCGCAGCNTTTTTTGCCTACATCGCATCTGCAAAATTGACCGATCCATTTTTTCTTTCCTCATTNGAACTTTTCACCTANGGAAAGATCAAATTGGCTCAGGCTAATGCNTTCGTNTATGGTTGGGGAGGAAACTCAATTTTTGCNGTAACCTTGTGGATCGTAGCTCGTTTGGCCCAAGCTGAGGCAAGAGGAAAAGTCCTCCTTCTATTTGCAGGTTCGATTTGGAATCTCGCGATTACCTTTGGACTTCTTGGCATTCTCGATGGCCATATGACTCCTCATGAAATGCTGGAAATGCCGGTTGAAGTTTGGCCTGCACTTTTTCTTTCTTACGGAATAATCGCTACCCTTATCATTGTAGTGCATCGCTCTAGAAGAATTAAAAATACCATCGCACCACAGTGGTTTTTGCTAGCTTCCCTTCTGTGGTTTCCGATGTTATTTTTAATCGCTTGGAATGGTTTGGAGTTAAACGCTGCTCGTGGTACAGTACAGAGTGTGCTTTCGATGTGGTTTGGGCAAAATGTTATCTGGTTGTGGCTGACTCCGGTAGCACTTGGTTCGGCATATTATATTATCCCAGCCATTCTTGGTCGGCCCATTGATAAATACTATTTAGCAGTTTTCGGCTTTTGGTGCATCGCTTCCCTTGCTCCATGGTCGGTGGTTCACCACCTGGAAGGTGGTCCGGTTCCCATGTGGATTCCGGCAATTGGAACAGTTATGAGCATAGCAATGATTTTCCCCATTGCCGTAGCTTCGACGAACTTTCATGCTACCGCCTTTCAGGACATCAATAAAGTCTGGAATAGCTTACCTCTCAGGTTTGTTATTTTCGGTACGCTCTCATATACAATATCTAGTTATATTGGGGTTGTGTTTTCGCTCCCAGCCGTCGCAAAAATTACTCAGTTTTCAATCATTAACGAATTTCATTTTAATCAACGAGTCTACGGATTTTTCAGCATGATTATTTTTGGTATGGTTTACCATATGCTTCCTCGAATTACTGGTAATGAGATTGCAAAGTCGGCAAAATCTTTTCACTTCTGGACTTCGGCCTTTGGAGTATTAATCCTTCTGCTAGCTTATTTGATTGGGGGACTCACGCATGGAGTACTTGCCCAACAGCCTTCCCTGAACTGGGCTTCCTCCGTTATATCTTCTGTTAAACCTTACTTTTTAATCACTGAATTCGCTTTTATAGTCTTAGGTTTTTCCCAGCTAGTTTTTGTTATTAATGTCTGGAAAGCTATCATCCCCAGCCCTTTTGAACTCCTTTATAAACTCAATTTAATCAAGAAGGGAGCAACTTCATGAATAATTTATTGAAGTTTNCTANTGGGATATTTTTGACNTTGGCGGTCGCTTGGCTTGCTTTTGTAGTGGGGGCTCGTATTCAGTTTGGCGATTTAACTCCTATTTCAGAATCCCTTGATGAAGATAATGAAATCCCCGAGGATGCCGATCTTTTCCCAATGCCTCAGCCTGGTTTNGCTGAGCTAGGTTCTTCTGAGTATTTGGCGCTTGGGTGTAGTACCTGCCACACACAACAAGTTCGAATGGTAGAAGCAGGCTTCGATGTTGAACGTGGGTGGGGGCAGCGTCCTTCGATGGCTCGCGATTATATTTACCAAAAACATGTTATGCTTGGTAACACTCGAATTGGACCGGACTTAACAAATTTGGGCACTCGTATACTTGATACTGAATGGTTACATAAGCATTTATTCGAACCACAAGCAGTTGTGCCTGAATCTGTTTGTCCTCCAAGTCCTTTCCTTTATGAACAGCAAGAATTCTCCTCCGATCACACCATTGAGTTGTTCGATGAAGAAAATAATTCGTCTCGGTTTTTAGCTCCCTCTTCAAGGGCAACCCGTATCGTTGCCTATCTTCAGTCTCTAAAACAAGATTATGAACTCCCTGAAATGGCTTTCATTGAAGAGCCTGAAGCCATTGATTTAGAAGACCTTTCTACCTCTGATTCAGATTTAGCAACCAATGGAATGGATCTAGAAAGCTCTGCTTTACCTACATGGCTAAGTCAACAAATTACATCAGGTAAAGAAATTTACTCGAAAGCATCACCTGGCGGTGGGATGTGCGTTGCTTGTCACCAACCAAACGGTCAAGGGCTACCTGGAGCATTTCCACCCCTAGCTGGCTCCGATTGGGTACTTGGTGATAAGGAAAGACTTATCAAGATTTCAATTCATGGTCTACAGGGAGAAATTGCTGTTAATGGAGAAAAATATGTCGGTCAAATGCAAGGTTTTGGCCAGCCTTTGGCTTCCCCTCTGGATGACCAGCAAATTGCAGATGTGCTTACATACATTCGAAATGAATGGGGGAATTCAGTTTCCTCAATCTCACCAGAAGAGGTCAAAGCGGTGCGTGATTCAGAAAAAGATCGCGAACTTACCTCGATGTGGACAGCTGCAGAGCTAAACAATTTTGATAATTAGTTGGAATGACTCAGGATAAAGACAACTTTCACGGAAACGAAAACATGACGGACGAAGAACTGGTTGAAGTTCATTCCAAACTTAATGTGGAAAAGCATCCACCTACCCAAGGTTTCCTTTCTGCACCGCTTATCTTTGTATTTGTTTTTGGNTGNTTGATNTTTGTTTGTTCNATTCAACTCGCTCACTCTACGAATCAATTTCAGTTACATCCACCNACTGATGTTGTAGAACTTACGGATGAAGAAAAAGAGGCTCTTCGAATNGAGAGGAAATTTGAGTCGGGTGAAAAAATATTTGCCCTTCGTTGTGCGTCCTGCCATCAAGCGAGCGGATTAGGGATTCCAGGTCAATACCCACCCCTNGATGGCTCTAAATGGGCAACATCTGATCCAGCATTAATTTCTTATATAATTTTAAATGGTCTCAAGGGTGAGATTGTAGTAAAAGGAGAAGTCTACGGTACATCTGCTGCAGTAAATATGGCAGCGGTACCTATTACTGATCGGGAAATTGCAAATGTAACCACATATGTTAGACAAGCTTGGGGAAATAACTCTACTGAGATAAGCACTGATGAAGTTGCCCAATTTAGGCAAGACACCAGTGCAAAACAAGAACAATGGACAGGTGATGAACTGGTTGAGATGTTTCCAGCCGTATTCGCCAACTAGGGTTTTCATAGTTCTTTCTGATTGAGCTATTTATGCTCTGTTCCTATCATTGCTAGTCAATGAGCCGCACAATTCTACTTTTGAATCTGTCCTTTTGGGTGCCAGGATTCTTACTTTCCTATGGTGCGGTACCCGTCGAGCAATCGCCAGAAGCTCATTTCGAGGAATTAGAGCAAATCCTATCTGAACTTGAAGCCAATGCACCCTTAGTAGATGAGGAGAGGGAACGGCTTAATGAAAAGTTGGCAGGGGTACTATTGGCGGATTCTGCTCGGGGTATGAAATTAATTCTTAATCTGCAGGGGCAGTCGATCTATGAAGATAGACCGGATCAGTCATTTTTCCAACGATATCGATTTTTTGGCTCAGCTTTTGTCAGAAAGCCTCTTTATCACTGGGGTGCTTTAAAGGCAGAAAGTGAGATTGCAAGGTTTCAACAGTCTATCTCAACTAATAATTACAAATTCTTACTTTCTGAACTTAAATCTATCACTCGAGATTCCTATCTTGATTTGGTGGTGCTTAAGGACCAATTACAATTGAACATGGATACCCTCGAGATAGCAGAGGACGGTCTTAGTAAGGTAGCGAAAAAAAAGGAACTTGGTTTAGCAAACGAACTTCAAGTAAATCATGCCAATACTATTTTGTTGGAACGTCAAATTGGACTGGAGGATTTAAATCGCTCTCTGACACTTGCGTTATTCAGGTTTAGGGCACTGACGGGTTGGGATCAAGAGTTATCTTTCTTTGATCAAAATTCTTCCTTTGAAACTTTAAATGAAAGATTTGAATTTAATTCTTCAGCTCCAAGGCTTCTAGCATCCGCATCGTCTTTCAATATGGAAAAAATTAGAAAAGAGATTGAAGTAGAGAAAAAAAGAGTCGAAATAGCCCAAAGTGGATTGAAGCCCAAAGTAAATTTAGTCGGGGGTGTTTTCCAAGATCAAGTTCCTCTTGCTAGTAATGAAGATAGTATTTTGAGAAATAATATTCTTGTCGGGGTGGAGCTCAATTGGGCACTTTGGGATAGCTCGAAGAGTAAAGCAGAAAAGCTTAGAGCTTTCGCAAACAAACGTAGACTCGAGATTAACTTAGAAAGAGAAACAAGGTCCTATCGCCAAGAGATAGATGGGATGAGAATGCAAATGGAATCATTGGCAAAAAGAGTGAGAATGACTCGGGAACTTGTTCAGGTTGCTCAAGACCGATTTAGAATTAGTGAAGTTGAACTTGAATCGGATCGTATTACCTTAAGCCAGTTGATGGAGGCTCGGATCTCACTTGATCATGCCAAAGTCAAGCGTCTTGAATCTATATGCGATTATATCAAGATCAGGAACCGTTATGAAGAAAAGATCTTGATGAAATACGAATAATTTAAAATGAAAATTTCTAAGAAATTCATATTGGGTATTTGCCTACTTGTAGGGCTAATCATGTTGTCCCTTGTTTTCAACGGATTTAATCATGAAGCAACGGTGGTGAAGGCACGGGAAGGGAGTATTAGGGATTCTGTAACCGGTAACGTCCGCATCTTGGCAGAAAAGACATTTGATCTTCGATCCGAAACGCAAGGACGAGTGCTGAAGTCTATTTTATTGCCCTATGGAAAACCAGTTGAAGTANAGGAAGGTCAAATTTTATTCNAACTTGATNCNANTGANNTAAATCGAAGCTTGAGACAGGTTCTTCTTCGTCAGGATTCTCACCTTAAAAGAATTAAACTTGGTTCAAACCTAGCCTNTCAACTNAAAATTGAAGAGAAGGAGTTTGCCGCTCATTCAGCCATTCACAAAGAGAACGGTATTGCGAATCTAGAATTTGAAAAAAAAGAGAAAAACNTAGAGTACCTAGAAAANAATCTAGAATTTGAGAAAATTTCAAATTTCGAAACCTCAAAATCTTTTGAAATTGAAATTGAAAGATTGATGAAAGAGTTGGANAAGAAGCAAATTACCAGTCCCATATCAGGCATTTTAGTTTCCTCCTCAATTAAACCAGGAGATATGGTTTTTGGAGGGAATATTGTNGGCAAATTAGTTTCAAACCAGAAAGTGGTACAAGTGTCTTTAAATGAAGAAGACTTCGTTGGTCTACACGAAAAGCAGAAGGCAGGAGTAACGCTTTTTGCCTTTGGGAAGGAAGTTTTTGAAGGCACGGTTGATCGATTAGCAGGAACCATTGACCCTGCGACCGGAAGAAGGAATATCTTTGTGAATTTGGATACTGAAATGGATCTTCCAGTAGGTGCCTCCGGTCGTGCTGAAATCATTAAAAATGAAATCGAAAAGACAGTCGTCATTCCACGAAAAGCATTGCTTGGCAATTCTGTCCTTGTGGTGAAAAATAATTCAGTTGAGATTGTCAAAGTGAAAGTAGGGGCAAAGAACTTGGAGAAAGTTGAAATAATCGAGGGCTTAAAGGTTGGAGATCAAGTCATTTCTGAAACCCCTCATCTCTTTTACGATCAGCAGAGGGTTAATCCACGATTATCCCCTTGGGTAGTGCCCGATTAATTGTGAATAGACTCTCTCTTGAATTAGCTTTTCGCTATGTTCTCGGTCGGAGGCGTGCCATGGCAATGAGCTTACTTGGTATCACTTTCGGGATTGCTTTCTTTGTGGTCACGCAAGCTCAAACCTCAGGCTTTGAGGCTTTTTTTATACGTACTATTCTTGGTACCAATGGAGCAATTAAGGTTTCAGACAGGTTTCAAGACATGGATGGAACAGTGAGCAGAACCGATCAAGATGGAAAAACCCGCTTTTCGTTTCGATCGAGGGAGGAATCGCGTTACACCGAAGGTATTGAAACGCCCCATTTACTTCGCAAGGCCCTGTCTCAATTCAAGGGAATTACGGGTATATCTGAAATTCTTGAAGGTAATGCAATTTTAGATGGAGGTAGTAGATCCTATGCAATATCTTTCCACGGAATTCGGATTAACGACCACATTTCAGTTTCAGATCTTGGAAATCAAATAATTATCGGAGATCTTTCAAGTTTTGAATCCGACAAAATGTCTGTTTTGATTGGAAGTCGAATTGCTCAAAGGTTGATGATAAGCCAAGGTGATCGAGTNACTTTAAAGGGCGGTACTGGTAATATACAACTTAGAGTAGCAGGTATGTTTGAGTCTGGAGTTAGTCAGATTGANAAAAATCGTATTTATCTTCATTTGGCAAAAGCAAGAGAATTTAAAGGTGAAAGGTTTTCGGGTTCTATTTTTCAAGTTGGCATCCAAAACCCTAATGTAGCCCCTCAAATAGCAGCCCAGATGCAGGAAACCCTTGGCCATCGGGTCGTTAGCTGGCAGGAACGTGAAAAGGTCTGGCTTGATGTTTTTAAAGCANTAAGAGTTTCATCAGCTATAACCGTTTCGAGTATACTTCTACTCTCTGGACTTGGAATTTTTAATGTTTTTGCAATTATGGTGATNGAGAAGACTAGGGATATTGCCATTTTGAGATCTATGGGCTTTTCAGGCTCAGATGCCTCTGCTGTTTTCTTGTGGCAGGGGATCATTGTCCTGATTTTTGGTATTATTGCAGGTACCCTATTGGGGATACTGGCTACTTTTACCATTTCTCAAATTCCTCTTCGCATAAGAGGCATTTTTTCCACGGATAGCTTTGTTGTGAATTGGGACATAGCCCATTATTTATGGGCCATTCTAATCGCCACTATTTTTGTATCGATTGCAAGCTGGATTCCTGCACGTAGGGCAGGGAAAATTGAACCGGCCAAAATAATTAGAGAAACCTTGTGATGACCAGCAGTTTCGAATCTGAAATTCCCTCTAAACCTTTACTNGAAGCTTTNGATTTAAGNCATTCATTCGTTGAGGGAGAGCATACTACTGAAGTTTTGAGTGGCGTATCCCTGAAGGTTGAACCAGGAGAGATTACAGCAGTGGTAGGGCCATCTGGGTGTGGGAAGAGTACATTACTTTATTTACTCGGTTTGCTTGATCGGCCTGACCAAGGAAATATTTTTCTTCGCGGAAAAGAAGTCTCAGATTGCGACGATAAAACCAGAACAACTTTACGCAATCAAGAGATTGGCTTTATTTTCCAATTTCACTTTTTAATCAAAGAACTATCCGCTTTGGAAAATGTTGCTTTGCCTTTGAGGAAAGCCGGTGATTCAATCCCTGAATCCCGTAAAAAAGCACAGGCATCATTAACCAAATTAGGTCTTGGCGATAAAAGTCATCGATTTGCAAATAAGCTTTCAGGTGGCGAGCAACAACGAGTCGCTATTGCCCGGGCGATTGTAAATTCGCCATCTATAGTTCTCGCAGACGAACCTACAGGAAANTTGGATAGTGAAAACTCAAATAAAGTTTTTAATTTGCTTTCGAAATTGGCAACCGATGAAAATCTTTCGATCTTACTAGTGACTCACAATAATGAGTTGGCGATGAAATGTAATCGGGTTATTGAGATGAGAGACGGATTAATTACGAATTCTCTCTAGCTTTTTTGATGGTGTCATATGCTTGGTTGATCTTAGCAAGTTGAGAATTAGCAAATTCTATAAACTCTTTTGGCAGTTGCTTACTTTCTAACTTGTCAGGATGAAAATGAGATACTTTTTCACGATATGCCTTTTTGATTTCACTTTCATTCGAAGATGAAGGGATGGATAGAATTTTAAAAGATTTAGCAAGAGTAGGTTCCCCATCAGCTTTGTTGCCTGGTTCGCTTAAAGGCGGGGCATAACCTCCAGCGATCCATGTCTTGATCGTACCCGGAGGAATCTTCAAGCTTTGCTCTCCGATCAACAAATACTGAACTTGTTTTTTGTTTAATTTTTTCCCATTGGATCGGACAATTTCGAAGAGTCCACCCAAGAAAGATTGAGCTACAGTTGAGTCGTACTGGATCAGTTCTGCGAGCTCTTTAAAATCATCCCCTATGGGTCGTTTACTTGTTTTTGCTTTTCGAAAAACATTTTTTGCGAATACACGATTTTTTTCATTTAACCGAAAACGTTCCATTATCGATTCAGTAGCTTCAATCTCGGAGGCGGAAATTACCCCATCTGCCTTGGCAATCTTACCGGCACATGAAAAGAAGTAAGCAAAGTATAAAATTCTTGCTTTCTGTTCATCTAGAGGAGTCCGATCATTACCGTCATATAAATGACCGATTGCTGCACCAGCTAATGCACCAACTGGCCCTCCAAGTAAGCCTACGCCTGTACCAATCAATTTCCCCCACCAATTCATTTACNTATCATTTTTTCAGCAAAATCTAGACATGGGCAATAAATTTATAAATATTATGCAGTGATTTATAATCCACAGATAGCTCAAATGAAGCCTTTTTTCAAAACGATATTTTTTTGAAATTTCGTTTTATTTTCTGCAAGATCCAAAATGGACGAGGTAAATTATAGAATTAAGAGGTGGCAAATTGCATGAGGAAAACCTGTGGTTGGGACAAAGACGAAATCGAGTTCTTCTCTTTTTTATACCTAAGGGTCTTGTGAAGGAATTCTGATGAACCAATTGGGGGGAGAAGGGTAAAAAACATCAACAACTCGGAAATTTAGGACTTCAATTCGAAGATACAAGGGTAGGGGGTAAATCCTGAATCTAGTCCAAATAAATAATCTATCTTTTAGAACCTGTAAGGTCTCTATTATAACCGTGCAATATGCCCTTAAGTTCTTCGGTAAGGCTCGGGGTTAGGACCGATTGGATTTCCAGTATTTGGAACGACTTGGACGCATCGATCATCCCACAACTCGATCATATCCATATCTTTACAATTAGTGATTTCTAATTGGGGCAAACCATGTTTTTCTAACCATTTTTTAATTGGTGGAATAGCCTCCTCAGGGTTCTGTGCACGCGCGGTTACAATTTTCACCCGGTACCCCATCTCTATCCATACATTTACTCTTTTAAGCATGGTGGGAACAGGCTTGCCAATGTGCTCAAAACCCTGCCAAGGGTCTGCAAAAGCAAGAGTTCCATCAAGATCAACACCAATCCATTGCCTGGACTCTGATTCTTCACCATATATATTTATATCAGTCAGAGCTAAGCCTTTGGTATGTGGTACACGAACTTTGGGTTTCTTTTCAAAAAATTTTTTAGAAAGGTATCGAAACATAAAAAAATTATTATTTATCCATTGCGCATGAACCTATGNTATTCAAGATCAATTGAAAATTATGTNTTATCTAGCAAGCAATATTAATTATCTTAGTTTGGATGGCTTNCCATGGATCTTACTATGTTGGATCNTGATGTTTNTTACTAGACCTTTATCGACTTTTGTTCATGAATTTGGCCACTTGATCCCTATGTATTTTTTTTCCTCCGAACCGATTACCTTTCAAATAGGGGAGGGGAAATCCTGTCTTTTTAAAATTGGGTCTCGGGTAGAGTTTAGGCTTTCCATGANAGGTTCATCCACAGGTTCTGTTTATGTTGATGATGNAAAATTATCNAAAAGGGATCAGCTTTTTGTNCTTTCCGGTGGCCCCTTCCTTTCTTTTTTGATCATTTCCATTCTCTTTTTTTTCCTNCNAAGATTTTCTCCCATGGTTTGGGTTGAGGTCACTGCTGTTGGCTTTTTATGTTCAAATCTTTTAGCTTTTCTGACTTCGATTATTCCCATGCACCTAAAACCCACGAGCCATTTCCCTGATGGGCCCCCAAGTGATGGACTCCAAATTCTGACTTTGTTAAAGTCAAAGGGCTAAGTATCAAACTATACTTTGGCGGTCATATAAGCTTTTATACAAATCACAAGTGGAATAGACATGATCATGAGACCCGTCAGCAATCACCTTACCGGAATTAAGGACAAGGATGCGAGTTGCGAGTTTGATTGAACTAAATCGATGGGCGATGAGGAAGGTGGTTTTNCCTTTCATTAATTTTTTCATGGAATCATGAATTCTTTCTTCGTTTTGAGAGTCTAGTGCGGATGTGGCTTCATCCAAAATCAAAATAGGAGAATTTTTGTAAAATGCCCTCGCCATCGCGAGTCGTTGGATTTGCCCTCCAGATAGACGGTTTCCATTTTCTCCAAGGTTTTGATCAAGTTTTTCTGGCAAAAGGTCGATAAACTCGGATGCATTTGCAAGACTTACGGATTCGGTCACCGTTTTATTTGAATAAGCTGAGTGACCTAACTCGATATTCTCAAGCACGCTGAGATTAAAGAGAAAAGGTTTCTGAGGAACTAATGCCACCGATTCCCTTAAGTGTTTCAAGCTGTAATCTGTAAGGTTTACCCCATCTAATTTGATCCGTCCAGAACTTGGGTCAAAGAAACGGGGAAGTAAGCCTGCAAGAGTTGTTTTACCAGCACCACTCGGACCAACCAAGGCAATGATTTCTCCTGCTTTTATGGAAAGGTTTAGGTTATGTATTGCGGGCTCATTTTTGGCGTTACTGTTGTCATAAAAGTAGCATACATCTTTGAATTCAATGTTTCCGGAGATGGGGGTTGTAATTGGATTGTTGGGATCTTTGATGGTTTCATCTGCGTCCAAAATATCATCAATTCGCTGAAGGGATGCGAGTGCTTGNTTAATTTGGTTTTGGATTAATCCAAGTTTTTTAATGGGCTCATAGGACATATATANAGCCATTATNACTGGAATGAATGCATCGAGCCGAACTGAAGTTCTGGATGCTTGAAAGATCGCTACAGAAATACCTGCAGCAGTTATGATTTCGATGATTGGTGTGAGCAAATGTGAGTATTTGATCACTTTCATTCTTGCCCAGAGGTATTCCCNTGAAGCATTCTGAAAGCGGTCAATTTCTTTTTGCTCGAGATTAAAGGCTCTAATCTCCTTGGAAGCGGAAAGATTTTCGCTGAGGATAGCGGTCATACCCCCAGCCATTTCCTGCATTCCTAATGCCTTTCGTAAGATAATCTCTCCAATTCTCCTAATGGGAAAAACACAAACTGGTATAACAACAAGGCAAACCAAAACAAAGCTCATGCCCTCGTTTTGAAGAGAGATTACTATTAAAGCACAAATTGCCCCTAAGAATGTTATCGGCTGTCGTACCAAGTCGTTACTGACATTGAGGACAGCAGCTTGTAGCTGTCCCGTGTCTGCTGTTACTCGACTCAATAAGTCACCTTCTTGGTTTTTTTGGAAGAAGGAAAGGGGGAGTTTTTGTAGCTTGGTGAAGACTTGAACCCGAATCTTTTCAAGAACCTTGATTCCGCAAAGATTTATCAAGTAGGTATTCAGATAACCACTAACTCCGCGGATTACAAAAACCAANGGGAACCAGCCCACATATAATGCAAGCTCCAAGAAACTTAGATCTGAGCCAGAACCTTCATTAGGGAATATCTTTGGGAAGACTTGATCAATCATGTAAGGCAAGCCAAAACCGCTTGAAATTCCATAGATGATTCCGCATAAAAGAGCACCGGTGAAAGGAAGCCACAGGGGCTTGAGTAANAAGAAATAAGGTAGCAAGCGGGTAACTTGCACGGAACTTTTTTCTTTTGNGTCCTTCATTAAGTTAAATCTTTTAGCGAATTTTTAGTTAGGCGACCGGAAACCTTAGCTTGTTCGTATAAATAAGCAGAGCAATTCAAATGAAGATGCTCTAGTTGTTCTTTGCTCAATCGCCATTTCCAATTGCCCAGTGAAATTCCAGGTTGGTTGAACCTGGCTTCGCTGCCTAAACCTAAAAAGTCTTGTACTGGAATAATGACAAGGGGAGAGACGGTACGGTAGCTAAAGCGAAGCATTTCCCAAGATGCTTCTTGACCACTAATATTAAGGTAGGAACGGAAATTATTTTGAATTTCCGGGCTTGTGCTTGCGTACCAACCATTCGAGGTATCGTTGTCATGGGTTCCGGTATACAATACAAGCGAGTTGTTAAGGTTGTGGGGTAAGTATAAGTTCTCAGGGTCTCCATCAAAGGCAAATTGTAAGACAGCCATGCCAGGCAAAGATGCATTCTTTCTAAGTTGATGTACATCTTCAGATATAAGCCCTAAATCTTCTGCTAAGAANGGAAGGGTGGGGNACTTTTCTTTTGTAATTTCCCAGAACTTAATACCGGGACCTTTCATCCAGTAACCGCATTGAGCATTTTTACTCTCTGCAGAAATACTCCAGTAGTCGTTAAATCCTCTAAAGTGATCTATTCGAATAACATCAAATAGTTCGAGTTGGTTCTCCAATCTATGCATCCACCATGTAAAATTATNGTNTGCGTGAACCTCCCATTTGTAAAGTGGATTTCCCCAATATTGCCCATCGGTGTTGAAATAGTCAGGGGGAACTCCGGCAACTCTTTCAAAAGTTAATTTCTTGAGGTTAATTTCAAACAATTCAGGGGAGGCCCAAACATCTGAAGAGTCTGGGGCACAGTATATAGGTAAATCTCCAATTAATTTGATATCATTTTTTTCGGCAAAGTTTTTAAGTAGTTTCCATTGTCCACGAAAGACATATTGAATGAATTGATGAAAGAAATATTCACTGCTTGTTTTAAGCACTTCAATATCCTCAAGGCAGTCGGTTGCCCAATCCCACCAAGGTTTTTCATCATTAGTTGCCTTTAAACTATGAAACATACAATGNGCATCCAGCCATTGTTTATGTTTTGTAATGAATTCAGTGAATTCTCCGTAAAGTTCTTCTAAAANATTAAAATCNTTTCGAAATCTCTCGCTCGTTATCCTAGCNAGCTTAAAAAATTCTCTATATAANCCTCCAAAATCAGTTTCTGTTGTAGAAAGTTGCCTAAGAGGTTCGAGCTCATAATCCTCTACAAGACCATTCTCGACNAGAGGCTTCCAATCAATGAAATATGGATTTCCGGCTGAGGAGCAAAATACTTGGTATGGTGAATCACCATATCCTGTAGGTCCAACTGGACACATCTGCCAATAGGATATCCCTGCTTTTTTTAAAAACTCAATGAACGCATATGCACTTTGTCCTAAATTACCAATACCCGTATCCGAAGGTAGGGAACTTAGATGCATCAAGGAACCTGCAGCACGATTTNGNAGCCAGGAGATTTCCATAAATTAATTAGACATAATGTATATTGTGCGAATTAGTCTGATAGTCCCCAGCGTTTGGTGAAGGGATAATATACAAATAAAGCTCTACCAATGATTTCGTTTTCTGGGACAAATCCCCAAGATCTCCCGTCGAGGCTGTTAGTCGAATTATCACCCATGGCAAAGAAAGCTTTTTTTCCCGTTGGGTTACCGGGACTATTTTTGTCAGGAATCTTTAAGATCTTTCGATTGGAGAGTAANCCGTCNGTGCGATAACCTGGATAACCTGAGACATTCTTTGCATTTGGATTAGAAGCTAAATCATCTGTCCTGTTATTATTTTCTCGGAATGCTATGTTTCCCTGAATCGGTTCTCCATTTCTGTATAGTATTCCTGGTACACCTTTTCTTACATCTGTTCCATTGGTGATAATACTTTCGGGCACTCTCATTTCCAAATAATCTCCAGGTTCTCCGACCAGTCTCTTAATATAATATTTATCCTCACCAATGCCACGTACAAGCAAGTTTAGCTTTCGATTAAATTCATCAATAGACCCAGTACGAAATACTGCAGGATCACCAGCTTTAGGAGTAATGAAGTTGTAACTCATTCGGTCCACAAAAAGCGCATCTCCCAAAAGAATGTCGAACGCGATCGCTACCTCGCCTTTTCCGACAACCCTTTCAGATAATTTTAAACGCTCTCTTCCCGAAAAATTCTCGTCTTGGTCAACAATAATTCTCAAATCTCTTAAATCATCTGTCCCTCCGAATTTAGTAGCCATTAATTCATCCAAATCAAATTCAGCAGGAACTGAAAGCTTGTGGTCTTTACCCCCAATTTCAAAAGTATATTCCCTGAGCGTGGTCGGGAAAATAAAGAACCTTCCATTTGGAAAACCACCTTTCACGAACTTGAATGGNGCTCCATTATGCAATTTTAAGTATAACGGTCCTTCACTTTCAGATACAACTTGATAGTGGGAAGCACCTAAAAATATTTTATCGATTCCTCTTTCAATTAAAGTAGGAACCGATTCCCCTTCTTCATAAAGTTTGGGTTGCATCCCAAAAAAAGAGGGAAACATTGAATTTGTCGGAATGATAAAGGGTTGTACAAAGAAGCTTCTGATCCCGATCACAACAATCGCAGCAACAAGGAGCATCTCTATATTTTCTACCCATGCTTTTTTGTGGTAATATAAACCCCCAGATTTTTGCAATGCTTGATCGACGCGTTTGGCACTGGTATCAAGTTCCTCAAATAAAATTGGTTTTGTCTTTAGGACCTTGGCCAAAGCCAGGTTTGAACTGTTTAATTCTTCAGCTTCATCTTGAGAAAGTAAATCTTTTCTGTAAGACAAGGCTTTTTCTCCTAAGCGGAGAATTTCTTTTGCACCTTTACGCTGCAAGCGGGTGGCTTTTTTATGGTTCATTTTAAAATTACGATGAGCTCTTCAAGATTTGAACAAAGGCTTCTTGGGGAATGTTGACGCTTCCTATTTGCTTCATCCGTTTTTTTCCTTCTTTCTGCTTATCGAGAAGCTTTCTTTTTCTGCTTATATCTCCTCCGTAGCATTTTGCAGTTACATCTTTTCGCATGGCACTGATTGTCTCCCGAGCAATGACTTTACCCCCAACTGCTGCTTGTAAAGCGATTTTAAAAAGTTGCCTCGGGAGAATTTCTTTCAGTTTTGAGCAGAGTACCCTACCCCTGGTTTCTGCCTTTTCTCTGTGTACAATAGTTGAAAAAGCGTCCACAGGCTCTGCATTTACAAGAATTTCCATTCTTACCAGTGCTGACTCTACATATTCGTCCATGTCATAATCCATCGATCCGTAGCCATGGGTAACACTTTTNAGGCGATCATTAAAATCNACCAAAATTTCATTNAAAGGTAAGTGGCAGGTNAGCACAACTCTTGTTTCGTCAATNGTTTCGGTATTACTACAATTACCTCTNTTNTCGGTNACGAGGGCAAGTAAGTCNCCGATACAATGGTTGGGNGCATGGATTCTTGCCAAGATNGTNGGTTCTTCAATCTTNAGGATTTCAGTAGTATCAGGTAAATCCANGGGNTTATCTACTTCANGGGTGACNCCAGTAGTCAGGTGGACTCGGTAGACTACGCTTGGATAAGTCGATATAAGATCCAANTCGTATTCTCTCCGNAATCGTTCTTGAATAATTTCCATGTGGAGTAATCCCAGAAAACCNCAACGAAAACCAAAGCCTAANGCTACTGAGGTTTCAGANTGAAAAGTGAACGCTGCGTCATTCAANCTCAATTTACCAACACTTTTCTTTANTTTTTCGTAATCGGTCGTGTCCAAAGGATAAAGCCCACTAAAAACCATGGGTCTTACNTCTTTATATCCTGGNAGCATCTCCNNGGNTTCGTTTTCAACCAGNGTCAAGGTGTCNCCNATCTTTATCTCTGCAACATCTCTTATTCCAGTAACAACNTAGCCCACCTCTCCTTCNCCNAGAGAACCNAGAGGAACNGGTTGAGGGCANAATTTTCCGATTTCCTTGATTTGAGTCTTTCTNCCATCNCTCATTAAAAGNAGGTTTCCATTTTTAGAAAATGTNCCTGAAAAGACCCGNACATAGCAAATTACTCCCTTNAANGAATCATACTGACTATCAAAAACCAGAGCACGNGGTTTGGGGTGNTNGGTCCANTTTGGAGNCGGCAATCGGGAAACTACAGCTTTTAAAATTTCATCTACTCCAATACCAGATTTTCCACTGGCATGAATTGCTTCTTCCGCAGGAATTGCAAGAATATCTTCGATTTGCTTCGAAACCCGCTCAACATCAGCACTGGGCAGATCAACCTTATTAATTACTGGAATGATCTCCAACCCTTGAGATTCTGCAAGTTGGGCATTGGCCAGAGTCTGGGCCTCGACTCCTTGCGAGGCGTCAATAAGAAGTAACGCTCCTTCACAAGCTGCTAAACTTCTTGAAACTTCATAAGAGAAATCAACATGNCCGGGTGTATCGATCAAGTTGAATAAATACTCTTGTCCATCATGATGNNNGAAATTCATCGAAACTGGATGACACTTAATCGTGATGCCCCGTTCCCTCTCNAGATCCATCGAATCNAGAAGTTGTTCTTTCATCTCTCTTTTGACCACCGTTTGGGTACGCTCTAACAGTCGATCGGACAAAGTTGTCTTGCCATGATCGACATGCGCTATGATACAAAAGTTTCGAATCCTGTGAGTTTCCACCATTAAAAAGTTGACCACTGAAATTTTCCCGCTGAAAAGAGAAGGTGAAATTACAAGTGAGAANNCTTTTCTCACATATTTATTTAAAATGGACAAGAATCTACTTCACGGAACGCACACTGCGCTCATTACACCCATGCAAGATGGACAGGTTAACTTTGCTGATCTATCAAAACTTATTGATCGGCAGTTGGTAGGCGGGGTCTCTGGTATTGTTCCTTGTGGCACTACTGGTGAATCCCCTACCCTTACTGAAAAAGAGCACCTNCAGGTTATTCAAGAAACGGTTAATCANGNAGCGGGGAAAGTTCCTATTATTGCTGGGACAGGTGCAAATTCAACGANNGAGGCGATTAATCTNACTAAAAAAGCGGATAGCTTGGGTGCGGACGCTTTTTTATTNGTTGCACCTTATTACAATAAACCAAGCCAAGCAGGATTAGTCGCCCACTTTTCAGCTTTGGCTGAGGTAACGGAGAAACCCATTGTCCTATATTCAATTCCCTCAAGATGCGGTATCGAGATATCTACCTCCACTGTGTTGGAACTGAGGGAAAATTATCCCAATATTTGCTCACTAAAAGAGGCGGGCGGGAAATCAACCAAAGTTTCAGAGACAGTTTGTGCATTGGATGATGATTTTGTGGTTCTTTCTGGAGATGATGGATTAACTTTGCCTTTTATGGCTTGCGGGGCAAAAGGTGTGATCAGTGTCGCATCCAACATCATGCCTNGTATTGTTTCTCAACTAGTTGCATTAGCAGCGGAAGCAAAATTGGAAGAAGCTCGGAAATTGCACCTTGAGTATTACAAGTTCTTTACCGATCTCTTTTGCGAACCCAATCCAGTTCCTGTTAAAAATCTAATGCATCTAAAAGGACTCATTTCATCCCCAGAAGTTAGGCTTCCTTTGAGTCCACCCTCCCCTGCAAATTTTCTGCTTCTTGAGGAAATGTCAGCAAATGTTAATTTTCTATGAGCAATCTTAAAAAAATATTATTGAGCGGGTCCCGGGGAAGAATGGGGCAAGCTATTTCAAAAATAGCTGTTGATCATGGCTGTGAAATCTCTTTTCCGGTCGACTTAGGCGATGACCCTAAAGAAAAGATTGGTCAATGTGATGTCGCCATTGATTTTTCTTTAAGAGATGCAACTCTACCCTTGGTCAAGTTGTGCGGTGAATTTAAAAAGCCTGTTGTGATTGGCACCACAGGCCACGAAAATTCTGACCGGGACCAAATTTTGCAGATTGCCAAAGAAATTCCAATTGTCTGGGCCGGTAATTTCTCAACAGGGGTAAATTTATTATTTTTTTTGACGGAGCAGATTTCAAAAGTCTTAGACCGTGAAAGTGGATTTGACCCAGAAATTATAGAAATGCATCATAAGTTTAAAAAAGATGCTCCAAGCGGAACGGCAGAGCGTCTGCTTGAGATCATCAAGGAATCAAGGAAGCTCTCCCAGNAGGATATTAGTCATGGTAGAAGTGGAATGGTTGGAGAGCGCCANAAAAGTGAAATTGGATCTCACGCNTTAAGAGGNGGGGATGTCGTTGGGGAGCATACGGTGATGTTTGCAGGTACGGGAGAAAGAATTGAATTAACTCACAGGGCAACAGATCGAGTNATTTTTGCAGCTGGAGCCTTAAAGGCTGCAAGTTGGGTNCAATACCAAGAACCTGGTCTGTATTCCATGCAGGATGTACTTGGATTAACTAGCTAAATTTAAAATCATGATCGCATTTATCGAAGGAACACTCAAAGAGTGTCAACTTAACCTAGCTGTTATCCAAGTAAGTGGTATTGGTTATGAAACCCATATTCCCTTAACTACTTCGGAAAAACTCCCAGCTCTTGGGCAGCAAGTGAAGTTGTTTACGCACGCATCGTATCGTGAGGATTCTCAAACTCTCTATGGTTTTATGGACCGAGAGTCCCGAGACTTTTTTAAGATGATTGTAGATAAAGTTTCTGGCATTGGACCAAAGATAGCCCTCAATCTTCTTGGATCACTTTCGCTCCCNATGCTCAAGACTTCNATTGCAAGTGGTGATGTTGGCATGCTCTCAAAGGCTCAAGGTTTAGGCAAGAAAACGGCGGAAAGAATTGTGGTTGAACTTAAAGACAAGGTNCTCCCGAAGTCTGAGGTTTTGAAACCGAGCAATGATGGAAATTCTGNTAAAAGGGAAGCAATGGATGAATTGCCAGTGGAATTTGTCACCTATCAGGATGCAGTCTCTGCCCTCCTGACTCTGGGTTATAAGGCAATAGATGCTGACCAGGCAGTTCGCAAGGCTTCAGANTCCTTGGGTGCGAATGCAAGNACGGAGGAACTCATTCGGCGNGCACTGGGACGTTAAGCTTACCGNTTTTTGGAAAGCTCAGATTTAATATATTCATNTACAAAATCTCCAGCTTTTCGACAAGCAGATGAAAGATTTTCTTGGCACGCCAACAAACAGCAAATTGCGGTGGCCAACCTGCATCCAGTACCGCGACACTTTGATCCATATCTTATTCTAGGTTTTTCGAAACATTGATGGGGCATTGATGTTTGAGCTAAAACATTGGAAGAAAGCGTACCGGTAAGATGACCGCCTTTGACTAAAACGGCTTTTGCTCCTCTCTCGATCAGGCTCTGAGCCGAATCCTTTGCCTCCTCCAAACTCTTACATTCTTTGTTTGTTAAAATACTTGCTTCTATCGCATTCGGGGTGAGTAAAGTAACAAAAGGGAGCAGTTGTTCCAATAAGTAGGTTTGCGTATTTTCATTGGTTAGTTCTCCTTTACTCGAACTGGAAAAAACAGGATCTAAAATCGATGGTGTGTTGGGGGTTTTCTNTAAAAAGTCGCGAACAATATTAATGGATTCTCGGTTGGGCAGAAGCCCGATTTTAATTCCATCAATCAGGGTTCCTTCGCTAGCTTTAAGCTGATCTAATAGGATCTGATTAGGAACTGGGTACTTGCAAATTAACTGATGGTTAGTTTGCGCAGTCACAGAAGTAATGGCGATAGACCCTTCGAATCCAAATGCCGAGAGCGTATCTATATCTGCCTTGATTCCTGCACCTCCTGAACTATCACTAGCCCCAATAATAAGTAATCTTTTTCGCATTTCAGCTATCAATGGGTTAGGAGTTGCCTTCTTCCCATTCAATCATGCCACCACTTAGGTTAAACAAGTTCTTGTATCCTAGGGAAAATAAAACTTCACANGCAGTTCTACTTCTTACTCCTGCCTTACAATAAATAATAATGCTAGAGTTCTTTGAAATTTCTTTGGGTAGCTTTATTTTNTCNGGATCGGAGAATTCTCCTAAAGGAATGTGAGTAGAAGGCTCAATACACNGGATTTCTCTTTCCCATTTTTCACGCACATCCAAAACCCAATNGCNNTTGTCTNNTTTNAGCATTGATTTCATTTGTGNNGGNGAAATNTCTGAAATCGTAGAATTTTCTCTGTTCATTAANTNACAATTNGAATCTNTGACAGATAAATTTNTTNCTTCTGANAAGNTANGGTTTCTTTCAAATTTAATGATTCGGGATTGTTGAGATAATGCATCATAAAGCCAGAGCTTTCCACTNAGCACATCACCAATTCCAGTGATGACCTTAATCGTTTCAGTTGCCATCATGGTACCGATTAATCCNGGGAGAACACCCAGTACCCCCACTTCCGAACAGGGGGACAATGCTTTATCTGTAGGCGGTTCGCCAAATAAGCATCTGTAGGTCGGGCCACCCAGAAAATTAAAGACGCTAACTTGTCCCGTGAATTCAAAAATGGAACCATGGATCAGAATTTTATCGAACAGTACACAGGCATCATTGATTAGGAATCGTGTCGCAAAATTATCACTTCCATCGAGCACAATGGAATAGTTATGAAAGATACTTTCGATGTTTTGGGCATTAATCCTAACTGGAAAGCTCTCAAGCTTAACATGAGGGTTCATTTCAGAAAGCTTGGAAATGGCAACTTTGGTTTTGGACTTCCCAACATCCTTACAATCAAAAAGAATTTGTCGCTGGAGGTTCGATTTTTCAACTCTATCGTCATCAACAATTCCAATTCTCCCTACTCCTGCAGCCACCAAATACTTTAATGCAGGAGATCCTAACCCTCCTGCCCCCACTACTAAAACCTTTGCTTCTTTGAGTTTTTTTTGGGCGATCTCCCCAAAACCCGAGAGGGAGAGGTGTCGTTGGTAATGTTCGATTTCGGTTGGAGAGAAATCAATCATTTTCAAATAAGAATAGCAGTGCTCTCCCGAGACTTGCTAACAGATTTTCCTTTTCGTGAAGTTGGTTGAATTTGGTCGTATGAAGAATCCCAGTCTTTCCAGACGGGGTCATAATTATATCTCTTTAGCATTGAGCAAATATCCTGAGGTGTCCGATCATCTGAGATCTCAAATTGTTCAAGAGAATCTTCATCATTTGCATATCCCCCTGGATTCGTTTTGGAACCTGCGCTCATTGTGGTAATTCCAAGCGGTAAAAGGTTATCTCTGAAGGCGGGAGATTCGCGAGTGGATATACTTAGTTCAAGTTCGTGACTAAAAATACGAAAAGCACAAAGAAGTTGAACCAAGTCACGATCTTTNAGANTGACTTCTGGCTCGCTCTCACCCTGACAAGGTCTCAATCGAGGAAAAGACATGGAGTATGTGGTCTGCCAATATTTTTTCTCAAGATATTGAAGATGCTGAGCGGCAAAATAAGCATCAGTACGCCAGTCTTCAGTTAATCCATATAAACAGCCAAGTCCNATCTTCTTGATCTTTGCCCTGCCCAACCGATCCGGTGTCTCTAGACGCCAATCAAAGTTCCTTTTTTTTCCCTTTTTATGGTGCTTGGAATAACTTTCTCGGTTATAAGTTTCTTGATAAACAAAAACGGAATGAAGCCCTTTCTCAATCAGTTCTTCATACTCGTTTTGATATAATGGTTGGACTTCGATGGATAAGTTGGAAAAGTGGGGTCTTAATAATTGAAGGGCTTCACCGATATATTTCACATCTACAACTCGAGCCGATTCCCCTGTGACCAGAAGGACATGCTCGAAACCCATTTTTCTAAGAATCCCAGCATCTTTTAGAATTTCAACAGGAGTGAGGGTTTTACGGGGAATTGCATTGCCTAAGCTAAACCCGCAATAATCACAGACATTATTACATTCATTGGAAAGATACATGGGGGCGAAAAGGCGGATTGCCTTCCCAAAACGTTGCTTTGTCAATNGATTGCTCAACGATGCAAGACTTTCGAGGTAATATTCTCCAGCGATTGGGGAAATGAGTGTGATGAAATCTTCAAGACCTCCTTTACCTTCCCGTAAAAGTGCTCGCTCAACATCCTCTTTTTCGGTTTTAACAATATGAGAGGAAATGTCGGGCCAATCTGTTTGATTGAAAAGATTGAGATAAATGTCGTCGTTCATTGCTTGTTGGACGCAAAATTATTTCAGGAACCCGGTAAGAGGAGAGCTCGCACTAGCAGTGTTCCTGCTGCTTCCTAGTCCTGATAAAAATCCTGCTCGACCTGCTTTGGCGGATAGACTGAATGCTTTGCTCATCCCAATGGGATCTTTGGCCACAGCAATTGCAGTATTAATCAGAACGGCATCCGCACCCATTTCAAAAGCCTCGGAGGAATGAGAAGGTTTGCCTATACCTGCATCAACTACGACTGGAATTTGAACTTGTTCAATGATGATCCGTAAAAACTCTCTACTTTCCAGACCCTTATTGCTCCCAATGGGAGACCCTAGGGGCATAACCGCGGCNGATCCAGCATCTTCAAGCTGCTTACATAGAACTGGGTCTGCATGACAATAAGGTAATACGATAAATCCATCTTTAACTAGTTCTTTGGTTGCTTTCAGAGTTTCCGTCGGATCGGGCATTAAATATTTCGGGTCTGGATGTATTTCCAGTTTCAACCAATTTGTCTGCAGTGCTTCTCGTGCCATTCGGGCAACGAAAATCGCTTCTTTTGCATTTCTTACGCCAGAGGTGTTGGGAAGTAATTGAATTTTTTGATCTTGGAGAAATTTAAGAATCGAATCGTGTTCGCTCTTTGGGTTGGCTCGTTTCATGGCAACGGTAACCATTTCAGTNCCACTTGCCTTTACNACATCACTTAAGGCAAGNCCTGAAGAAAACTTTCCAGTACCAATAAAAACTCTGGAATTAAANGTTTTTCCTCCAACGACCAGAGTATCAGTTGTTTGTTCGATCATATTTGGATTTTTCTTCAAGGTATAATTTCAAGTTAGCACCAAATTCAAGTTTTGTGCTAAGGCTAGAGCAAACACAGATACCGGTAGCTCCAGTTTTCCTGAGCAATTGGAAATCATTGTGAGTGAGCCCCCCGATAAGAAATGAAGGTAGAGGGTATAAAAAGGATACGATCTCTTTGATTTTTTGCAGGGATAGTTTTGGAATCAAATCTTTTTTGGTTTTGGATTTCCTAATCGGACCAATACCAATGTAATTGGACACACCCTTTGCTTTTACAACCTTGGCGTCTTCTAGCGAGTGAACTGTTGAACCGATCACTTTTCTATCTCCAAGTATCTCTCTCGCGATTAGCGGGTCACAGTCCCTTTTTCCAAGATGTACCCCATCGGCGTTTAATTGGGCAACTGAATCTACTGAATCATTTAAAATTACAGAGGACCCATAGGACTTTGCTTGCTGGATACTTTCAGACAATTCATTGGGAGACGAATTCCGGAAAGAATTTTCTGATCTCACTTGTATGAGTTTAATTCCCACTTTGGATAAATGAAGTATCTGTTTGGCATGAGTGTCATGAACTTGGTCAGAAGTTAGACAGTATAGGGATTGATCAAGCACTTTTGACATTTCGTTTTAAACNAAAGAAATNATCAACTATAGTTTGACCGATCATAATGANTAGCGGAAGTAACGAATTCCTTGAAAGCTCGAACTGGATCTGGTTTTCCCCAAACTGATCCAAGTAAAGATACGCCATCAAAACCTGCCTCAATAATNGTACTTAACTTGTTTTTCCTTATGCCACCCAGGGCATAAACTAAAGGCCTTTTTGCTTTAGAATCTAATTTTGATAGCACGTTCCTTAGCAAAGGTAGTGACATTTTAGGCTTATGTCCNGATTTTGAAATAGAGGGAAAGACCGGTCCNAAGAAAACATAATCCAAGATATCAGTCTCAACCTCCAACTCTGATGCTTTATGAAGAGAGCGACTGCGTAAGGTAGAAGTTTTTCTTAATTTCTCGCTGGAACTATGATGATATCCACCTAAATCATAATCTTTCATTAACTCAAATGCACGGTGCATGATAATTTTACAGTGAAACTCCTTGGGTATTTCGTCGAGTAAATGAGCAATCCTGTCGGTTGAGTGGTCGGGTTTACGTAAATGGAATTTTTCAAGTCCAGATTCAAGAAGACGGGTCACTGTCCGTGCCTCACTACTTTTGAAATTGGGAGAAGAGATGACGATGATTTTTAATANATTAGTCATCCTCCCTGAGTCGCTTGTATAAGTAATAATTTATCTCCCTCATGAANTATTACATCCTGAAATGTATCTCGAGGGATCACATTTTCATTGATCGCAACAGCCCAACCATTGAAGTCATCGAAATCAAGAGTTATCAGGAAGTCCTTGAGTTTCATTCCCTCCGCTATCTCATGAGGTTCGTCATTGAGGGAAATATTCATTCCAGTTAGGACTGATAAATTTCTCCACCTGAAGCATTAAATTCTTCAGCCTTTTGCTTCATTCCATCAAGGATTGCATTATCGTTCGCTTCCAATCCTTTTTCTTTAGCGTATTGCCTAACTTCTTCTGAAATTTTCATCGAGCAGAAGGTAGGACCGCACATGGAGCAAAAATGAGCGGTTTTGGCATTGTCTTGTGGCAGGGTTTGATCATGGAACTCTCGAGCCTTATCAGGATCTAAGGAAAGGTTAAATTGATCCTGCCAGCGAAATTCGAACCGGGCTTTTGAAAGGGCATTGTCACGAAACTGAGCCGCGGGGTGACCTTTAGCTAGATCAGCAGCATGAGCAGCTAATTTATAGGTTACTACGCCCTCTCGAACATCTTCCCTGTCTGGTAATCCTAGGTGTTCCTTGGGCGTGACATAGCATAACATGGCACATCCATACCAGCCGATCATTGCGGCACCTATCCCACTAGTAATATGGTCATAACCAGGAGCAATATCGGTGGTTAAAGGCCCAAGGGTATAAAATGGTGCTTCATGACACCATTCAATTTGCTTATCCATGTTTTCCTTGATCATATGCATAGGTACATGACCAGGCCCTTCATTCATAACCTGCACCCCAAACTCCCAAGCTCTTTTTGTTAGTTCACCTTGGGTCTTTAACTCTGCGAACTGAGCTTGATCATTTGCATCTGCAATGGAACCTGGTCGCAAGCCATCCCCGATGGAAAAAGAGATATCATATGCGGCCATAATTTCACAAATCTCATCCCATTTTTCATATAAAAAATTTTCTTGGTGATGAGNGAGACACCATTTTGCCATAATCGATCCTCCTCTGCTGACAATNCCTGTCATTCTTTTNCTTGTAAGNGGAACATAACGGAGTAAGACACCGGCGTGAATGGTAAAGTAGTCAACNCCTTGCTCCGCCTGTTCGATCAGGGTGTCACGAAAGACTTCCCAGGTTAGNTCTTCAGGTTTACCNCTAACTTTCTCAAGAGCTTGATAAATTGGAACCGTNCCTACGGGCACGGGGCAGTTTCGAATAATCCACTCACGAGTTCGNTGGATATTNTTNCCNGTTGATAGATCCATCAAAGTNTCAGCTCCCCANTTGGTGGNCCANCGCATTTTNTCAACCTCTTCTTCGATGGAAGAAGCGACGGCAGAGTTGCCAATATTAGCATTAATCTTAACCAGGAAATTCCGCCCGATTATCATCGGTTCAAGTTCGAGGTGATTAATGTTTGCAGGAATAATTGCCCTGCCTCGAGCAATTTCACTTCGCACAAATTCTGGGGTAATTTCCTCCGGTATGGATGCCCCGAAAGATTCTCCTGGGTGTTGGTGGGCTAAAGTATTTCTATCTGCTCCCTCCGAGCACTTTAAGTCATTCTTCAAGGATTGTAATTTCATGTTTTCCCGAATGGCAACAAACTCCATCTCCGGGGTAATGATACCCTGCCGTGCATAATGTAATTGGGTGACCGTTTTTTGAGGAAGAGATTTTCGAGTTGTAATTTTAGATCGGTCGAAATCGGGCAAATCATTGGTCCTTTTATCAGACCTCTGAGCATGTAAATCTGATAGGTATCCATTATCAGCGGGGGTACTCTTTCTGCCATCAATTATTTGGGTGTCTTCTCTGTCGAGTACCCAATGCTTTCTCAGCGGAGGAAGGCCTTGTTCATGCTGCCCATGAAATTCTGAATCTCCCCAGGGACCTGAGGTGTCGTATAATCTAATTGCAGGGTTTTCGGTTTCCTGGCCATCTGAAGATTTAGTAGGAGATAAAGTTATTTCTCGCATGGGTACTTTCACACCATGCTTCGGTCCCTCCACATAAACGCGTTTGGCATTGTTTTGATTTTCGTTTTTTTCTTCGACTTTTTTGATCATTATTTATGTGGTTAATGCCGAGGAAAGTTTGCTGAATAGCAAACAGTTTTCCCTACGGCGTTAAATATTTCGCATCAGGTTCTAAGGGTCACATCTGGATCGTAGATGTTTCTCAGTCTTCGCCAAAAACTCCCCTAAACTACCTCCATTCAAACCCAGCTTAGGATAATTGCAACACAAAGAAATTAATTCATTCAAAGGATGTGATGATTTTTCTTATTTTGTATGAATTGGATTAATTTAATTCATATTTACCATCATATCTCTTGCCTACTCTATTACTTAATTCCAGCAATGAAAGGCTCACCGTAATTTCTTGAATGGCAAGTTCACAAATTGAACACATTTGTTCTACTGCCATCGCACCGTCAACTTCTAAAAGATTAAGAATTATTTTTTCATTTTTTGAAATAATCTGGTCAGAATTTGTTTTATCTTTTGGACGCTCCGCCTGTCTGTTTTCACTCAGTGGCAAAATTGTTTGAGTTAAAGAAGGTCTTAAGTCCTCAATGATTTCGTTNGCATTNGTANTAAGNATTGCTCCTTCCCTNATTAATTGATGGCAACCCTGTGAGCTTGGTTGATCAATTCTACCTGGAATTGCAAAAACTGACCGACCTTGTTCAGCTGCAAATCTTGCCGTNATCANACTACCNCCNGAACTTCCAGACTCTACAACTAGCACCCCGGAAGAAATTCCAGAAACTAGGCGATTTCTCATNGGGAAAGTTCTTCGGTCTGCCTTCCTCCTAAAAGGAAACTCGGAAATCACTGCACCTTCGGCAGCAATTCTTTGATATAAACCTAAATTTTCTGGGGGGTAAACAATGTCCATTCCGCTTCCCAGAAATGCAATTGTTTTACCATTTACCTCAAGGGCAGACTGATGGGCAATCGAGTCTATTCCACGTGCCATACCGCTGACTACGCAAAATCCTGCCAGGGCAAGATCAGTAGAAATCTTAGAACATACCTTTTGTGCATACAAAGATGGCAAACGGGTTCCTACGATAGAAAAATAGGGNCCCGGTGGAATAGTGCCTTTAACATAAAGCCCAATTGGAGTGTCATAAATCTCACGCAAGGATGAAGGGATTTCCTCTTCTGTGATGAAAGAAGTGGAATGTTTTTGAATAATNTCTAACTCATTTTTAACCCAAGTGCCATGGTCTTGATCAAGAATGGAATTCACCATCGCAGGTCCAACTCCGCTAATTGAAAGAAGTTCTCTTTGTGATGCATNAAAGATNTTTAATGGATCTCCTTCAAAAAACTCCAGTAAACGATTGGTACTAATTGGNCCTAATTTGGGAAGGCTGTTAAGCAGAAGCATTGCTTCTTTTCTACTAAGCTTACTGGTTTTCACTTTAAGGCATAAACTTAGCTTAAAATTTTTTTTGGAAAACCTTTTAATTTAAATCAGGTAGGATAAATCAAGCCTTTAACCAAATCCCTTAATTAGAAGCGTTAGAAAACTTCTATTTTTTCTTAGTTTCCTACCAGCTAAGGTGCAAAAAGATTTTTGGAATCAAATTTCTAAGTCCCTAAGTACAACTGGATCTCCTATTTCTAGATTCCTTTTTGCTTTTTTTCCTAAAACATCAGTCCATTTACTTGGACACATTCCATGACCTGGTCTTGCAATCCGAATATTTTCTTTTGAGAGTAAATCGCCGGACTGGATCTTTTTACAAACCAAAATGGAGCGTTTGAAGCTTGAGTTTTTAAATCTTTCCTTGATCTCCTTACTTTCAGAATGATGCCCCCCCATACTTTTATAAGCTTCTAAAACAGATTGGCTCATAACTTTGAATTCTTCAGGGAGTAGAGAGAAATCACCATCTATTGAACTTTGACTTCGGTCTAGAGTAAGATGCTTCTCAATGACACAGGCGCCAAGGGAAGTTGCGAGTACTGGTATCAAATGACCCGGGGAATGGTCCGATAGCCCAACCTTACAATTAAAAGTTTTTTGCATCCAAGGAATTAAGGAAAGGTTGAAATCCTCTGATTTAGCGGGATAATTACTTACACAATGTAACAAAATAATCTCGGGGCATCCATTATCCCTTAAGGTTCTAATTGCTTTTATGATTTCTTCCTCATTAGAAACTCCCGTACTGGCAAGAACAGTCTTTTGTAATGCGGCTACTTTTTTTAATAATGGAAAATGATTCAGTTCAAAGGATGCAATTTTGTATAAAGATGGAGAGATTTCTTGTTCAAGAAAATCAACTGCCGTCTCATCAAAAGGAGAACTAAAACAAACCAACTCATTTTCCTTTGCTTTTCTGGCAATTTCAATATGCCACTCCCATGGTGTCATCGCTTGATCGTATAAATCGTGCAGGTATTTTCCTTTCCATAATCCTTCTTTGATCAGAAATCTATCATCTTTAGAATCAACGGTTATGGTTTCCGGTTTGTAGGTTTGGAGTTTAATCGCATGCGCACCCGAGATTTTTGCCGCATCAACGAGTTCCAAAGCCTTTTGCAGTGAGCCTCCATGATTTCCTGAGAGCTCAGCAACGATAAACGGAGCCTGATCAGAAAAGGTCAAATTGGAATTCATGCAACCAACCTTACTAAATTGATTGAGACGGGATGAAATCTTTCAATAAGAGCTTGAGTTCCTCATCTGAAAATCGAACCGAGTTTATATTGCTGGCGTAAGTAAAGTTGTCTGGACACTTCGAACCACCTTTAATTCCGATTTTGTTTCCCCAGAATGTCTGAATGGGTTGGATAACGAAATGGTTTTCAAATTCCATTACATTTCTGGCTTCGTCTTCTGGGATCAGAACTTCATGCATTTTTTCTCCAGGTCGAAGACCGATGGTGTCCCAAGTACAATCTGGAGCCACTAAATTCGCAATATCTGCAACCGTACAAGCTGGGATTTTAGGGATGAACAATTCTCCGCCTACCATATCCCCCAGTGATTTTAGTACAAATTCTGCCCCTTGTCTNAGCGTAATCAAAAACCTGGTCATTTCTGGGTTTGTAATCGAAATAGTGCCAGTCTCTCTTTGTTTTTGAAAAATAGGAACCACACTACCCCGGCTTCCAACCACATTTCCATATCGAACCACCGAAAAAACTGTNCCACCNCCGCTACCATAACTATTGGCAGCNATAAAAACTTTGTCCGAGCACAATTTCGTAGCTCCATATAAATTCACTGGATTCACTGCTTTATCAGTGCTCAATGCCAAGACCTTTTTAACTCCAGCTTTTANGGCTGCTTCCATGACATTGGTTGCACCATTCACATTGGTCTTTATGAATTCATGCGGATTGTACTCAGCTGCTGGAACTTGCTTTAAGGCAGCGGCATGGATTACATAATCAACCTGACGCATTGCTAATTCGAGCCGGTCACGATCTCTTACATCGCCGAGAAAAAATCGAATAGCAGGATGTTTAAATTCCTCACAGGACTGCATTTCGCTCTGTTTCCACTCATCCCTAGAGTAAATAATAACTTTTTTAGGATTAAAGTTTTTCAAAGCGAGCCTNACAAATTCTCTACCAAATGAGCCGGTTCCACCGGTAATTAATATGGATTTCTCTGAAAGCATTCTTGGTAAAACAATGTAATTTCTACATGAAAAAGTCGATTCCAAAGAATTTTCGTGTTTAAGAATTATAAATTCTTAAACTTAGTTACTTTGTTGACTTAATTTATCAATAGCAAGAGAAGCCTTTTTAATTGAACGATCGATGGATTCAAAGGTGTGCGCATTGCTGATGAACCAGTTATGGTAAGGATGGAAGTATAAACCCTCTTCGGCACAGAATCGGCAAAACTCTTGGATTTTAAAAAGGTTGGAATCTCCCTCTACATATGGATATGGCATGGATGGTGGACCGGTCATCAATAAGGGGAAGTTTTGTTTTTTAGCTACACTTTCGAGCTGATCACAAAAGTATTTTCCTTTGCTAAGTACTTTTTTGGCAACCCCTTCTCTTTCGGATATCTTTAAGGATGAAATGGCTGCTGCCATGGCAACCGCGTCGTTCCAGCAACTTCCTGTCAAAAAGACTTCTGCAGATGCTAACTTAAGCTCGGCTTTTCCCACGCAAGCGGAAATGGCGTATCCGTTCCCCAGTCCTTTTGAGTAAACCGCAAGGTCCGGAGTGAAATTAAAAAAACGGTGGGACCCACCATCATGCAGGCGCCCTCCTGCTCGAACATCGTCAAGAATTAAAAAGGCTTCCTCCTTCTTGCAGATAGCGCTTACTTTCTCCCAAAACCCAGCAGTTGGCATTTCTGACCTTTGGAATGATGGATGGTGATAAGGAGTCAAGATGACTGCGGCAATTTGATTCGGGAACTTTTTGAATAATGAACTTAGATGGTCAGGATCATTCCAATNAAANTCAAGTATTTCTTGTCGGTCAGAAGGAATTCGACCACCGAGACCGGGGTCNCACCATGNATCGACACCATGATAAGCACCTTTTGCTTTTATAANATATTTTCGCTTGGTTTTTTCTCTGGCTACTCGAATAGCCCAAGTNGTTAAATCGGAACCATTTTTGGCAAAAACTGCCCAGTCTGCAAAATCTATTCTTTGCACAAGAATTTCTGCCAGTTCTACCATGACTTCTGATGGTTGGTTGAAGACTGTGCCCATCTCCCTTTGACTANTTGCAGCCCTTTCGATCTCTANATTGGAGTATCCATGTAAGATAGCNCCAAAACCACACATGAAATCAATCCACTCCTTTCCATCCACATCTTCGAATTTATATCCACTCGCTTTCTTACAATAATGAGGGAAACAGTCAGGCAATCCTGCTGCAGGAGCAACATGACCATAGATTCCTCCNGGTATTACTTTCTTGGCCCTCTGAAAAATTAGCTCTGAATTAGATTTCATNCTCTAACCGTTTTAGGTATNGGAACTTCTTTCATTGCAAGNCTTGAAATGTAGCCGAATTTTTCGATTAGAGGAATTCTTCCTCTAATCAAAACATTCTTCTCAGCAGCGTCAACCAAGGGATCAATTTTGCCCAATGCTCCNCGGTAAGCAGTGNTCAGATCTTTAAAGGTTACGATAATAGAAGGTTTCTCTCGAGTATTGCGATTACTCGTTTGCCAGAAGTTATTGGTTGAACATGAAACACTACCTAAGAACTTTTCCTTAAGATAAAAGTCTATCTTACCAGATTCATCAACCATGATTGATTTAGAATAAGAATGGAAATTCAAATAACAAACAGCGGTTTCCAATCCTGCTAGCATCAGAATCCTTACTTGTTCCATAGTATGTTTCTTTTTTAGATATACCCTTCTTATCTTGATAAGAGTGAAAAGTGCACCCAAGCTTTTAATTGGTTTTTTTAAAAGGCATGCGATTTTTGGGATGGCAAAGGTGCCACCTGCGACACGGACCAAATTCACATTCGAGAAAACCATATTATTTTCCTTGGTTAAAGAAATCCAGGATGCACCTTGGAGTTCGGGTTGCAAACATTGTACCCAAATATTTTGCTCTATCATTTCCTTGCTTGCTGCAGATAGCGAGCAAGCTATTGCCCAAGCAGATATTTGCTCTTTGGCAGGATGATCATTTTTCATTTCCAATCCTCTCGATTATTTCAAGGATGCTGGGTTCACTGGGAAGAGTAACTCCAATAGCNGAAATTTTTTTTTCTAAGCATAACGGAAACTGCTCAGGCTTAGAAATAATCGAAGTTTTACATCCATGTAATTTCCAATAATTAAGGTTATTTGTTTCTTGAGGCATNACTCCTCCGCAAATATTGAAGACGATGGGAGTATGCATTGCAAGAGCCTCNGCACTGATACCTGCCCCCGGTCTAGCTAAAAGGCAACATGTTTCACTTAATAGGGAAACCATTTCTTCAGCCCCTACCTTGAGGAGAGCAATAATCTTCACCCCCTTTCTTAAATGCATTGAATTTAAATCTTTTTGTAATTTTCGATTTTCACCACAGAGAGCTACAATTTGTTTTATATTCGAATTTCTCAAAGATTTGTTCATTTCCCTACAAATTCTCAGATGGTTGTTTGTCCCATTAGCACCGGTCCCTAGGGTAACAAAGTTCTCACCAGGATTAATGCCCATAGACTTAAGTTTGATCTTGGAATTTCGTTCGACTTTATCTGAATTTGTATGAAATGCTTGCCTTAGCAGCAATCCACCTACCTGTACTTTTGAAGGAGGCATGCCCTTTCTTATTGCGGTTTCACAAGTTGATTCGAACGGGCCAGTAAATAAATCAGCTTTTGGGTTGATCCAATGTCTGCTGAATCCTTTTCCATCTGCAAACTCTCCGCAGTAAATAATGAACTTCGATTCAGGGAAACATTGTTTTGTGATATCAAGATAGGCATGATTTAGGTGAGCGTGAACGCTTACCAAGACTTCAGGTTTATTATCTTCAATAAATGACTTGAAGTGATTTCTTCCAATGAGAAACCTACTACTACGATGCAGGTTTGCACATTCAAGGAATTTAAAATATAGGGAATGACACCACGGTACCCTTTTCTGGATAAAATTATAAAGGTTGGTACCAAATCTATAAAGAGAACTAGTTTGTTCCAAAGGATGGAAAACTTCAGCATCATACCCTTTGCTGGTCCACCACTCCTTTAACGCGAAAGCTCTCATGTCATGCCCGCCTCCAGTAGAGGAACTGAGTATAAGCAGGTTCATGTTATCTGGAAATTACTAAACTTAATTTCTTAAAAAGGAAAAATTCCTCTAAAGATTTTAATTTTTGCTACTCTAACTCGTGGATAAATAGACCGCTCCTTAACTTGGGTTCAAACCATGTGGTCTTAGGAGGCATGATTTCACCGGCATCTGCAATGGAAATAAGCTCATCCATGGAGACGGGGAATAGGGCAAAAGCAACTTTCATTTCTTTGGAATCTACCCTTCGCTCTAATTCATTTAATCCGCGAATTCCGCCCACAAAATCAATCCTTGTATCCTTACGCAAATCTTCAATTCCCAGAATAGGACTGAGGATTTTTTCGGATAGAAAAGTTACATCTAAGTTCGCTTTTGGATTTTCGGTGAAGATCCTGTCTTTTGGTTTCAGCGAATACCACTGATTTTCAAGGTACATGGAAAATAGTCCTTTTTCATTAGGCGGAGAAGCTTCAAGAAGCTTTGTAATGTAGAATGTCTCTTCGAGTTCAGAGATGAAATCAAGTGGGCTTTTACCGTTAAGATCTTGAATGACTCGATTGTAGTCGTAAATTTTTAATTGATCATCTGAAAAAAGAACCGCCATAAAAAAATTATATTCCTCGGTTCCGTTGTGATCAGGGTTATGATCTTTTTTCTTNTGACCAACTCTGGCAGCTGCCGCAGTTCGGTGGTGACCATCTGCTACATATAAATCTGGTACAGCATTAAATTCAAATTCTATGAGGGAGATATCTTTGTCATCATTTACGATCCATAGTTCGTGCTTAATTTCATCCTCGGCAACAAAATTATAGACCGGCTCAAAAGTTACAATTTTCTGGATGAGGAGATTAATATTCTGGACGCCACGATAGGAAAAGAAAACCGGTTCAGCATTAGCATTTTGAGTTTCAACATGTCGAACTCGGTCGTTTTCTTTTGCGGTTCTCGTAAGTTCATGCTTCTTGATTCGACCGTCGTAGTACTCTTGGTAATCACAGCAACCCACAATTCCAGTTTGCTCCCTACCCTCCATGGTTAGCCTGTAAACATAGTATGAGGCTTTTTGTTCCTTAATTAAATAACCCTTGGAGGATAACTTTTTTAAATTTTCTAATCCCTTNTCATAAACTTTCTGATCATAAGGATCAATCTCTTCAGGAAGTTCGATTTCAGGTTTGATAACTCGCAAGAAGGAAAGATTATTGCCCTCTGCCTCATCCTTCGCCTCCGCAGCGTTCAGCACATCATAGGGACGGGAAGCAATGTCTTTCGCAAATTCCGGTTTTGGTCTTAAGGCTTTAAAGGGTTTAAAGGTTGCCATGATTCAGGTTTTTGAGAGTACGAAGTATCTAAGCGGAAAGGGGATGCTTACTTTTTAGAGTCTTGATTGGCTGCTTTTTTTGCCTTGAATTGTTCAATCAGCTTTTTCGCAGAACCCGCAGCAAGTGTACTTTTAAGCAGACCAGTTTGCTTTGGCATTCCCGAAACAGCAGCAGCTTGGTTGGAGGATTGTATTTCCTCCAGAATTTCTCTTCTAAAAATTGAAATTGACCGGGGTGCTGAGATTCCAATTTTAACAGAATCTCCTTCAATTTTAGTGATCGAAATTTCTATTTCATCACCAATTTTGATACCCTGCTCTACTTTACGAGATAAAATCAACATGATCTCGACAAAGTAAAATTAAAGTTCCTCTCCACCGACATCTAGGATATGCCGTGCGGAATAATCTTCATGATTATTGATAATGCACTGCTTTCCTACCAAGGTTCGACGATTCACAATGATCGGACCCACAAGGTTCAGGGAAATTTTATTTGATTGTTCCGGAAGCAGGGTAACAATATTTAGGATCATGGTATCTTCGGGACCTGTAATTCCCAATACCTGAATGTCACCATCCGCAATTTCTACGGAGTAGTCNGGNAGAACTCCNCCGGGTTCAAGTACAACAAAAGCCAAACCATCTTCTTTTTCCTCCCTAAGCCACATAAAAGGCAACTCTTCTTCGTCAAACATGAGTTCCATGGAGCGAATCTGAGAAAATCCAAAAAGACCTTCGGGCAAAGAAAGTTTATTACGTGAACTCGANCCTTCCAATTCTGGNTTGTTCGACTCCTCACCTAAATTAAGTTTCATGATTTGANGTATGCAGGTTTNTTATTANAGGTANTTNAGNAGTGAAGTATTNAGTAACTGAGCNCCCACCTGCATGGCGGCTTGGTATGCNGTTGAAACCCTTGATAACCTCATAATGGTCTCAGAAAGATCAACATCAAGGTCGCGGGAAATTCTTTGATCTAATTGCATGAAATAATCTTCATCGTGAGCTTTAACGGTTTCCATTCTTACCATATTCGCCGAAAGCTCCCCCATTTTATCAATGATATTATCTTCCAACTTGATCAGCTTCTTTTCTGAATCCTCAACTTCTTGAGAGTAATAAGAAGGAGTTGCGTTGTTCAATCCTTCCCTGAGTTCGATCAAAGTATTGACCACATTACCCAGTTCAGCCGTATTGCCATCTGCTGAATTTAAGAAGGATGAGATCTTACTCTCTTTACCAACATAAAACTGGGAGTTGTTCTCAGAGCCCATGTAGGAAACATTGACGATCTGTCCTTGTTCATTTCTGTGATCTAAAAAGGTTTTAGTACCGGTAGCAAAAGAGAATGTATCTCCAATACGGGGGCCCGTTGGTGCAATTGTTGTATTGGGGTCGCCAGTCAATTCAAACCCTGCAATCCGGTAAGGACCAGGATCATTTGGATTTTCCTGCCACATAATAGTCGCCTCTAATGTTTCGTCTCCAACTTGGACTGTGGCTTTGGTGAAATCTGGAGGGATAATCCCATCGGAAAAGAAATAACGACCAGCATCCTCAACCTTTAATCCGGCAATATTTCCATTAACATCAACCACAGCTTTGGCAGTTGCATCTCTTCCTGCTGCGCCTGCCGAGGGAATATTTACAGATGGTGCGTCCTCTCGGGTTGCATCGAATTGTAAAACATGCTGGAGAGGGTTTTCTACAACCTCCCAGATATAATTTGCAACCTGTGACTGGCCGTCAGCACTAGGGATAAGTTTAGAATCCGGATAAATGAGATTAGTGGAGCCAAGAAAATCAGCCGAAGGTAAGAAATTATTAAAGTCATCCCTGAGGCTTCGGTAGTACTGGCCATCATAAAGAACAACATCCCCACTGTTGTAAGTTATATTTGAGGACCACTCGGTTCCTTGTCTTGTGATTTGTGCTGGTACTTCGATCAGTTTATTGCTTAGGCGTAAATCATCTATATCTGTTTGATCCGTTACATTAAGGGTCTCGGTTGCAACATAATAGGAATTTTCTTCTCGGTGATAAAGATAATCACCAGTATTTAAGCCTATGGGTTGTAGGAGTTGATTCTGAGTAGAGAAGACTTGTTCCTCTCCGGCTTTTGGCAGGGAAGCGAGTTTGAAAACGGTGCCATCACTTCGGGCAGATGCTTCGGTAAGTGGAATAGTAGAAGCCGAAGGATTGGTGGGATCAAAAGTACCAGTTGCAGTATTCGAATTTGCGGTGGCAATGTAGTACTTCTCAGTTGTTTCATCGTACAAATAGTCACCTTTGGTTAAAACTAAATTTTCATTTGCATTAATTTCTACGAAATTGGGTGGGAAGTTATCTTGTATAGACGACCACAATGTTTTGTCGCCGTTTTCAAGGTTGGTTCCGTCTAAGGAAACAAAATAATTTCCTTCNTGCTGCACNACTGGTTGNTNGTAGGTGATCACTTGACTCGAAATAATCTGACTGCCCTCAGGTGCGGCTGCTAGCCTGTATTCTTGAGTNTGGTGATCAAAATAAACCGTTCCTTGAGATTCAGAACCTTTTACCTCNTAGGTAGTAACCGGGTAAAAAATAGTTTTTACCTTTTCATCCGCCATAGTGGTAAGGTCACTAGGTTGTGCATCAACAGGAAGTGAATCNGAGAAAAGAAGGATATCTTGGTTTTGAACCGAAGCGTCACCAAAGTTGTCAAAAAGACGACCNTCTAGAGATAAGAAGAATTCTTTTTGAGTAAGTCCCGTGGCTTTTAGTTCCCAATCTTCCCGATCCACATCGTAGCCAGAGGGTAATTCTTTCCAATAAGTAGAACTATCAACGGTCGGTTTATGATTAAAATTATCATTGATTTGAGATTCCCAAAGTTTTCCTTCAAATTCAATTATNTTACCTAATTCATAAGATTGTAANCGTTTCCATGGATTGGAATGGGTCATGGATAACTGAGAAGTACCTGCGGCTGATTCTATGCCAACTGCAATATTTTGGGTCCAAGCTGGGGCNACTGAATCCGTAGGCATGGATCCATCCGCAGATTCCTGAAGGACGGTATGGGTTGCATCCAGGAGGGATGCATCGAGTAAATTAATCAGTTCACCTGTTGCTTCATCGGTCGCTTGAAACGCGGACTCCCTAAAATATTTTCCAGCCAGATTAGGGTTAGTAACTTCATTTACCACCGCATTGGTTACATTTGTTGGAATGGTTGCACCAGCAGCATCAAGGGCAGTCAGGTTGGATCCTAAAGAAACCCAATTGCCAGAAACATCAGGGGTTTGATCATCAAAATTATTTGCATTTGGATCTTGGGATGTAGTGGCAGCAGTCGTTTGATAATAAACGCCTCTATACCTGACCACATCACCCAGGGCATAATCATCCACTAACCAATTTTTACTAAGAGCAGTAACAGAAGCCTGATTAAATTCATAGAAATCGGAACCTTGATGTACCACCTGACCAACTTGGTAGTCAGAATTTGAATCGAATTCACCACTCATGATGGGTTGGGCAACGACAATACGTTTTTGATCATTTTTAGCCGCATCTTCAGCAGAAAATGAATTGGACACATCAAAGGTGTTGGTATCGTTAGGATTATGCGGTATGTCACCGGCACTATTTCCAGCTGAAACGACTTTATGCCAAGTTCCAGCATAGAATGTGTAGTCATCCTCTGCGTATTCTCCCGCTGCCCATGTTCCCTTCACTGATTGGTCAAATTCTACAAGCCGTGGGTTGGTCGCANTTGAAGAAATATCATAAACACGTTCCCCTCCTTTGTAGGAAGAAAACTGATACCAAAGAGGAGCATTTTCTAAACTTGAAAAAACATAATCATCAACTTGCTTTTTTTCTGACTCTGTTAGTTCGTTGTATAATTTCCCGTTAAAGACGGAAGCGGCCCTTTGGTTCCTTTTTTCCTCTATTTGATTTGGATAATAATGGTTTGGATCCCAACGAGTCAGATAGTTGGCCTTGGCATTGTACTTCTCCCCTACCGTTCCNGAAACAACTAGGTCTCCATTGTTGGAGATTTCAGAATACAATATGACTGATTCATTACGAGGATCAGCCTGTCCAGATGAACCACGGACAAAGGCTCTGTATGAAAGATTGTTTTCTACCCTGGGAGAGTCGACTAAAAGTTTTGTATCGTTATTGATCAGATCACGGACAACTTCGGTTATTTTATTTGTGGATAGGCCATCTGTCTTGGCTTCCACCACATACTCACGACCATTGAGGCTAATTACAACTTGCTCGCCGGCTTTAATTTGCCGAAGGCCATCCGTGCCAACTTCTCCAACAAAACTCGAATTTAAAGAAATAATAGAGTTTTGTTCTTTTCCGAGTTGAACCTCGGAGTTTCCAAATTCAGGCTTTAATTGAGTACCAGCAAAAAGAGATCTTCCTCGGTGCCGTGCATTAATCCGGTTGAGAGATTCTTCAATAAGCTGGTCTATCTCATTCCCGTAGGTCTCCATTGCAGGACCATTAAGGCTGGAACCGGCTACTCTGGAAATCTCTTGAGCCCTCTGATTAAGCTCTCTTAAATTATCAAGGTTGAGATGACCTGCATTCAAGAATTCTGATGCGTAAGAAGCGTTTCTTTGATACTGGGCAAGCTTACCCTTTTCAGTATCCAAACTAATGACCCGACCAAGACGCATGCCATCATCCTCNGGAAGGGTGATTTTTTGTCCGCTCGAAATCTGTTTGTCTAATTTGTAGCGCTGTAAGTCTAAGTTACGAATGGTGTTCGTAATGGAATCAGAAACGCTTAGATTTGGAAGACGCATGCAAAAAATTATTTAACGAGACCAAGGACAACAAGTTCCAACATTTTGTCGAGGGTATTAAGTACTCTTGCTGAAGCCTGAAATGAGCGTTGAAATTGCATNAGNTCAGATACTTCTTCATCNATNGAAACTGAACTGACAGCTCTTCTCTGGTCTAGTAAAAGAGTCTCAAGTGATTTTTGGTGTTCTAGGTTGTCATTTAGATCAGACAATGAGTTGCCAATGTCAGCATTCATAGTTGAAATATGATCGGTAAAGCTTCCTTCATTGGCAAGATCACCAATTGCAAATGCTACNTCGTTTGCACCTTCAGCGAAATCATGAGTTGATTTTAAGTTTTCTACGGTAAGATCATTTTCAACACGAAGGCTGGTCGCTAGGTTCCAATCATTTTGCAGAANGGCGTCNAANGAGAAATTNTCGCCAATTATGAAAGCTTTTTCACCCTGCTCAATTCGAAATGGAATCGTTTCATAACCGAGTAACAAAGATCTGCCATCATCATCCGTACCGGTTAACTTATCTTCACCCGGATAGGTAGTATCGAGTTCAAGCGTTACATGCTGCATTCTCCGNGCNGAGGANTAAAATTGATAAATATCAACATTGTTAGGNTCNTCGAGAAANAGCTTTATCTCATCGCTTTCTCTGACTAGTGCTTGATTTGGTACTTCTTCTGGAAATATAGGAGTTGTGTTAACAATAGTGAAAGTATCTGATTCAGCCGTAGGCAATGTCATATTAACCTCTTCTCTGAAAAGTTGAAGTTCCCCATTNCCTTCTACACCATATAGACCATATTCTTCCTCCATGATCAGATTATTTCCGGTAACTGGACGGGTTANNAANGCGTCAAAGCCAAAAAGATAACCACCTTGTTCATCATCTGGGTTGTAAATATCATTTACTTTGGTAACGAAATTGGAGACGAGATCATTAAGGTTGGTTCTAAATCTTTCCATCTCGTTAGACCTTGCTGCTTGGTAACCATGGATGGAACCAGCAGANAGATTTAATTCAATCCCATCTGAAAAAATGGCATCAGATGAAGGAAAAGAATTTCCAGAATTTATGATATTGAAAGTGGTGATTTCACCATTTTTAACCACTGCTTCTGCAATCCCGATATTAACTTCTTGCAAAACTCCATTTCCAGTATCATGGCCAGATGATGAGATTTTTCGAATGAAGCTTGTTGGGTCATCAATTGAATTTAGCTTTGGTTTAAAAACATGAAAGTTTTTGGACCATTGAGTATCAGATGGGTCAAAGGATGCAATTTGTGCGGGGTCCGAAATGATTGCCGGAGAAGAGTCTACCACAAAATGCTGTTGAGTCTCTTCGTCGTAATACACTTCATCGTCAAAGAATTGAAGAGAGGCTTGTCCCCTATTCAAAGTTTTCACATCTGAGTCTACAAAGGAATTAAGCCTTACAAATGAATTTGAGTTGGCGAAATCAGGAACCTCTCCATTCGGAATATCTGCAACGGTTAAGTAATACATCGGCTTATTATTACTACCCAGGCTCGAAATTATTTCACCTTTAGTGTATGTAATTTCACCATTTTCGTCAGCTGTGCCTTCTAATTTTGAATTAGTCTCGGAGGGAAGGTCTTGACCTATTACCCATAGACTCCCGAGGGTTTGATCCCCAGGGACTAATTCGCCTTCAGTTCCGTCTTGATTGGTCGTAGCAAGAATCGTGGAAAGATCAGTACCTTTTTCAAGGTTTTGAAAGGCTTGATAATAGGTATCTTCGTATTTGATGACTTCTCCAGCCAAATAAGTCCGGCTAGCTAAACCATTGGTGCCTAATTCTTCCGAGATTGCAGAAACCTCAGCNGTAGCTTGGAGATACTTTCCTTCGTAATAAATCTGTTCACCTTGTTGAAAAGATTCAATGTCGGAATGCCGTTTTTTGATTTCTTGAACTTGGCCATTGGGCCAAGTTGTAATTTTCATGAATTTTAAGGTGTCAGATACATCATCCCCTTTTTGCGTATTGGTAAGAGCTTGGTANTANGCATCNCCNTGGTAAAANACATCCCCTTGCATTCTGGCTACTTCAGATAAAAAGGGAACCGTGTTTGCCACGCTCCCTCCAGTTACAGCAGAGAGTTCATTTCCATCGTCAACAGGTGCATCTATCCCAGCCGCTTGTCCGGCAACATTGTTAGCATCTGCTGGTATCTCGGTCTCGTCGCCATCAACTGCTACATTGACGAGCGGATCACCTTGCTTAACTTCATCTCCTTGAGCGACAAAAACTTCTTCGACTGTCCCGCTTTTCGGTGCTGAAACTACCTCACCTGTTTCTGTTTCAACCAAATTTGTGGTGGGTTTTGGGGGAAGAAGCGAAACAAGAATTGGGCCCTCTGAGTCATTGTAAAGTGAACCACCATCTAAAACCTCAAATCTACCCAAGTTACCATCTGCATCAATTTTAGCACGAACTTTTGCCTGGGTTCCATTGGGATCACTAGGAGCAGCTATAACAAACTCTTGGCCCCAATCATTGNTTATGTTTTTGGGCCCCATTGGATCTAAGAGGTTAACTTTCTCGTTGGCTGAGCCTTGGACATATAAGTTGATGAAGCCAGAGGGAAGACCGCTTTCTGGGTCAACATCTTCCTCCACTTTGAAGTCCATTAATTGAGATAATTCCTCCAGTAGTGCCTGCCTGCGGTCACGATAGGTAACCGCTTTTCCCTTATCTTGAAGTTCAAAGCGACGAACTTGCTTATTTACTTCATGCAGTTGAGCCAATACACGATTTACATCATCGACTGACCTTCGAACTGTTTCTGAAAGATCCTCTTCAATGGAATCCAAACTACTTCCGGCATCGTTAAATCTTTTAACTAAAGTCCCAACCTTGTTAAATAGCTCTTGCTTGATTGTGGGTTCATCAGGAGAAGCCGACAATTCCTGAAAGGCATTAAAGAAATCATTGAGTGCACGGGTAAGGCTACCTGGGGCGAGATCACTGTCGTGGAGGTCATCTAGACCAACATTAATTCCGCTTCGCGTAATCGTTTCTCCCAGTGCACCCTGGAGGAGGTCGAGGATTTCTTTACGAGCCTCCAAGCTGGCAGTTTCAGAAAGTTCGTTCACAACCCTTTTGTCGAGCAGTTCACTGCGGGCATGATCCAATCCTGCTGCTTCCAGTCCTGANGTTTGGAGTTCGCCAAAGCTTCCATACATTACACCTTCCCTAGCCAGCACGCGTTGCCTAGCATAGGTCTCGTCATTGACATGAGCCAAGTTCTGACCGGCAATTTCAGCAGTCTTTGCGTGGTAACGCAAAGCCTCACTGTTCTTGCTGATTTCTCCGAGTAAAGACATAAGAATAAAAAAGATTATGCAGATTCGTTTATACTAGATCGATCGCCTGCAAGATCATGTACATTTCCACTACGACTGTAAGTTTTGGAGTGGGAACTGGGATTTGTAATACTGAGAATTTGGTCGGTTACTTCAGATAGTCTCTTTAATAAGCGTTGGTTTTGCTCTATTTTTGACCTCACCTTGGTGATCAGATTATTGATTTCCTCAACTAAGCTTTCAAACATGGGCTGAGTCACATCTGGGAAATGAGGAATGAGTTCGGATAGGTTGGATTCCTGGGATATACCAAGAGTATTTGCCAAGCTAGAGACAAAACCCTGCCTTCTCTTCTGAAGGATTTGACTTGCTTCCATTTGGGTCTGAACGGTCTGATTTATTTCCAACAGGCTTTCAGGTCTGCGGTCTAAAATACTTTGTTGTTGTGCTGAGAGTAGACCAAGAAGGCTGCCATATTCTTGCAGCTCATCACGAAGTAGTCCAAGTAAGTCTTCCCAAGTAAATGAAAGATTAGGTACAGTGGTTTGAGCGTAGGTTGACATGACAATTAAAGATTTTTACTTTTTGCTTCTGTGGTGGGCGAAGCTTGATTGGACAATTGTTGTTGCAGAATATTGGAGATACCAAACCCGCCCCCGCTGGCAATGCTTTCGGAAATTGCATCCGTAAAAAAGTGGCGGTACATTCTATGGGCGTTTCCGTCTTCATTGAAAACACCTTTGAACATTGGTTTTAGGGCTTCCTTTAAGAACTGTTTTACAAGTACAGACTCAAACTGTTGGCTAACTGCAGCAACTTTTTGACTTTCAGAGGCATGTTTCGAGTGAGCCATCTCCATAAGCATGGAAGAATCCATGCCAANATACTTGTTTCCGATGTCGTTTGTTTCCATATTAGTTGATGATTAACTCCGCTTGTAANGCACCGGCATTCTTTATGGATTGAAGAATCGAAGTCATTTCTCGAGTGGTCAACCCGAGCTTGTTCAAAGCGGATGCGAGCTCATTTACTGTCGAGGCNCCAGGAGGATCAAGTTCATCAAGAGCCTCGAATCTACCAACCTCTTCAATGAGTTCTGCATTTTCTCCTTGGATGACCGCGGTTGCCCCTTGAGAGAATGGTAAAGGCTGGCTAACTCCAGTGGTTGGATTAAGAAAAATCGTAATATTACTACTGCTTACAGCAACGGGAGAAATACGGACATTTTGAGTTGCGACAATCGTACCTGTTCTTTCGTTGATAATTACTCGGGCTGGTACATCTGGCTTAACATCGATTGCACCGATCGCTGCAATAAAGTTGGTAGACTGTCCACGGAAATTCTGGGGAAGCCTTATATTCACTAAGCCTCCATCTTCAGCGATAGATGTGCCTGGATAAAATTTATTTACTGCGTCAGCAATTTTAACCGCAGTCAAGTGGTTGGGTGAACGAAGGAGTAAGTCGATGGAACCAGCGTTAAGTATGTTGCTTTCGATTTCTTTTTCAACGAGAGCACCATTGGTAATGATACCTACAGTAGGATGATTCACTTGTACATTCGCTCCTCCAGCGTTACCTGCGGATAGACCTCCGATAGAAACCGGACCCTGAGCAACCGAGTAAACTTTACCATCAGCTCCTTGTAGAGGAGTCTGCAAAAGGATACCCCCTTGCAGCGAATCAGCATTTCCGATCGAAGAAACGGTAACATCCATTCTTGAGCCTTCTTTGGCAAAAGGGCCGATGTTTGCAGTTACCATTACCGCAGCAATGTTTCTGGATTTATCGGCTTTGTCAGCCCGAATACCCAGGCGTTCAAGGGCGTTTAAGATACCAAGTTCAGTATATTCGATTCTTGAATCTCCCTGACCTGCCAGACCAGTAACGATACCATAACCGAAGAGTTGATTACTTCTTGCTCCTCTAATATCGGTTAAGTTCTTAATTTGTGCTCCATAAACAAAAGGAGCCCCTACTAAAAAAGAGAGGCAAAAAACAAAAGCGATTTTAGTTTTNGATAACTTCACTGTATATTTTANAANGGGTTAAGAATCGCAGCGAGCCTTTGGTACCAACTTTCTTTTTGAGCATCATTAAGGCTTCCTTTCGAGACAAATTCGATTTGAGCATCGGCAATGAACTGAGAGGAAATGATATTTCGGTATCTCAGACCATCTTTGAAACCAAATCCGATGTCTTCCTGCCTGACAATTCCCTTCAAGACAGCATAGTAACTCTCNCCGGAAAAAGTCACCATCCTTGCTCCTTCGATAATTAGGTTTCCATTAGGTAAAACATCGATCACCACAACCGAAACTCGGCCTTTAAGATCTTGGGTGTTAGCAATCGAACCTCCGCCCTGGTTAGAGGTTTTAGTTTCAATCTCTGTGGTTGGAAGTCCACCATTGTGNGTCCCCATTTTACTGTTTGCAAAAAGGAAGCTGTTAACTGCATTTTCGATTTGAGACTGACGGTTACGAACTGAATTCTGAGAAGCTGCCAGGGAAGAACTTTCAGATACATCGATTGTAATCAAATCGCCAATTGAATATGCTCTTTTNCCAGCAAAAATACTTCTTTGGGAATTAGTACTTTTATTCCACAATGAGGCAGCTTGGACTTCNCNAATGAGTGATGAGAGGCAAAAGGCGAGTAGTATTTTGAAAAGATTCATAAATGTACTTTTACACTATTTTCGTTGAGGACTTTGGCATGAAAAATTTTGTCGGAGGACAGGTTTTTTATTTTGACGAGTCCACCTTCCACACCGTCTTCCAGTGCCATACCNTTCATGGTTACATAAATACCATTGCCCGAGGCAAAAACATCGACGACTTTACCTTTTCTTACCAAAGTCACTTTTGCTAAGTGGTTCCAACGAATGGGAGAACTCGTTTTGATGTTAGTTGCAAGTTGGTAACCATTAAGTTTAGCGGTGGCAGGAACCGCTCCTGCATATTGCTTAAGAATATCAACGGGTCTAGAGGTAAACATCGAAGAACTAAGCCTGGATCCCCGGTTCATTTGTTGAGTGCTGAAGAAAACATCGACATAATGAGCCAACCTCACAGGTTCAGCGAAATTTCCAACAAAAGAGCCACGGTCCCAAATACTGAAGCGGACAAAAGTGCTTGGGCAAAGTTCGTCAGGCATGCAGTCATTGATTTTGACAATGAAATTGGGACTGATTTCAATCACTTTCCATTCGCGGGTAAGATATGCTGAGATCTTGCCGCTTGATTGATACCTGTGAGCCAACATTTCACTGAGCTTTTTCTCAAGTAACGGACGGTCCAGCTCAACCTTACGGATTGCCGACAATTGAAGGTCTTTATATCCAAGGTTTGAGGTAGGAGCTATTAGAGCGGACGACTTTAGGGAGTGCTTCGTTTCCGAAAAAGCTGTTTCCTTCCCAAAGCTTATGGGCTCTAGGAATTTACCAACTTCACCGGAAAGAAAAGTAAATGCGGAAAAAAATAAAAATATGGGTAATTTTCGGCTCATCTATTAACGCTTCAACTGATTGACTCGAGCAAGCATATCATCAGAAGTTTGAATAGATTTGGAATTAATTTCGTAAGCACGTTGAGCAATGATCATATTCACCATTTCTTCCACAACATTGACATTCGACATCTCGAGATACCCTTGTTGCAAAACTCCAAATCCATTTTCACCCGGGGCACCAATTTCAGGAGCACCGCTTGCTTCAGTTTCAATAAATAAATTGCCACCTTGTGCTTTCATACCAGCAGGATTTGGAAAACGAACCAATTCAAGTTGACCGATGATTTGACTTCCATCTGCAGTTTCTACGGAAACTTCACCCGTAGGTGATATAAAGACATTGGTAACTTCTGGATCAATTTGAAGACCCGCAGCTAAGGGTAATGCATCGGCGGTAGTTATTTGACCGTCAGGTCCGATCTTAAATGCCCCATCCCTAGTGTAAGCTTCTGTTCCATCTGGTTTTTCAACTTGAAAGAAACCAACTCCGTCTATGGCAACATCCATCTTTTCACTGGTTTGTGTTAGTTGGCCTTGGGTAAAAATTTTCGCAGTTGATACTACTTTTGTTCCATTCCCCATTTCTACACCAGTGGGAATAACATTACCTGCACCAGTCTGTCCACCCGCTTGACGTGGATTTTGATAAAGCAGATCTTGGAATTCTATCTTATTCTTCTTGTAGCCAGTGGTGTTAACATTTGCAATGTTGTTAGAAATAACATTGAGGTTGAGTTGTTGGGCTTGCATGCCCGTTGCTCCTGAGTAGAGAGATAAGTTCATTGTCTATTTACTGGGTTTGTCCGAGGGTTCCAATTGCTTTTCCTATATTCTGGTCAAAAGTTTGTATCATTTTTTGGTTCGCTTCATGTGCTCTGGATACTTCGATTAAACCAATCATTTCTTCGATTGGTGAGACATTGCTGCTTTCGATGTATCCTTGCATGATCGTAAATTGTTCNGGGTTTGCGTTCTCGGGGGTTACACCCACTTCTTTGGCAACAAAGCCACCCCCAACCTTTTGTAAGTCCAGTAATGGATCTTCAAAAACAAAAACTCCTACTTGGCCTATGTTCTGCCCACTTTGATAGATTAGTCCTTCCTTATCAATGCTTAGATCACCTCCGCCAGGAACAGTTTGGATGGTCGAGCCTCCTACATCTGAAAATTCGTGTCCCATGCTATTTACCATTACACCGTCTGCATTAACATAAAACTGACCATCACGAGTGTAAACCGCGTCCCCATTAGTGTTAAGCAGGGCAAAAAAACCGTCTCCGCGAAGGGCCATATCCATAGGGTTATGAGTTTCGCGCATCTCTCCTTCATGATAATCTACCTGATTTTTCATTACCGGAAAAGAACCAGGCATTTCATTGCGTAATCTATCATGAGTACTTCGGGCAATTTCTCCACCTTCGACGGCTTCAAAACTAACCGCAACTTTCTTAAAACCAGCAACATGACTCGCAGCAATGTTGTTCGCAATTATGTTTTGGTATTGCTCGAGGCCTCTTAATGCAGAAGCGTTTTCAAATAATGATAGGTTCACGCATGCAGTAAAGCAGAATGCATGCCATTAAAGGAGATTTAGCTCAGTTTAAAACGACGGATTGTTTCCAGAGGAGGATAGTTACGCACAAGTTAGCATTGTCTCAAACGAGTCAATACTGGCACTGAATTTTAAGAATCCTACCGTCTTGAAGATGAATCAGGATTTCTTGGGCTATGCCTTCTTCCGAAAGGACTTCAACCTTGGGGCAATTTGCTTCATCATAGATAACTTCAGATTCGAGGTCTTTGCCTGAAAGATCATCAACGGTATCAGTTTGTTCTGTATCCTTGCTTTGAAGGAATGGACGAAACTGAGATTTAGCAGAGACATCACCGTCTTCTTTAATTCCGCCTCTACCTGAAAGATAACTTTGCATATTTTTTGTTAAGCAAAAACCGTACCTAATTATTTTTGAATTGAGCCAGATCGTTTTTACTCATGTCCAAAACCAGACTAAGTTCAACCCGTCGATTCTTGTCGTGTTGATTGGGATAGCGGGAATCGTTTGGTTTGGTAATTCCATGTCCCGTAATTCTTTCGAGTTTTTCATCTAAATCACCCGCAGAATAATAATCAAGAGCATCCACTACTTCTTTTGCTTGCAGAAGGGACATCTCCCAAGGCCCTTCCCCTCCTCTACCAATACTTGAACTCAAATGGTTGGTATGAGAGTCGACTCTGTAAACCAAAACATGCTGGGAAAGTAACCAAGACATTCTAAGCATTACTTTTCTTCCGTAAGAGGTAAGGTTTTCAGAAGAATCTTCAAAAAGTGGTTTATCGTCTCCATGAAAAAGAGTGACTTTCAAACCGTCCGAAGTGGCTTCAATTTGAATGACTTCATCATCTATCTCATGCAATTTTAGTCTCTTATACCAGTCTTGTGCAATCCGGTGAAGAACATCGATATCGATCGATGTGGTATCGTTGGTATTCCTCATGGTTGTGTCGGACCGACCGACGATTTGATCTACCATACTACCTGGTCTTGCATCCTTTTGTTCAACTGGAGTCGATTTCGGAACTCCTGCCTTGTATGGGTCTCTAAAAAATCGGGTGGTTGCAATGATAACCTCCTCGTCTTGTGAAAGGATCCACAGGACAAGAAACAAAGACATCATTCCGGTAACAAAATCTGCATAGGCTACTTTCCATGCCCCACCATGAAAATATTTGCGACGCTGTCTATAGATAAATGCCTTGGGGGATTTGGACATTTTCAAAGTGGTTTTAAGCTCCCTTGGCAGCTTCCTTGCACTTCTCTTCGAGATCATCCGCGGTTGGCTGAATCTGCTTATCCAAGGATCTTCTTCCAATTTCGACTGCCATGATCGGGGATAATCCCGTAGCAAAACCAGATACTGTCCTTTCAACGATTCGATAATAAAGCATTTCTTGAGTTTGATTTAGGGAAACTAACCTGCCTAATGGTATTCCTATACCGTAAGCTAGGAAAATCCCAAGAAANGTACCACTNANNGCNGCAGCAACTTTGTAACCNACGGATTCTGGATCCTCAAGGTTTGACATGGTATTGATAATTCCAAGAACAGCGGCAACAATGCCAACTCCGGGCAGAGCGTCCGCAATCATTTCGATCGCCTTGATAGATCTTGANGATTCAGCTTCTCGGCTTTGGAGTTCGGCGTTGAGGATTCCACCGATTTCACCTGGTTTACATCTTCCATCCACAATGGGNCTNAGAGAATTACATAAAAANTCAACCAATCCCTTGTCNTTGAGAAAGGATGGATATTTAGTGAATATNGAACTGTTTTGAGGGTCACTTACATGCTCATCCAAGGCGGGCGTACCTTTTCTTCTCCCGAGCATGAATAACTCATAAAGGAGGACGAGGAGGTCGATAAATTTACCTTGATTCGCGATCCCCCCCTTGAAGGCTTTAATGATGTCCTCTTTTAAGCTTATGAGAACGCTTTTAGGACTGGATACCACGAGGATACCTAAGCCGATTCCGCAAATAATCATGATCTCACCCGGGTGGACAAGTGAGATTGGATTACCTCCAGCAGTTACAAAACCTCCGATACAGGAGGCAAATACGATTACGATACCAACAGCTAATAGCATTTTAAATGGTTAGTTAGGGTCTAGTGTTTGAAAGTTAGAGCGAAGACATAATAAGGAATGCGATAGAATTTGACTGATTCGTCCTTCGGTCAAGCTAAAGATTTGAGCAATCTCAGACAACTTTAATTCTTCATAGTAATAAAGCATGAGAATTTTTTTGTTCTGATCAGGAAGCTCTTTAATAAGATCGCGTAGGATTTTGACCTTTTCTTTTTTTTCAGTGAGTTCCTGGGTGGTTACTTCCGTGGGATCTGATAAGGTTTCCGATAAAGATAATCCATCCTCAGAATGGCCGCCTGAATTCGATGCACCACCATCGATCGGAACAAAAGTTACTGGCTGGGTTTGTTTAAGTAATTTTTCGTACTCAGACTGGGATAAACCAAGCTCTTTCCGGATTTCTTCAATCGAGGGGCTTCGGTTGTGCTTTGCCTCAAAAGTAGAAATGGTAGACTGTAAGGAGCGTGCTTTGGCCCGGTTTGCTCTTGGTAAAGAATCGATTTTTCTAAGCTCATCAAGCAAAGCACCCTTGATTCTAAGGGTAGCATAATTACCGAAAGCTTTACCTTTACTGGAATCAAATTTATTTACAGCAACCACAAGTGCCCGAGCCCCAATCCCGTACATATCTTCCGTCTCATAGCTCTCAGGAAAGTGATGCCTCATTCTTGAAACAATCGATTTTACAAGAGGTAAATAGTCTTCAATCCAAAGATCCCTGGATTTTGTATCCTGCATCGCCTTCTTGTATCGCTCTGCTGCCTTGGCCAAGCCCTGCCTTTGCAAGCGATCAGCCTGCAGGTCTGTTTTTTCCATTGCTTTCGCTGAGCTCATCTAAAGTTTATTTCAGAATCATGTTTTTGAGTCAATCTTCTGACTGACTTTGGTGATGGCTTCACCAATCGCTTTTCGAGTTTTTGGTGTGTGGTCACTTGCGNTTGTATTCTGCTCTTTTGATATAGCGACTTTTTCCATTTCCATGTTGCCTTTAAGGAGCATTCCGAGAAGAAATCTGCCCAGAATAGAAAAAATCAAGCAACCGCATGAGCCATAAAGAACCGCAATTATTAGGTCTTTTTGATTGAGGTACGAAGCGGCCAAAAAGATTAAAAACCCGATGAATCCACATAGGCAAAAAAAGAATTTGGCATCGTCATTAACCATAGTTATAAGTTTTGATAAGAAGAGAAACCTTTTGCGTATAATTCTTCTGGAAACGTTCTAGAGATCATTTGATTTAGAACCCCGGTTGTGAAATCCCCGGTCACATTCTGTCCGTTGCAAATGCATAAAGGGGTAAGATTACTTCTTAAAATAAGAGGCCAGAGCTTAGTGGAATTTGAAATTTCGTCAAAATGAGTAATAGCCAAATGAGTAGCGCCCAAGTGGTTGGCAGTGTTAATGTTTTTGTAAAGGATATCCTTATCGTAAGCACCGTTGACAACCAACACCCTGGTTTCGACTTCTAGATCGTCCAATGTTGATTTTGTTGTAGTCCAGTCCTCAAGGTTGGTCAGGGATAGACCTGGGAAATCAAGATATAAAGGTGAATCATTGGTGACCTGTGGAACCGACTCAGCTTGTCGAAATAAAGTAACCCCAACTACTTCACAAAAGATACGCAGGGCGTCATCTGGATTCGGGACTCCACTTTCCACTTTTAAAACCATTGGGCAGGTCTTGTTCATGAAGACTTCATGAGCCAGAAACTTACACAAAGTGGTAGTTTTGCCAACTCCAGGAGAACCTATGAGAGCAATCTTATTTTGTGCTTTGAGCTCAGTTGCTGAGCGATAACGATCTGAAAGGCCAACCGTTATGTGTTTTAAAGCATCGGCTANTGGAAGGTCTTTAAATTCATTCCAATTCGACCAAGATTGGATATCACTCAGTAAGGTCTGATCAAATCCNGTTTTATGAAGTAAAGACAGGGTTTCATTTTGGTCAAAAGAGGAAATTTCGTTTTGCCCACTATCCGGCTTTGTATTGGTTTTTTCTTCTTTGTAGGCTTCGGTAGCATCCTGAGTAATTCCTGAACTTTTTACGCCTTCATTATCCCCGCTTGTATCGTGTTCTGTTGAATCTTCGCTTGCAAGTTTTTCACCGCTAATTTTTTGTTCGGCAATTTCTGGACTTGGAACCTCAGCTATCACTTCAAGTTTCGGAGATGAAATAAACCGCTTTAACCCTTCACCCCCAACCTGACGAACGGAAAGAACTTTTGCATGATCCCCAAGTTTTTCCCTAATAATACGNACCGCCTCCTCTGCTGAACGAACGATTAATTTATANCGTTTTCCAGCTTTCATTTCGTCCGTTTTTTCGCTTATTGCTTGCATGGNTAATTTTAGGCGGCAACGGGTTCTTTATTCGCAGACTCCTGCTCATTCATAGCATCCACGATTTCATCAGGGAGACTTTGATTGGCGAGTGCAATTGCTCCAAAAGGTTCGATTTGAGTTTCCGAAGGCAGTTCTTGGTATGCGAGCACTAGNAGTTGTGGATATGATGGTTCCATGAATCTCCTAAAGGCNAGCCGTAACTCTGCCGTGGTCACGATNACGGGTGTGATGCCATTATTATTCATTTCATCAATCTTAGGTTCTATTTCCTTAATGATTCCTTCGGTCAATTGGGGATCCATGATTAGACCGATGTCGAACTGACTTCTTTTAACCCTTGAAATTAAAGTTTGCTCCAAAGTCGGTTCGAAAGTCAGTGCTACTAATTTGTTTGGTTCGGTTTCATATTCCTTTATGAAATACATCCCAAGACGTTTTCGGGTTTGCTCTGATAAGTCGTCTGGATTCTTGGTCAAACTTGCCATATCGGCGATTGTTTCCAGNATTAAGGTTAGGTTCTTGATTGGAATTCTTTCCCGAAGTAGATTTTGGAGGGTTCTTTGGATAATGCCCACATTAACCAGATCAGGTAGCAGTTCGCTGACCAGAGTTGGGTTTTTATCCTTGATTAAATCAAGCAATCTTTGNGTCCCNTCNCTTTCNAGGATAAGATGAGCTGTTCTTTTAAGAANGTCTGCAAGATGAGTNACCAATACNGAGGATGGATCCACTACGGTACATCCTTCTACTTCAGCATTTCTTTTTTCATCTTCAGGGATCCACATGGCTTTGATCCCAAAAACAGGTTCTGTGGTTGGGATTCCGTTTAACTTGCTTGCATCTCCTCCCCCCATACTCATTGCCAGAGATCTGTCAGGGATTAGGGTNGNTCGAACAATTTCTTTCCCTCTNAGCATGAANCGATACTCGTTTGGTTCCAGTTCGATGTTATCGCGNACCCCAATGGTAGGCAGGAGCATCCCCATTTCTTTGGCAAAATTAGTCCTTGCACCGGTGATACGCTCCAGTAGGTCACCTCCTTTTTTCTTGTCGGCAAGCACCAGAAGACCATACCCCATTTCTAAGCCAAAAACTTCTTGCTCAATTGCACTTTCCATAGGTGATAAACTCGGCCCTTCCGATGCATTTGCATGGGATGGGTCCGATTGATTCGGAAGGGATTTAGCCCCAGAATGAGCTCCCATTGCACCTCCTTGATTCGCTTCACTTGACATGTCTTCAATGGAAGATTCTTGGGATTTCTTTGAGAAATAAAAAGCTGCCATGAAGCAACAAATTGATAAAATGAAAAAGGGCCAGAAGGTGTCGGACAGAAATAATGCAAACATCAGTAGCATCACTCCGGCAATCGCAATCGCTTTGGGATAAATCGTAAGTTGACGACTAACGAATTCTCCCAGATTCGCTTCTTCAGAAGAACGGGTAACTAAAATACCTGCAGCAATTGAAACAATAATGGCAGGAATTTGAGTAACCAAGCCGTCTCCAATTGAAAGTATTGTGTAGGTTTGTAGGGAATCTGACATCGACATGTCGCGTTGGAAATATCCAATCAAAATGCCACCTATTACATTGACTACGGTAATAAATATACCGGCGATCGCATCTCCACGGACGAATTTACTTGCACCATCCATGGATCCATAAAAGTCGGCATCTTTTTGAATCTTTTCTCTTCGTTGAAGAGCTTGGGCTTCCGTGATGACACCAGAATTCATTTCAGCATCTATCGACATTTGCTTGCCTGGCATCGCATCCAAGGTGAATCGGGCAGTAACTTCAGCAATCCTACCCGCACCTTTGGTGATAACCACGAAATTGATAATCACCAAAATAAAGAAAATAACTGCTCCAACTACATAATTTCCGCCCACTACAAAAGTTCCGAAAGATTGGATCACAGATCCAGCATCCCCGTCTAGTAAGATTAACCTAGTAGATGCTACATTCAGACCCAGACGATAAAGCGTAACAGCTAGTAGTAAAGTAGGGAATACGGAAAATTCAGGAGGATCTTTAACATAAATTACGGTAAGTAAAATTAAGAGGGATATCGCAATACTAAAGACGAGAAGGATACTGAGGATGTCTTTGTGAACAGGAAGAACAAGGAGTAGCACAGCACCGAATAAACCAAAGACAAAACCAAGGTCGGAGTTGCCCCCAAATCTGGCTAGGTAAGAGCGGAATTTCTGAAAGATTTCGCTCATGAGTATGCTTTGGATAAAGGCATTTTAGATAAAATTCTTCGAGCTTTAAGGCGATGGAAATAATAAGCATGGGTTTTGTAGACATGAGCCAAAATTTCAGCAACTATCTGGTAGAGTTGAAGAGGAATNGGCTCCCCTACTCTGCCCAAAGCATANAGGGTACGAGCAACGGGCTTGTTCTCAATCATGGGAACTTCGTGCTCTTTTGCTANAAGTTTTATTCNTCTGGCCAATAGATTTTCTCCTTTCGCGACNACAACAGGAGCATTATCCGTGCCTTTTTCATATCTTAATGCAACNGCGTAGTGCGTAGGGTTGGTCACCACAACATCGGCAGTCGAAACATCNGCCACCCCTTGGCCNCCTAATAANTCCATAGCCTTCTTTCTTTGAGCTGTTTTGACTTCGCTCGAGACTTCTTTACTTTTTCTTTCTTCTTTTACTTCTTCTTTAGTCATCTTCATTTCATCATCATGCTCCTTTTTTTTCATGAAGAAGCTGATTATTGCTATTATTGTTAACAGTAATAGCAGGATAGATAGCATCACGAGGAAGAGTTTATAGATGAATTGTGGTAAATGTTGGATGGGTACGGGCGCGTAAAAAATGGGGTCATCAAGAAAAATGATTAAGGTAAGCCAGACCACCGANGCGATGGCACTGAATTTNANAAAATCAATNAAAAAGGTCTTAAGGGCTTTTAAACCCATGATCCTNTTTATTCCGGAAATTGGGTTCATCTTCTTGAAGGNAGGCTCNATTGCCTTNGGAGTAAACCTAAAGCCAGTTTGAAGTCCTTCTGCGATTAAGGAAGCAAGAAAACAAGCTGCAAGCAAAGGCAAAACAATTAAGGCCATAGATAAATAGGAAGAACTTAAGGTGTGGGCAACCCCTTCTTGCGTAGTGGTAATAGACTCCATGTTCTCCAGTATTGACCTGGTAAATACGAGCATATCATTTGCTTTTGAAGGAGCTAAAAACAAAATAATCAGCAAACCTGCTAGTAAGGTGAAGGTCATGCCAATTTCAGGAGCTTTAGCGAACTGCCCTTTTGATCTGGATTCAGAAAGTTTTTTTTCGGTTGGCGGTTCCGTTTTTGAACTTTTATCTACATCAGCCATCGTTTCCCAATCTTAACCGTTTTGAATGATATCCAACATAATGGTTACGGAACGTTTACTTCCGTCTAGGATGTAGGATGTTATTAGTAAAATAGAAGAGACTAAGAGGACTAAACCTGAGAGAATTCTGATGGAAAAACTCGTCATGAAAACGTTCATTTTAGGTACAGCTTTACCAAGAACCGCGAAAGATATGTTAATCATAAAATTCAAAGCGATAAATGGTGCTGCGATTAGGGTTCCAATAACAAAAACATTTGAAACTTCCCTTGCGAATTCAACCATTGGGCTAGCGGAAAGAAAATAGCTACCAATAGGTAGAATTTCAAAACTTAAAATGAAGGCTTTCAGTATGTCGTAGTGAATTCCAGCTACGAAAAAAATCAACATGCTGAAATAATAAAGGAGAGTGGTGATGGTGGAGTCTGTGGAACCTAAAAGTGGGTTCACACTGTTACTTGCCATCAAACCAATTTCATAGGAAATTAGGTGACCTGCTAGTTCAACCGCAAAGAAAATCATCCTCACGGTCATAGCAAGCAATAAACCAATACAGATTTCATTGAGTGATAAAAGAATCGCCCCTACAAAATGATTAGCCAATTCTAAATTTGCTGGAACGAGCGGGTTGATCAAAATAGAAAAGAGCAATCCAAATGCGGTTCTCACCTTTACGGGAATGAGTTTCCCCGCGAAAAGCGGTATACCCAGAAAAAATGCCCCCGTTCTTAGGAAAACGAGCACCCAAACGACAATTTCACCTGCTTCAATTGTCATTGTGCCATGGTTGGCATCAAATTAAACATAGAGATACAAAATTCGGTCATCGTTTTAAGGATGAAATTCGCGGAAATTACAATGGCAAGAGAAACGCATACTAATTTCGGTACAAATGTAAGAGTCTGCTCCTGAAGACTGGTAATCGATTGGATGAAACTGACAACTAGACCGACTACAAGTGCGGTACCAAGAATGGGAATAGATAAAATCAGTCCAGTCTGTAAAAGGTTTCTCATGATATCGACTGCAAGTTCCATTGTCATAATTGATGCCTCCTGTTTAAATTAAAAGCTAAGATACATTGAAACTGTTAACCAATGATTGAATAACCAAGTACCAACCATCCACTAATACAAAAAGCAGTAGCTTAAAGGGCATGGATATAACCACTGGGGGCATCATCATCATTCCCATAGACATCAAGGAGGATGCCACAATGAAATCGACGATAATAAAAGGGATGAAAATCAAAAATCCCATCTGGAAGGCAGTTCTCAATTCGCTAAGGACAAAAGATGGTACAACAATACTAAGAGGAAGCTCATCCCTTGTCATTGCTCCCTGCCTTGATATTTCAAGAAAGAATTGAGCATCTTCCTGACGGGTCTGGTTGAGCATAAAATCTTTCATGTACGCTGTCGCAACCATGAGGGCATCGCTTGATTTCATGGTGTCAGCCATGTATGGAGTAACCGCATTGTCGTAAATCTTATTCCATACTGGTCCCATAACAAAAAAAGTTAAAAATAGCGAAAGNCCAACAATGATTTGGCTGGATGGAGCCGCNTTNACCCCNATGGCATTNCGCACAAAACCCAATACGATTACCATCCTCGTAAAACATGTCATCATCATAATAATCGACGGACCTANTGTTAGGATCGTCATCGCAATTACGAGTTGNATGGCAACGCCAAAGTCACCATCATCATTCGANCCNGTNACATCAATTCTTAACCCGGGNGAACNGGTACCGGTGGTTTGACTGTAGAGTTCTGCCTGTTGAAGCCAGCTTAAGGTCAATAAAATTAAAATGACTCTAATGCTTATCTTCATCTAAAGATGGGTTTCTTTTTTCTTCCGCACTTATTTCANTNGTATCCAATTTTGATAAATGAGAAATGGAATTTGAATTAACAGCAATTAAGTGTTTTTCCTTCCCATATTGTGCCACGACCAAATATTGNCGGTTTCCTAGTGGNCAAGTGTCAGCAATGACAATTTTCCCATGCTTTTTTTTGAGNGATGTAAATTGGCGCTTTTTCTGNAATAATGTTANGAAATANGCCGAAGCAGCGAGAATACCTAGGAAGCCTACTACCCTAACCCACAACCATGTACTATCCGCGAAAGGATTGGTGGATGCGGAAATTGTTGAAAGCCATGGAATCAATTTAAGACCTCAATTGATGCATAAGAGATGCGTCCTGAAAGAGTCAAGAAGGGGAGTCAACGATCTCAGTAATCTTTAAACCAAACCGATCATCAATGACAACGACTTCGCCGTGAGCGATTAATTTGCCATTTACCAATAAACTTACCGGGTCTTTCGCATTTTGCTTAAGTTGTATTTGGGCACCAGGGCTTAATTCAACTACTTCTTTCATTGGCAATTCAGCCGTACCTAGTTGGACGGTAACGCTAACCTTAACGTCCATCACAATATCCATTTTTTTACTATCCATGGTTTTTTCCAATCATCTTTAATGCGTCCGTAATACTTTCATTTACTTGAAATGCTACTTGGTCACCTTCGAGGCCTACCTCTCCAGTAAAACAGGTCCGACTTTCAATTCTTAATTTAGTTTTTTCAATCAGGGCAGAATCCATTTCGATAATATCATCTACTTCAAGATTGCTTAGGTCACGAAGGGAAAGCTCGAAGGCATCCCATTCTGCTGATACTTGAACGGGTATGTTATCATATACTTCGTGCCAGCGTGGAGGTCTTGTAGTTTTGGTTTCTTCACTGGAGACTGAGGCGAGAAGTCTACTTAGCACAGGCTCCATCGTGTAATAAGGTACTGCGATCCGCATGGGACCAGATACATCACCAAAGGATGCTTCCATGCTCATAATTAACATCATTGCGTCGGCTGGGGAGGTCTGGAGGAATTTACCGGAACTTTCAGAACCAATGATGCTGGGCGTCAGACTCATGGTTGATTCCCACTGCTTGCACCATTCTTGAAGGATAATCTGATTGAAATCTTCCACTAGGGCTTTCTCAATATCGGTAAGTCCGCGTTCTTCAGGGTTGGTCGATCCACGACCACCAAGTATGCGATCAACCACGGTCGCTGAAAGATGAGAGTTTACATCGAGAAGGCAAATACCATTAAGTTCCTGCATTTTGAACATAGAAACACAAGATGGTGTTTTGATTGACTGTGTGAAGTTGGAATAAAGATCTGCGGTTAAGTCCTCCAGTTCGAGATTAAACTCGGTACGGAGAAACATAGATAAGTGACCCGCAAGATAATATGCAAATTGTTCGGATTTTGTCTTTAGCTTGCTCAGATCTGCATCAGAAAGAACGATGGGATTAGTAAAATCATATTTTTTCGAACTTATTCCGGAGCTATCCAGTATTTTAGTACCATCATGAAGGAAAATGGGTTGCCCCGAGGTGCCTTCGATCTCGGACAGATCAAAGCTTTCGTCTTCAAATTTTGTATCCTCAGGCATTTGAATAACTTACTGGACGACGAATTGGGTGAAATAAATCTGTCGAATCAAATCGCTTTCTCCATCACGATATTTACGCAGCACCGAGGAAAAACCTTTTTTGAGATCAACCCTGACTCGTTCTTGAAATCCATCGAGTTGTGCATCTTCATAGGTGTAAGCACCCATAATAGCCAAAGCTTTATCCCGTATCCGGTGTTCATTCATTTCCAAAACTTTTTCAAAGTCACCCGCAAGACCTTCTAGCTTTAATTCAAGGTTAATGTATCGGGATTTTATCGGACCACCAAGGTTGGTGATAAGGTTGGTTAAATCGTAAAATTTCTCTTCCCCAGATGGTTCCATGTCTAAGGGTTGGCCACCCTCGATGATTTGAGGTTTGATTGTTTCCTCGGGCTTGTTCATCTGGATTAAAAAAAACATAGCACCAACTGTCAGTGCCGGTGCTAAAACAATAGCAATTAGGGCAGGAACAAGATTACCGCCACTTGGTTTAGTTTCTGGGGTTTCGTTATTTTCGGGAAGTTCGTCTAATTGAGCTGCACACATGACTTTATTTTAGGTTAGGTGAATACTAACGTTTAAGGTTCACTGCTTCAGACAAGATAGCATCGGAAGTAGTAATTACTCTAGAACCTGCTTGGAATGATCTTTGATGCGATATCATTGCAGCAAATTCATTGGTCAAGTCAACATTGGAAAGCTCGAGAGCATATTGTTTAATCTTACCGTTTGATCCTGAGGCAGGGAAACTGTTATCCAGTATTCCAGCAACATTTTGCCCCACTTGTCCATTTGAGAAAAAGCCATTACCTACCCTTCTCAAGTATTGTGGAGACTGAAAGTTAGCAATTTTGAGTTGCCCAGATTTTCTAATAATATCTTCACCTTCTCGGCTAACTACTAAATTTACAACACCATCCTCTTCGATTCTTCGGGTTAATAAAGTTTCTCCTTCTTCCAAGCCAACAACCAAAGGTTTGCCTTCAGCACTGAGAAGCTGATATCTGTATTGATCACGAGT